>JAANXH010000044.1 GCA_018263355.1 Candidatus Woesearchaeota archaeon
TTTTTGCAGGAAACATTGAGATTTAAAGTTTCACAAGTTCATGAAATGGCGCACAAATTAGAGCATGCATTTTCAGATGAAGCAGTTCTAAGATTGCATGAACATCTTGGAAAACCAAAAAAAGCACCATCAGGAAGGAAAATACCTTCTATTTAACAACAACATACAGATCTTTTGCTCTTCCATGCTCAGCACCGTCAATATAAAATTGTGCTTTATACTGATAAATACAAGGCTTAGCCTTTCTTGGAATATTAACAATAACTTCATTAATCCCAGAATGTTTTTTTGTTTTTACCCAGTTATCCTGATTACCATAAAAACACAAATCAGCTTTCTCAACAGTTTTTATTTTTAATTCTGCTTGCTTTTTAGATGCGAGTCCAAAAGCAACAGGTCTTTTGCAAAGTAATTTTTTATCAGGGGCTGAGAGAGACGTTTTAGTAAATGCAAAATCACTAGTTTCTAATCTTTGCTGTAATTGAGAAATTTGCTCTTCTGTTAATTTAGCTTTTTTGCAGGGCACAGTCATTATTAAAATAAAAACAAGTAAGGCAACACCAGCTCCAATAAGAATCTCTTTTTTCATAAATATGTTCTTATACTAATTATATAAAAATCTTGCTATTTCGCAGTCAACTTAATGTTAGCTCCATAATACCGGTTCAGTCACCAGTTTGCTAAACTACATTCATATTGTATGGAGTTTAATCTGAATAAGGCAAACTGTTCCCTAATGACTTTTACGCCCATTGTTGTCTCCTTCACTTCAATCAGGCATTAAGCTAACACAGAGTGCTTAACTTTGCCCTATTTCGCTAAATTTTTAAATAGCGACAATTATTAAGAATAATATGCAAATAACACCAGAGGTAAAAGCTCAATTAGAAGAGCAAAAAAAGAACTGTATATTCTGCAAAATCCTAAAAGGAGAAATGGATTCACAAAAAATATATGAAGATAAACTTATGTTTGGCATTCTTGATATTAACCCTGCGGTAAAGGGTCATATTTTGTTGATGCCAAAAGAACACTACCCCATAATTCCATATCTTCCTCCAGAAACATTCAGACATATATTTGGACTGATGCCCAGGTTCATTAAAGCTGTTAAAAAAGCAATGGTAACAACTGGAGCCAATATCATGATAGCTAATGGTGGGGCTGCGGGTCAGCAATCTCCACACTTTTTATTTCATATAATACCAAGGGATAAAGGAGATAGTATTTTTAATTATGAATTCAATAAAAAAGGAGCTGTTGATGATCAGCAATTAAATCAAGCTAATCAAATGCTTTCAAAAAATCTCAAAATAATGATTGGCAATCACATTAAAAGAGATCCAATAAGCTGGAAAATCAATATGCAAACCCAACATGCATACGAAGACGATATTCTAATCTGTAAACCATCTGAAACCCCAAAAGTTGCAGGCCATTTAGTAATTACATTAAAAAAACCATTTGAAGAGTTGAATAAAAAAGAGGCAGCGCATGTATTTTATGTAGCATCATACTCAGCAACAGCAGTATTTGAAGGACTAGGGGCTCACGGCACAAATATAATAGCAAAAATTGGACAATCAGATGACAATCTTGATGGAAAGTTCTCAATGCACATATTGCCAAGATACCAGGATGATGGTTTGGATGTAAATTTAAAGCCTTCAGGAAATAAACCAGATAAAGGTGTAGCGTCAAGAATAAAAGATGCAACATTTGAAATTTCTTACGAGCAAAAAGAAAACAAACAAACAAAAGTTGTCAATTTAGACAAGGGACCTGAAAAATTAACTAAAGAAAAAAAATCTAATACAGGTAATGAAATCCAGGATGCAATAGATAAGATCAGGTTAAGCTAGTATCATAAGCCATATCTTCTGCATACACTCGTTCAGCTTGGTACTCTTTAGTTTTAACTTTACCTAACTTTGCTTTTTCAATAGAAGATTCTATTATATCAAGAAGATCAGGTTCTTTTTCAATTGGAGGAAGTCCTTTCTCTGCCCGGATTCTATTTAGTAGCCATACTTTGGCACGATCTTTCGAAGCGTAAACTATTCTGTCTCTCTTATCATCAAGGTTAGTTCCAAGCTCAATAACACTACCTAATATAGGAATACAGCTAGCAAGTGCACCAACATACCCAATTGCCATATCTGCAGCATATTGTTTTGCTCCTTTCCAATTAATTGTATAAGTTCCACTCACAAATCCAAGTGTAGCAGCTATCATAGAATATATTGTTTGACTAATAATATTGATTGGAATCTGCACTGTATTACCTAATACTTGCACAGCAATAGTTCCAATCCCTGCTGTTTCAGGACCTGCAGCTACAGAACCTCCCAGTTCTAAACTCTCAATTACATCCTCAATACCATCTTTTAGTGAAGTAATTAAATGAAGAGAAGTGCCTATATAACCTCTAAATCCACCAACAATATCTTTTTTAATGTATTGATTAAATTCACTTGTTAGACCATACTCTTCTGCGATTTCTTCTAATGTACCGTCTAAACCCAGTTCTTCATCTCTGACAACATACTCAGGCACTCGTGTTTTAAGATCATTTTGAATGCTCCCTTCTGTTGCTCTTATTTCATTAATAACATCAACTAACCCGCTGCCTATTAGAGAATGAAGCTTATCTTTACTTTTGTCACTGAGTTTTTTTCCCATGCAATAAACCTCTTACTTGTTTTACAAGTTCACCATAAGTCAACACTCCAATAAACTCATTCTCCTTGAGTACTGGTACAAAATATGCTTTTTTCTCAACCATTTTTTTATAGATGTCAGTAATATCATCACCAATATTACAAATCAGATCCAGTGGAGAACTCATAATATCCTCTGCTTTTAGGTCTGCTGCAACCAAATTTTCTGCAACTACCCTATTATTCATATCTGTGGTAGAAATTATACCTACTGGTTTGTCTTGTTTTAGAACTATAATTCTTCGCTGTTGTTTGTCTCTGAGAGTTTTTGCAACTTCTCTTACTGACTGTGTAGTCTTACACCATAAAGGCTCAATTAAAGTACAGTTTTCGATTAGCATATACTAATTTTCAATACACATATATATAAATATTTCCCTGGGAAAATCTGCAAACCTTTAAATAAAACTTGGTGTAAATAAGAAATATGCAAAACATTAATTATGAAAACATACATAAACTAATTGGAAAAAAGCTAAAAGTAACAATTGACAGACCAATGGGGAGCAAACATCCAAAACATGGATTCATATACCCAATCAACTATGGATTTGTAAAGGAAATCATGGCACCAGATAATGAGCCTCTTGATGCATATGTAATAGGCGAGTTCAAACCAGTAAAAAAGTTTACAGGAACATGCATTGCAATAATCCATCGCAAAGATGATAATGAAAATAAATTAGTTGTCGCTCCTGTAGGAAAAAAATACTCTGACCAGCAAATACTAGCACTAGTGGAATTTCAAGAAAGATATTTTGAATCAGAGGTTGTAAGATCTAGGGAGCAGCGAAGATGAAGAGGCCGCAGACGGTCTCACGAGCCCTACTCCCCTATCACCTCGCCACAATCACCACTTAAAATGATTGGTCTTCAATTAATCTCTTGAAGCTATGCCAAGAATGCGGCACAAACAATGGCCAGATGGAGTTTGCAAAGCAAACGAAATAGGATTTTAAACAAATCCGTCTGTGCCATTATTGGTGGTGCCAAATAACTGAAGGTTTATTGAAATTAACAGTTGTCCTAAAAACCAATAAATACAAAAAACTTATATACCGAAAACATACTAAATAGATTATGGACTACGAGCAAAAACTTAGAAATTATCTTGACAAAAACAAAATCAAATGCGAACATCTTATCTTTAAGCAATCATGTCATTCAGTTAGTGATGCAGCAAAAGCAGCAAACGCACAAGAAACAGATTTTATTAAAAGCATCTGCATGATGCACAAAAATAGACTAATAGTTGCAATTGTCAAAGGTGAACACAGAGCATCAACAAAAAGAGTTGCAAAAGCTTTAAATATAGACAGACCAAGAATAGCAACTCCAGATGAAGTACTGCAAAAAACAGGATATCCTGTTGGAGGAGTCCCTGCATTTGGATATAATGCAATATTTTTAATAGATCCAAAAGTAATGGAAATGAAAATTGTGTATGCTGGAGGAGGATCCTCAAAAGCTTTAACAAAAGTCTCTGCACAAGAAATCCAAAAAGCAAATCATGGGAAAATAGTAAGAGTTAGGAAATAGTTTTTTACCTCCTCCCAGGCACAGACGGTCAGCAAGCTGCCCTACTTCATTCCTTAGAAATTCCGTCTAGCCAGGAGGAAAAAATTATACTTCTACAACATCTTCTTTGCCAGGCATAACTAACCTTAAAGCAAGTCCCATTTTCAAAACAGCAGAAATAACAGCCATATGCTCTTTTCCAGAGCCAGAAACAAAATTCAGAGCAACTTGTGTTCCTTTAATCTTTTCTTTCATCTGTTTTGTAATATCTAGAACCAGCTGCTCAACATTCTTGTTTTGATCTATAACAACAAACTCAATAGGTCTGTCCATGCTAAACTTTTTTAATGCAAATTCAGGTGCAACTAAGAAAACCTGCTCCCATTCATAACACTTAATTAAATCAACAACCTTTTTCCAAGTACCTTTCCCAGTTGAAAGACATGCTATCAGTTCTGTCATAATTTTACTATTCTTTTAGGTTTTTTAAATCTTTGTGAAGCAAAACCAGAAAAAAGAAAAA
>JAANXH010000045.1 GCA_018263355.1 Candidatus Woesearchaeota archaeon
ACATTTTCAAGTTCCGAAAAAGTGGTAGTCAAAGCAGAGGCGACAATACCCCACATCATGTCACTAACGTTCCTGACCTTAAGCATAGCTTAAGGCTTTATTGTGGGGATCGGTGCTTTTAGGCACCCACCGAACACAGTGACTGTGAGCCTCTGCACCACTTTTTAGTTATTTTACTATTAATTATGATTATATCTACTGGATGCGGGACAGATTCTAACCATAGTTTAACTGAAACAGATACTAACTCACTTGAAGGTTCTTGCATTAGTGGTGGTTGATGCACTTCTCCTGGATGTGGTCAGTGGATAGACCAAAACAAAGATGGTGCTTGTGACAGAGGTATAAAAACATAAATACTAATTTTTATTGTTTAAAAAATTAGTTTCTATTGTTATGTTTTTTGTGTTTTTTTCTGCGTCTGTTTTTATGTCTTTTATGCCTTCGCCTTTTTTTGTGATGATGTCTTCTACCTCGTCTCCTATTTGGAACCCATCTAACTTTTCTTCTTTTGACTTGTGGCATTTGTTCTTTTTTAATATCTAAAGAAAAATCCCTAAGGATTCTAGAAAAACTCCTGTGGTCTCTTTCTGCCAGCAATGTGATTGCTTTTCCTTTTTCCCCTGCACGAGCAGTTCTCCCGATTCTATGAACGTATCTTTTACTTTCTCTTGGAAGATCATAATTATATACATGAGTTATATCATCTATATCTAAACCTCGAGCTGCAACATCTGTGCATACTAAAACATTCACTCTTTGGCTTTTAAAGCTTCTCATTGTTCTTTCACGTTTTGCTTGTGAATACCCCCCATGGATTGCTATTGCATTTATTCCATAAGATTTAAGATTTTTGCTGATAAAATCAACTGTTTTTCTGGTATTACAAAATACCATTACTAACTCTGCGTCTTCATGCTCCAATAAATGGACAAGTAATGAGAATTTTAGATTTTTTGGCACATCAATATATGATTGTTTTAAATCTCTTGGATCTACCAAAGGTGTTCCAGATATCTTTACCTGATGGTCCATATATTTTTTTGCAAGTCTGCTAATTTCTGGCCTAATTGTTGCACTAAATAGCAGTGTTTGCCGATCTTTTGGACACTTGCAAATTATTTGCTCTACATCATCAATAAATCCCATGTCAAGCATCCGGTCAGCTTCATCCAAAACTACAATATTTACATAGTCTAAATTCATAGTTCTTCTTTGAAGATGATCGAGTGTTCTTCCAGGTGTTCCCACAACTATATCTGTTCCTTTTAGTTTATGAATCTGCCTGTTAATTGAAACACCACCATAAACTGGCAGTACTTTTAATCCTGAGAACTTGGATAGTTTTCTTATTGCTTTTGCAACCTGATTTGCTAGTTCTCTGGTTGGAACAAGAATTATTGCCTGCACCCCATTTCCTTTTTCGCATTTGTTAATTACTCCTGATGCAAATGCAAGTGTTTTACCAGATCCAGTTGCTGATCCAGCAATTACATCGTTTCCTTGCATAATCTCTGGAATTGATTTTTCCTGTATTAATGTTGGTTTTTCAAAACCTAATTTATTTATTGATTTGAGCATAGGTTTACATACTCCTAATTGTTTAAATGTTTTCATTTTTATCTTACCTCATTATGTTAAGAAAAAGTCAATTAAAATAATAATAATTTCAATGCTTTTTCTTTTCAACTATTCAGCCTTTGTACTTTAGATTATAAATCAACACATTTTAATGTATTTTCAGAAAAAGCACATTGCTGTTTATTCTTTCTTTATTCTGATAACAAGAAGTAGCCTAAAGTTACTTATAAGTGTTTGGGTTTTATTACTGATTTTTAACAAAAATAAGTGATATTACGCTAAACAACATATATTTTTGTGTTTTAAATATAACTAGAACAATATTACTGCATAACGAAAATCTGCGGTGAGGAGCAATCCCCATAATAAATTATGGGGTTTTTAACACTCCTCACTTTTACTTAGAATGCGTTGGGTCTAAATGTCAGGACTATTCGTCCTGATCATGCTCAGGAAGGTACGCTTCCCGACAGCCCCTGACTTATCTCACTAGCGTTCCTAACACATAAATCATAGATTTCTGACATTTAACCAGTAGCATTGTAATGCAGTCACTCCACACATTCGTGTTTTGTTCGGCATCCATAAGCTTTGCTTCTGGAGTCTGAAAAGCTATCGTAAGATAGCTGCCGAGTGAACAAAGTGAACGAATGCATCTGCTTGTCAAAGGGAAGAGTGCAAAAGCCCCCGCCTTTAGGCGATGGGATTAACTCTTCACAGCAGATTTTCTTTACATGCAGATTTTCTGACTGAAAATCTTTCACATTTTCAAGTTCCGAAAAAGTGGTAGTCAAAGCAGAGGCGACAATACCCCACATCATGTCACTAACGTTCCTGACCTTAGGCATAGCTTAAGGCTTTAGTGTGGGGATTGGTGCTTTTAGGCACCCACCGAACACAGTGACCGTGAGCCTCTGCACCCCTTTTTAGTTATTTTATTTTTTCTTAGAATAAATATTCTTGGTTTTAAAAAGGTATCAAAGTTTTTTTATTCAGATAAATTAGATCTATTTTTTCTTTTTCTTCTTTTTGGACTTCTTCTTACTTTTCTTTTTCTTTTTTGATTTCTTTTTCTTTGATTTACTCTTCTTACTTTTCTTTTTTTTCTTTTCTTCGTTATCCTTGTTTATTCTATAGTCATGGTCATACTTTTTGTAGCATTTTTTGCAATATAGTTTTGCATGGTATTTTGATGTGTAATAATCAGATTTTTTATTTACTGTGAATGTTTTTCCACAAACTATACATTTTGCTCTTCTTTTAAAGCATTTCCCATTATCGTTTTTTTTTATTTTAGCATGCATTTTTTTCAAAAAACCTCTCTTTTGCTTCTAAGAAAGTCATAGACCTTTGTATTTTCTGTTCTTTTCCTAAAACCTGTACTTTCTCTATTATGTACTGGTTCCACATTAGATTCAATATGCTTTCTTCCTCTTCTTTGTTAACTGTTTTGTCAATGTGTTTTAAGTTTTGTTTCATTGTAAAAATAAGTATTAATATTATTTAATTGGGTAAGATGCTTATGCAAGAACACATAATTTAAGTTGTGCCCCAATATAATATTAAAGGAGAGCTTTATTTATAAGTGTTTTGGACTTTGTTTAGTTTTGGACTTTGTTTATAAAGCAATTTTTCTATATATCCTAAAATCAAATTGTGTTTAACAGATAAACAGAATCTATTTTTCAACTAGAATTGTTTGGGTTGGATATGGCATTTCTATCTTTTGTTTATTAAATTCACGCAGGATACCTAGGTTAATTTTCTCATGAACTCTTCTGTATAATCCAAAATCTTTATCTTGTATATGATAAACTACTTTGTAATTTATGCTAAAGTCTCCAATTTCAGATAAATGCGTTCTAGTATGTTCAGTTTTATCAATTCCTGAAATTATTTTTTCAACAATTTTCGGAATTTTTTTAAGTTTAGCATCTGATGTTTCACTAGCCACAGCAAATTCAAATGAAACTCTTCTTTTATCCATTTTTTTGTAATTGTGGATTCTAGTCTCTGTTAGTTCCTTGTTTGATACAACTAGTTCTTCTCCTCTTAATGTTTTAATTCTTGTTGATTTTATCCCTATTTTTTTTACTGTTCCACTGTCATCACCAATAACAATAAAATCTCCAATTGTAAATGGTTTGTCCAGGTTTATTGAAATTGATGCAAATAAATCTGCCAAAATATTTTGGAGAGCAAACGCCACAGCAATTCCTCCTATTCCTAGACCAGTAACAAGCCCGGTAACATTTACCCCAAGGTTTGACAATAAAAGAATAAAAGCCACAACCCAGACTACAAATATTGACAATTTTTTTATTAGGTTCACTGCTGCTGCATCTTCTGATTTTATTTTTCGGTTTTTGACAATTAATCTGTGTGCTGCATAATTAATAAACTCTTGAATTGCTTTTACAGAATAATATATCACAGTTGTAATAACTAAGTATTTGAGAACAGTAGAAAATATATCTGTAACAGTTAAAAACTGAACTGAGATATACAAAGAAATTATTACATATAATGGCCACTGTGTACTGTGAATAATATCCACTAATAAGTCGTCTGCATAAGTTTTTGTTTTTTTTGCGTATTTTCGTAACCTATTTAAAATTATTATCTTAAATATGTACAACACTGCCAAACAGCTTAAAAATATACCTAAAAAGATTAAATATTCCTGAATTGTATTTTTCATATAACTTAATTCAAGTATGTAACTAATATCCATAAATACTATTGTTTAGAACTCATTTATATTTGTTTAGGATAACTATTGAGTACAAAATTGACTTATGAGGGAAATACTTAAAAACATCTGCTGCTTATTTTAATTATTACGTATGATGTATATAAGGAGTATTCTAACAACGAAGTGTTTTTAAATGAAAATCTATTTTGCATCGCAGTCATTTTACCCGCATATTGGTGGAGTTTCTACTTATTTGCTAAATCTGGCTAGAGAGTTAGTTAAAAAAGATAATGAAGTAGTTGAGGTTCACCTAAGACCTTCTGGAGAAGAGAATGCAGATGATATTAAAGGAATAGAGATTCATAGAGTTCCAAAAGAGCCTTTGGATAGAGAAATGCTTAAAAATTACAGCAAGTTCAAAGAAGCTATTTACAAAGAATGTCATACTGATAAGGGATCATTTACACAACCTGCAACAGAAATGCCAGGATATAATGATTATAATAAAATAAATATTGCTTTTGGTGAGGAAGTTCGCTCATTATTAGAGCATCATCCAGCAGAGATAGTGCATGTTCATGATTTTCAATTATTGTTTTTGTATAGGTATGTTCCTAGGGGAACTCCACTTGTTTTAACATGGCATATCCCTTTTGACGAAAAGATCAGTGATAATTTAAAGGTGTTTTTAGTCAAACACCTTAATGAGTATGACAGAATTGTTTTTTCTTCCCAGGATTACCTAAATGCTGCTGTTAAAGCAGGGGTTGAATTTGAAAAGTGCAAAATAATTCATCCTATATGTAATACTGATCTATTTAAGATAATGGATGTTGATAAAGGAAAGGTTAGAGAGGAATATAATATTGATAAAGATTGTAAAATGATCATGTGCGTGCAGAGGATTGATCCAAAAAGTGGTCACGAACAGCTTGTTAGAGCTATGCCAAAGATTTTAAAACAAGGTGAAAATGCAAAGCTGGTTTTTGTGGGTGGTCAATCAATGAGCTCAAAGCTTTCAAAATCCAGACAAGTATATGTTAAGAAAGTAATGGATCTGATAAAAGAACTTGATATTGAAGATAATGTTATATTCACAGGGAATATTGATTATCCGAAATTACCAAAGTTGTATAATGCTGCTGATATTGTAGCACTTACTTCAAAAACAGAAGGATTTGGTCTGAGTGTGACTGAAGGGATGAGTTGTGGAAAACCAATTGTTGGAACCAGAGCAGGAGGGATTCCAATACAAGTCAAGGATGGGTTTAATGGCTATCTTGTTGATGTTGGTGATATTGACACAACTGCTCGCAGGATTAGTGCATTGCTCAAAAGTGACTCATTAAGAAAGCAAATTGGGAAAAATAGTCTGAGAACGGTCAATGAAAAGTTTAGTATGAATATTGGTATTGAAAAACATTTGATTATGTATTCACAGCTTATGAAAGAGAAACATGAGTCAAAACGTATTGAAGAGCTGGAATTAAAAAATATCAGGGGGTTTATTACTGATTTTGACAGAACTTTAACATCAGATGAGCCAGGAGATTTTACTTGGAGAACTTATTCAAAAATAAAGTCAATTAATGTCCCATTAATACTTGCCACAGGCAGAAGTTATGGATATGTTAAAAACTTTTTATTTAATGAAAAAAAACAATGGGATGCTGTTGTGGCTGAGAATGGTGCAATAGTTTATTTTCCTAAATCTGGGAAAAAAATAGTCAGCACTTCTGTACATATTAAAAAAATAAGAAAACTTTTTGAAAAACACAGACTGGAATTTACTGCAGGAGAAGTTGTTTTAAGCACTTCTATTGAAAATAAAGGCAGAATTGAAGAGTTATTGGGAGAGGATAAGGAATTTGTGGATCTTATAGTAAATGTAGATGAGGTTATGCTTTTGCCAAAAGGTGTAAATAAAGGTTATGGAGCAGGTATTGCATTAAAAGAGCTTAGTATTGATCCAGAAAAAACAATTGTTGTTGGTGACTCTGATAATGATATTGATTTATTTAATGTTAATGGTTTTAAGATTGCAGTTGCAAATGCTTGTGAGAAATTAAAATTGCTGGCAGATGATGTAACAGAAAAATCCTATGTTGAGGGTGTTTTGGAGATTATTGAAAAGATAAAACAATAATCAGAAACTTACATACTCTGGTTAGTTTCTATTAACAGGAATTTGTTTAGAAACTTTTATATAGCTTTTATTTAAAAGAATAATTGTGAAAATTCCAAAAGAGCTACGGGCTGCAGACTATGTTTCTGCAATTAATTGTGTTTGTGGTGTACTTTCAATTATTCTTTCAATTAAGGGAGATTATATTTATGCTGCACTGTTAATGGTTGCTTCTTTTATTGCTGATAGTCTGGATGGAAGATTTGCCAGAAGAGGCAGGCCTACTCGGTTTGGTAAAGAATTAGATTCTCTTTGTGATATTGTTTCTTTTTGCGTTGCTCCTATTGTTTTGTATTTGCATTTAATTGGTATAAACAAGCTGGGCATAATTATTTGTCCTTTGTTTGTTGTTTCTGGAACAATGAGATTGGCCAGATTTAATATTTCAAAAAGTAAAAACTATCGAGGATTACCTGTGACTACTAATGGTATATTTGTTCCTATTCTTGTTTTTTTAGGATTAGGACATTTACTTGTTTATTATTTTGCGTTGATGAGTGTACTTATGGTTAGCTCTTTTAAATTCAGGAAATTTTAGATTTTAGGTTCAGACATCTATGGTTTTACATTAAATTTATATTGTGCACCTAATCAATAATATGTATGCACCGTGTACAAAAGCTTTTGAGTAGGTATGGCTATTGCTCTAGAAGAAAGGGCGAAGAATTAATTAAAAAAGGAAGAGTCAGGGTTAATGATAGAGTTATTAAAATAGGAGATAAGGCTAGCAAAAAAGACAAGATTTATGTAGATAACAAATTGGTCAAAAAACAAAAGCTTCGTTATATTATGTTTAACAAACCTGTTGGTTGTGTAACTTCTCTTAAATCTGCTTATAATGAGACTATTATGAAGTACATTGATGTAAAACAGAGAGTTTTTCCTGTTGGAAGGCTGGATTATGAAACATCTGGATTGTTAATTCTTACTAATGATGGTGATTTTGCTAATAGAATAATGCATCCAAGATATGAAGTAGATAAAACTTACTTGCTTGAGCTTAAAAAACAGATATCTAAAAAACAGATTCTGCAATTAGAAAAAGGAGTTGATGTTGGGGATTATACTACACATCCTGCTAAAGTTAAAAAAATAAATGACAAATCTATGGAGCTTACAATTCATGAAGGTAAGAAAAGGATTGTAAGAAAAATGCTGAAAGCACTGGGTAATAGGGTGGTATTTTTAAAGCGAGTGGGTATAGGAAAATTAAGATTAGGAAAATTAAGAGCTGGAGAGTACGTAGAATTAACAGAAAGAGAAAAGGAGTTAATTTATGAAGTATGATATAATTTTGGTTTTAGGAGATGAATTTTATGATCACCCTCTTTGTGGTGCTGCTATTATTAAAAGAGTTTTAGAAGATAAAGGCTACTCTGTGGGTGTAATAGATAGGGTAACTAAGGAAGCAGATGTGAAATTTCTTGGAAAGCCAAATTTATTTTTTGGTGTAAGTTCTGGAAGTGTTGATTCTATGGTTCGAAATTATACTCCTTTAAAAAAACCAAGAGTAGAGGATAAGCATCTGGATTATGATCAGTTAGTTAAAGATAGAGCTGATATTGTTTTGAGTAATTGGATTAAGAAAAATTTTAAGGATTCTATTATTGTGCTAGGAGGAGTTGAAGCTACTCTTAGGAGGTTTACTCACTATGATTACTGGGAAAACAGGCTAAGAAGACCGATTTTACTAGATTCTAGAGCTGATGTTTTGGTTTATGGTTGTGGTGAAAAGCAGATTATTGAGATTGCGGCAAGAATTAAAGCTAATAAAAACTTGCAGGGCATTGGTGGAACTTGCATTGTTAGTCGAGAATTGCCAGAAAACTTTGTAAAGTTACCTAGTCACAAACAGGTTTTAGAGTCAAAAGAAAAGTTTTGTGATATGCATATGCTGTTTTCAAATAATGAAAATCTTGCAGAGCCTGTTTTAAATCAATATGTGCTCCAGTATAAACTCCCAGCATATACTACAAAAGATTTGGATTACTATTACTCTCTAGATTATTCAAGAGATGTTCCAAAAAGACTTAGGGGATTTCAATTTAGTGTTGTAACTCATAGAGGCTGCTATGGTGGATGTAATTTTTGCTCTATTAAACTTACTCAGGGGGACAGAATTGTTTCCCGTTCGGAAAAATCAATTCTTGAGGAAATTAAAAAACTGACAAAACATCCTCAGTTTAGAAGCCAGGTTGATGATTTGACTGGTCCAACTGTAAATATGTATGGTACTGATTGTGACAAGTGCAGAAAGGATTGTATGTCCTGCCCAACATTGGACAGATCTCATAAAAAATTATTATCTTTACTTAGACGAGCTAGAAAGATTAAAGGAGTTAAGAAAGTAAATATTAAAAGTGGAATTGGATATCGGCTTTGCACTCCTGAACTAATAAAGGAGTTAGTGGATTTTCATAATTTCAGTACTTTGAGAATTGCTCCTGAACATGTAAATAAAAAAGTGCTTAAGCTCATGAATAAACAGGGAGATTTTCCAAAATTTCTAAAAGAGTTTAAAAAAATTGCTCCTGAAGATAGATTATCTTATTATTTTATTACTGCTCATCCTGGTTCTACAAAAAAAGATGCAAAAGAACTAGCAGAAGCTGTATCTAAGCTTACACATAAAGACCACGTACAGGTATTTACTCCAACTCCTATGAGCATTTCTACTTGTATGTATTATACTGGTATGAATCCAAAGACAAAGAAGAAAATTTTCGTTCCATATAAGTATTCAGAGAAAAAAAAGCAGAAAAGAATAATATATTGACTACCCTCATTTAAATCTCTAATTGTACAACATTAAATTGTGTTAATTAACTCTTTCCGCGAGATCTGGATTTCCCTACCCTCTAAGTTCTTCTTGTATTTTTTCCACCATATTTGGTGGCAACTCAAGATTGTAATTGATATTTATTCATTAATAAAAAACTTATCTATGAACCAGTCTATCTGATTTTCTTTATCCATATCATAGAAATGAAAATTCTGTATATTTTCTGGGTCTCCTGTTGTCCTTTGAAAATATCTTAAAAGCACAAAATTGTAAAACTGAAGAAACTGAGCATTTTTTAGAGCTTTATTACTAAGATCCCTTTCTGATTGGATAAATGTCTGCAAATAAAAAGAGTTCTGCGCAGTTTGGTGTCCCAGATAGTTAATAAACTGAGCAGGAGTATGAAATGAACCCCAGTGCTCTGCATTTTCAACCACTGCCTCCAAAGGCAGACCTTCCAATACCTCACTTCCAGTTAAATCATGCATTGTAAATAGAAATTAAACCAAGTATTTATGTTTTATTTAATTTTCTAATAAAAATCTCTAGTTGGGCTTCCAAATCCCTTGAAGAATCAATTACCATATGATTTTTCCATTTAATTGGTTTCCACCAGGACTTCATTTGTTGATGGATATCCCATCTTGATTGTTTATCACCAACCATTCTTTTCTGTTCATGAGGATTTTCAAAAATTCTTTTTTTAACAATATTTGAAGGACATTTTATTTCAAGTATCCAAAGGTTTACTTTTTTTGCATATTTGTAAAACATTTTCCTTGAGTCTAAAAGATCAAAACAAGTATCTAAAAGTATCACTCTTTTTTTGTATAATTTACCAAATAAGCTATTGAATCTTCTGTCAATCTCCACAATCTTTGCCTGGTGTGTTTCTAATCTTATCTTGGTTTGTTCTTCTGGGGACAGATCTAGGTAATTGGGATGTTTTTTTTGGTAGTTTTTGGAAAATAAATCAGAGTCAAACCAATGCACATTCCAGCCATGTTTCTTTAACTTTGATTCTAAAATCCTCATTGCATAGCTTTTTCCTACTCCTGGAAGTCCTGCTGTAATGATCAATTCTTTCATTTTCTGCAAATCTGTTAAGTTTTAAAATTATATTATTGTCTCAATCTTACATCCTTCTCACTTGAAACACTACTAATAATCAGATAAACTATTCTCATTATTATTTCAAGACCCATAGCTAATAAGAAATAATATAGCAGCATTCTCCAGTGAGAGGGTACTTTCATTAAGGTATCCCATGATTCTGCAAATGAGACAAATGTTGAGTCAACAATATATACCCCAAGCAGGGCCAAAGGCAATAGTTTTGCTAGGTCCACAGACAGATTCTCATTATAATATGCTGAAATTCTTATAGCTGCAACAACTGCCATTGATGATAAGATCAGATTCTGGATTATAAGCTGTTCTGATAAAAAAGTCAGCAAGGTTAAAAGTACTCCAAACCAAATAAATGTAAGTATTGGGACTAATAAAATGTATTGGATAAGATAAAAAATAACACGTAATAGTTTTTTAAAAAACGGCTGCTGTGCTTCATTGTATTTGTTAAGATCAAAATTTATTACATCTCTTTTAGCTAAAAACTTGTAAAAATGAAAAATGAAGATTGCATACAATGCAATACCAATTACATAAATAACCAAAGGCTGCAGTATTGTGTATGCTTCTTGATAGCTTAATTGCAATGATATCATTTAGTTTTCCTTATTAAAATTTATATTTAAATGTTTGCTATAGCACTCGTACACTTTTTTAGTCTAAGTTGCACCTATAGTATCCTGCTAAAATATTAATTAATGCAAAAAGGTATATTCAAACTTAGTTAATGGAAAAACCAAAGCATTTAAAAAAGGCGACTGATTACGGTTTTGTATCGGGAACTTAAAACTTTATGAGAAAATCAAAAAAGCTGTTTCTGAATTACAAAAAATTGTCTGATGGTAACACATCACTTAAAAAATCAATTTTTTGGTTGAAAATCTCTTTGAGGAGATTTTACAATAAAATTAATGGAGGGAAATAAATATGGAAGGAACTGTAAAATTTTTCAACAGCATGAGAGGATTTGGTTTCATTGCTGCAGATGACGGAGAAGAGTACTTTGTACACCAGACTGGATTAACAGAAGGAACTGTTATTGCAGAAGGAGATAAAGTTACTTTTGACATTGAAGAAGGCGATAGAGGACCAAAAGCTGCTAATGTTCAAAAGGTTGAATAAATGGCTGTAAAGAAAGGAGATAAAGTCAAAGTTGAATATACAGGAACATTGGAAGATGGTACTGTATTTGACTCTTCTGAAAAACACAACCAGCCTCTTGAATTTGAGGTTGGTTCAGGTCAGATTATCCAAGGTTTGGATAAAGCTATTATTGGAATGAAAAAAGACGAAGAAAAGGAAGTCAAGATCAAGCCAGAACAGGCTTATGGACAACCTAATCCTGAGTTAGTAAGAGTAGTTCCAAAAGAACAACTGCCTCTTGAAAAAGAGCCAAAAAAAGGTATGGTTTTGATTATGGCACTTCCAAATGGACAACAAATGCCAGTCACTATTACAAAAGTTAGTGATAAGGAAGTAACACTGGATCTGAATCATCCTTTAGCCGGAAAAACCTTAAACTTCAAAGTTAAGATTATTGAAGTAGCTTAAAATTTAAGCCAATCAATAATAAATGCTTTTTCTTATTTTTTATTTCTAAATTTTTCATATTTGATAATTACTTATATTTACAAATTTTATGTTGAGTATTAAAGATACTTAATCGCAATAATCTTTATAAAAGCAAACAGCCCACCTTTACAAAAAGCAATGAGGTGCAATTTATGAAATATGTTTATTATTTTGGTGAAGGAAAAAAAGGTATGAAGGATATTTTAGGAGGTAAGGGTTTAAATTTAGGTGTTATGACTAATATTGGTATTCCTGTTCCACCGGGTTTTACAATAACTACACAAGCTTGTAAAAAGATAAATGAGAATAATAAATGGCCGGAAGGTCTAAAAAAAGAGTTAGATGAAAATATTGCCAGACTTCAAGAAGAGATGCAACAAAAATTATCTGATGATAACTATCCTTTACTCTTATCAGTGCGTTCTGGTGCAGCAGTTTCTATGCCAGGTATGATGGATACGGTTCTTAATCTTGGTATGAATGATAAAACAGTAAAAGTAATTGCAAACAAGACAGACAACCCAAGATTTGCATGGGATTCTTACAGAAGATTTATCCAGATGTTTGGAAATGTTGTAATGGGAATCAAGCACCATTATTTTGAAGAAGTGTTAGATAATGTTAAGGAGACCAAAGGTGTTAAGTTTGATACTGAACTTGAGATAGAGGATCTAAAAAAAGTAGTTAAGGATTATAAGAAAGTAGTTGCAGAGCATGCAGGAAAGGATTTTCCTCAGGATCCACACAAACAATTAGAAATGTCTATTGATGCAGTTTTTGGTTCATGGGATAATAAAAGAGCAATTTCTTATAGAAGAATTAACAACATCAAAGGTTTAATTGGAACTGCAGTCAATATCCAGACAATGGTTTTTGGGAATATGGGGGATGATTCTGGTACAGGTGTATTGTTTACAAGAAATCCTGCTAATGGTGAGAAAGAGTTTTATGGTGAGTTTTTGATGAATGCTCAAGGAGAAGATGTTGTTGCAGGAATTAGAACTCCCAAAGATATAAAAAAATTAAAGCAAATCAATCAAGATGTTTATGACGAGCTTGTTGAGATTTATGAAAAGGTTGAACATTATTACAAAGATATGCAGGATATGGAATTTACGATTCAGAAAGGTAAATTGTATATTTTACAGACAAGAACTGGAAAAAGAACAGCACAAGCTGCTGTCAAGATTGCCGTTGATATGGTCAACGAAGAGCTTATTGATAAAAAACAGGCAATATTAAGAATAGATCCAGATCAGCTTGATCAATTACTTCACAAGCAGATTGATGAGTTGGCAAAGAAAAAACATGAAGTTTTAGCTAAAGGTCTTCCAGCTAGTCCTGGTGCTGCTGTGGGAGAAGTTGTTTTTGATGCAGACACAGCATTTGAATGGACAAAACAAGGTAAAGATGTTGTGCTTGTAAGAGTTGAAACCAGTCCTGAGGATATTGAAGGCATGAATGCTGCAAAAGGAGTTTTAACTGCAAGAGGAGGCATGACCAGTCATGCTGCGGTTGTTGCAAGAGGTATGGGTAAATGCTGTGTTGCAGGCTGCGGAGATATTGATATTGATTATGAAAATTCTCAGTTTACAGTAAATAATACTATTGTTCAACAAGGAGATTATATTACTCTAGATGGTGGAACTGGTGAACTATTCAAAGGGAGATTACCAGTTAAGGATCCTGAAGTTGGAGGTAGTTTTGCAACCATAATGAAGTGGGCAGATGAATTTAGAAAGATTGGTGTGAGAACTAATGCAGATATTCCAAGAGATGCAAAAGTAGCTCTTGAGTTTGGAGCTGAAGGTATAGGTCTTTGCAGAACAGAACATATGTTTTTTGAAGGCGAAAGAATAAAGCATGTCAGAAAAATGATTTTGGCAGATAATGAAACTGCAAGAAAAAAAGCACTTGATAATTTATTGCCATATCAAAAATCAGATTTTAAAGGTTTGTTTGAGGTTATGGGAGAAAAACCAGTTGTTATTAGAACATTAGACCCACCACTGCATGAATTTTTGCCTAAAAAAGAGGAAGATATTGAATTGATTGCAAAGGAGATGCAGGTAAGTGTTGAAAAGATTAAGGCATCTATCTCTGATTTGCATGAGTTTAATCCAATGCTTGGCCATCGTGGGTGCAGGCTTGGAATTACTTATCCAGAGATTACTGCTATGCAGGCAAGAGCAATTGTTGAAGCAGCTTGCGAGGTTTCAAAAGAAAATGATCTTGAGGTTAAAGCAGAAATTATGATTCCCTTAGTTGGGAATGTAAAAGAACTTGCAGATCAAAAAAAGGTTGTGCAAAATGTAATTGACAACACCTTGGAAAAATTTGATATGGATCTGCATATTATGATTGGAACAATGATTGAAATTCCAAGAGCTGCAATTACTGCAGACGAAATTGCAAAGCAAGCAGAGTTTTTCAGTTTTGGAACAAATGACCTAACTCAGATGACGTGCGGTTTTTCAAGAGATGATGCTGGAAAGTTTTTAAAAGAGTATGTGCAAAAGGGAATTTATTCAAGAGATCCTTTCCAAGTGCTTGATCAAGATGGTGTTGGAAAAATTATGACTATTGCTGTTGAAAAAGGAAGAAAAACCAATCCAAAGATTGAACTTGGTATTTGTGGTGAACATGGAGGAGAACCTTCAAGTGTAATATTCAGTCATAAGATTGGACTTGATTATGTGAGTTGTTCTCCTTACAGAGTGCCAATTGCAAGACTTGCCGCAGCACATGCAGTGCTTAAGAAATAGAATTTATTTTTTCTTTTTTGATTTATTTAATACAAACTCAACAAGAACTAAAACAGGTCTTTTAATTGGGGTTACACCCCTCGACCCCTCTATTTTCTTATCCACTCGAAAAGATTCCAAGTTTTCTTGGGAAATACTTAAATTTATCTTGTTTTAATATATATTTGGAAAGGTTTTTATACTAGGTAAGATTTGTCTTACTTGGTGAAGAAACATGGATATTGGGTTAACAAAAATGAGTTCAAAAGGACAAATTGTGATTCCAGCGGATATGCGTGATGAGATTGAAGTAGGCGAAAAGCTTATTGTGATTAAGAACAAAGGACAGCTTATCTTGAAAAAGGCAACTGAGTTAAGTGAACAGTTTCTAGATGATCTTGAATTTGCTCGTCAGACAGAAGAAGCTTACAAAGCATATGAACGTGGTGAGTTTAAATCAATGGATGCTGATGAATTCTTGAAAGAGTTGGAGAAATGGTAGAACTTTATTATGATGATTTTTTTTTGAAAAGATATAGTAAGATAAAGAATAAAGCTTTTAAGAAAAAAATTAAAAAACAAATTGCTAAGATTATAAAAAATCCAGAAACTGGGAAGCCAATGAGCTATTCTCGTAAGGGCACCCGTGAAGTGTATGTTGGATCTTATAGGATTTCTTATTCATATTCAAAAGATAAGATTGTGTTGCTTAATCTATATCATAAGAATAAGCAGTGATTAGAATTTGTTTCTTATGTTTTTAATCAGAACATTCTTGACCTTATTCATAATCAAATTTAGGAGGTTCATACTCCTCTAATTTCTTCTTTTCAAGTTTTGGAAATTCATAATCTGGTAAGTCTGGTTCTTCCATCTCGGCGAGTTTCCTCTTTCTGGGTTTTGGAAACTTTTTCTTTTTAGGTTCTACAAAATCATCAACTGACATATTAAGTAGAAACTGGTTTATCTTTAAATGAATTTTGAATAAAAAAAAAGAGTACAATTAGTATAGATTCTAATTACCAATCATCGTCATCCCAATCTTCATCATATCTCATGCAAAACACCTCCTTCTGGTAGGAATCAGCCCATTATCTCATAGGTTGTATTTAAGGTTTTCTTTTTTTTATAGAATTTTTGTCATAAAGATGAGATTATCATAATATTTATATATGCTTTAGAAATACTGTTTACAAGCCCCTCTTAGCTCAACCGCAGAGCGCTCGGCTGTAGATGCAGAAAGAGGTTCTATTAAGAAACAATGAAATTCTGCCAGCCGTGACCGAGAGGTTCCCAGTTCAAACGACCTTTTACCGCTAACGCTTAAAAGCTCGACCAAAAAGAGGAGTCTTGGCTTCGCCAATCCTCGGGTCTTGGAAGTCTGGGAGAGGGGATTTTTTTATAATTTACATTCTTTACAATTCGTGCTCTGACACAAATTATTTGTTTTTTTCCAGTTTATTGCCCAGGTTTTTATTTGTTTTAATATATTAATAAATTCCTCTCCGGATTTTGTCAAAGAATACTCGCATTTTATTGGTACTGTTGAAGAATCAACTTTTTTATTTACCATATCTTTTTTTATTAGCTCAGATAAACGTAAAGATAGCATTTTTGGAGTTATTTTTGGTATTTTTTCCTCAATTTCATTGTATCTTTTTTTACCTTTGTATAACTCCATTAAGATTAGCAAGGTCCATTTTTTGCCAATTATGTCTGCTGTCTGATAAATTGCGCACTTTTCCATACTATAGTTTTTGAAACCAACTATTATTTATATAACTATCTATTTTATAGTTAATATACTAAATATATCGAGGTGGAAAAATGGTTTTAAGAGAAATTATCACAATTGATGAGGATTTATGCACTGGATGTGGAGACTGTGTTCCTGCATGTCCAGAAGGAGCCATTCAGATAATAGATGGGAAAGCAAGATTAGTAAGTGATTTACTTTGTGATGGGTTAGGTGCATGTATTGGGCATTGTCCAGAAGATGCTATAACTGTTGAAAAAAGAGAGGCAGAACCATATGATGAAAAAAAAGTGATGGAAAGTATTGTAAAACAAGGAGAAAACACGATCAGAGCTCACCTACAGCATCTCAAAGACCATAATCAACAGGAGTTTTTTGATCAAGCTATTCTATTTCTTAAAGATAATGAGATTGATATTCCGGATTTAAAAGAACCAGGTGATGTTCCTTGTGGATGTCCAGGATCCCAAATAATGGATTTTGAAGATACAAAAGAAAAGCAACTTCCTAAGGGTAGTATGCCTTCTCAGCTAAGGCAGTGGCCAGTGCAGCTTCATCTAGTTCCTCCACGGGCACCTTATTTTTCTGGCCAAGATGTTTTACTTGCCGCAGATTGTGTGGCTTATTCTCTTGGAGATTTTCATAAACATTTAAAATCAAAGAGCTTGGCAATTGCTTGCCCTAAATTAGACTCTAACCAAGAGGTCTATGTTAATAAACTAAGAGCTTTGATAGACAATGCAAAAATTAACACTTTAACTGTAATGATAATGCAAGTGCCATGTTGTTCTGGATTATTAACACTGGCAAAAAAAGCAGCAGAAAACGCTGAAAGAAAGATTCCAATTAAAAAAATTGTTGTTGGAATTAAAGGAAATATAATTAATGAAAGCTGGATGTAGAAACGTTTAAAAACAAATCCCCCCAATTTAGTAATTAATGGGTAAAAAACCAAAGATTAACAAGAAACATCTTATTATTGGAATTATAGCAGTAGTTTTGATCGTGGTATTTGTTAATTTAGGTATTAAAATAAATTTTCTGGCTAATGATGAGCTTCATATTAGGATTGAACCTTTGCAAACAAGTTTTGAGGTTGTTAATAATCAGGATTTTGAACTTAATTTTACTGTACAAAATAATAATTTTTGGTTTTGCAAAACAGAATGTGAACTAAAATTATATGATCCATATAAAGAAGAGTATATTGATACAGAGAAAATTGAGCTTGATTCAAATAGTAAAGTTGAAAAAAACTATGTTATAAATCTAAAAGAGACAAAAGAAGGACAAAGAGATTTTTATTTTGAAGTTGTATGCAATAATATTAAAACTCAAGTTTGCCAGACTAAGGAGAAAAAGATTTACAGGTCGGCATTTGCTAATGTAAATTATGTTCTTGATCCAGATAAAGCCAAGCTTGGCTCAAGTTTAAGACCAGTTTTAAATAAACAAAGCAGCCAGGTAAATTATGCTCTGAATCTTGCGAAAGAAATTGAACAGTTGAGTGGAAAAAAAACCAATCTAAATAAGTATATTATTAATCTAAATGAACAAAAAGAATTATGGGACCAGGGAAGATATGAGGATATTGATGTTGATGAGAGCATAAATAAAACCATAATTGACCTTGAAAATCAAAAAAATGATATCTTGCAAGACACTGAGTCATATAATTTGATTGTAGAGATTATTAATGGTTTTGAAAAAAACTGGCCTGTTTTAAACAATGCTTATAAGCTTAATAATAAAGATGTACAAAATGTTGCTGATACAGTTAATGCAAGGATTTTTGTGTTTAACCAAAGCGATTTTGAGGATTCTAGTGAATTAACTGAGAGTTTTGTTAATCTTAATATGAGTTTTTTTAATATTTTGCAGGAATACAATTATAGTTTGGTTAGAGATGATTTGATTTCGAGACACTGGAAAGTGCAGTCAAGACTCAATTATGAGCTTGAGACTAATTACTCTATTAATGGAGATGATTGTCAAAAAATAATGATGCTGGCAGAGAATTATAAGCAAATTAATAGTAATTCTAATGAATCTTTGAAAGACTATGAAGAGTACATCAATAATAGTGAATTTTTGAGTTTAAAAAAAGAGTTTAAAAAAGCAGTATTACTTAATCTTAGTGTTGAACCTGGTTTTTTTATTAATAATACTTTTTATAATAATAGCCTGAACTTATCTGCTAGAGATTATTATTCTGTTTTAGAATTTAATGATTCAAGTGTTTTGGAGTTTGAGGATATTGCATGCACTAACTCATCTTTGGATATTGATTCTGGTGATTATGAGCTAATTAATGTTAGTAATTATACACAAGAAAGATTAATTGATGTTGATTTTGAGATTGGTAAGCCTGAGTGCTGTATTTTTGGTGAATGCTTGGAATGCATGAAAGATCCAGAATTGTATCCTGTTATTTTTGTGCATGGCCATTCTCCTTTTGAGCAGAGCCCTGTTGAAAGCTCTTACAAATCTTTGTCAAAGATGCAGATTAAGATGGGTCATGAAAGTTTTGTTAATATGGGAGATATTGATTTGGATACATTAAATCAGGATTGGTATGGTATGAGTTACCCGGTTGCTGTTAAAGGAAGTTACTATTATACGTTTTATTATGATGCTGGTTTTTCTGCTGTTGTCAAAAAGTCATTGAGTATTGAAAATTATGCAATTAGGTTAAAAGAGATTGTAGAGAATGTTAAGGCAAATACTGGAGCAGAAAAAGTTAATATTATTGCGCACTCAATGGGTGGTTTAGTTGCACGTGAATACATATTATTGTTTGAAGAAGATGATATTGATAAGCTGATTGTTATTGGAACTCCTAACCAAGGTATTTCAGGAAGAGCAAAAAAGTTTTGTTCAACTATTGGGAATGATAAAGAGTGTGAGGATATGCACAAGAACAGTGTTTTTATGAAACGATTAAACAATTATGTTCCAGATATTGAAGTGTATACTATTTATGGAACTGGCTGTGATACTGATGGACAAGATGGAGATGGTTTAATAGCAGCAGAGGATGTTAAATTGGAATATGCAGAAAACATTATGGTCAATGGTACTTGTGAAGATGTTTTAGGGGTTAGTTTACACAGAGACATGGTTGATCCTGAGAAATATCCTGTGGTATATGAGATTGTTACTGAGATAATCGATAGTTGAATTGTAACACATTCAATTGCTTTGATCCACATATCCGATACACTTATTCTTCAAATCGCAATTACCACATTTTTCAATATCTTCGGGTAATGTTAAAATTATTCCAACATGATTTCTTTCATAAGAAAATAGGTCTTGACTGCTTGGATCAACACAGATAGGCAATTTCTCATACCAATAATGTGTTTTACTGTTTTCAAGCAGAGGTTTTGTTTCTAAAATAAATGATTTCACATCACTAAACTTAGGTATTAAGGATGGTTTGTTATTCATTCTTCCTTGTTTAATCAGCCCAGATATGTTTATTCCATAAACCCCCTGCTCAACCAATAGCTCACATGTTCTTTTTAAATCCTGGACATTTAATCTAGTCAGAACAATTGTTGTTACGACTTTAATTCCCTCTTCAACCAAATTTTCAATCCCCCTTAGGGTCTGCCTATGGCTTCCTTTCACAGAAGTTATCTTATCATGGATTTCTGCATTATAGCTAAACAAAGAGGTAACCACAGAACCCTTTATTTTTTTTATTAATTCAGTATATTTTTTGTAGTAAAAAATTCTTGCATTCGTGAAGAGCTGATATCGTATGTTTTTTGATACAATATACCTGATAATTTTATCTAAATCTTTGCGCAGAAATGGTTCTCCACCATAAAGAGATATAGTTTTAATTCCATTTTTGCACATCTCATCAATTTCTTTTTTTATCTCCCTAAATTCCTTTTTTAGTGGGACTTGGTCTACTTTATCCTGACAAATAATACAATTATTATTGCACTGATTTGTTATAAATAAAACATTGTTTGGTAAATCTTTTTCTTTAAAAGATTTGATAGATTCCATCTGATTTTTTTAAAATAAGTTTAAGTTTAAAAATTTATCTACTTGCTTAGTTAATACACATATAGAATATACTACTTGATTAAATCCAAGGCTATTTATTTTGTAATTTGATTTTGTTCAGAAATATAATCGACCAGGATATTCATCCTAAGGTTTATGAAGAAATAGTTAGAATTCTGGATTAACTTGTGTAAGCAGGCTCTCTGGTTGTACCATGGTTTTTGCTATATGATCTGGCAATAAATCTTCTTGCCCTCTGTATTTCATTTTTACACCATCTGGAATTTCTCTTGCATAGCAAGGGATTCCTGCTTGTGTTCTTCATCCTTGTATCTGATTGTAATAGCCGCATACCTTTTTCTCTCTGACCGGATCTGATTTACTAAAACTGCTGGTTTGTTTGAACCAGGATTTAAGGAAGTCATTCCCACAATATTTGTAAATCCTCCAATAGACATATCTGAAAAAAGTACTCCAATTTTCATTTTTTATAGATTGGTATACTAATTTCTATAAATATTTACGAAAATACAATATAATTTGCCTTTTTGTATATCTATATATCTTTAACTATACCGTAAGTGAACTAAAACTTAAAGTAGTATACTCAACCGTATATTATTATATATTTTACTTACTATTAAACAACTTCTTTGTGAGCTTTAGTTGTTTTTCTAGAATCTTATGTTTGTTGTTTTTTGGATTGTATAATGAAACTCTGGTTTTTATTTTTTCTACTAGTTTGTGGATTTCTATCTTAAGACCCATTTTTTTCAGCAGGATAATTGTTTTTTTCTGGCTTTCTCTAAGTGGCTCATAATCTAGTTTGCATTCTACAAATTTGAATTTATTTCGATAGCAGATAAAGTCTGGCATTCCATGATGCACATCACAGATGTATTTTAGATGCTCGAGTTTTTCTGGATGATGTTTTTTTAGTAGTCTTATCAATTTAGAATATTTTTTTTGTACATTTGGGTAATTGTCTTTTCTTAATATATTTATCAAAGAGCCTTTCCATACTTCCCAGCCTTGTTTTTCTAATCTTTTTTTGATTAATTTTTCAGACAGGCCTCTTTTTTCAGCATAGGTTTTTTTGATGGGTATATAGATGCATTTGACAAAATCTTTTATTGTGGTTTGTTTTTCTTTTTCTATTAATCCTTTTATGTCTTGTTTTGTATAACCAAATTGCTGGAGCAGTACATATAAAGATTTGACAAGAAGTTTTTTGTAATAAGCTATATCTGGATTTTTATTGTAATCTTCTGGAAGAACTACTCCCTGCTCTGTGATTATGTAATGGATGTGCTGGCCAGGTTTTACAATAATACCTTTTTTTCTCAAAGATTTTATTGCATATTTTTGAGGTATGTTGTTTTTGTAATCTGTTTTACTTATTGTGATTGAGCATGCCATCAGTGCTGCATCATATTTATCAAGATTTTCAATTGTTTTTTTCAGCAGATTTATCAGCACAGAAATTTTTGTTTTTATTTGGTCTTCTGCAGTGCATTCTCCCATTATTTTGAGTGCAGATTTCTGAAATTTTTTTACTATTTCTGGAGTATTTCTTTTTCTAAGTTCTATACCTCTTGCTTTTATTTCTCTGTTTCTAAAAACTCCAAAGTATGTTGAGGGCAATGGTCTATAAGGATCGTTTACTGATGCTAAAAAAACAACCCAGTTAAAGATTCCTTTAAACCCTACTGGGATTCCGGTCATTGTTTGAAGTTCTTTGCAAAATTCTCTTACTTCTTTTTCTTTGATATTTTTTTTCTTGATGAATAATGAGTCAACTATCCCATGCACTACTTCAAAACCGTATTCTTCTGCCAATTTTGCAGATTTTAGTAATGTTTCCCTAGCATAGGCACATATTGCCATATGTGAGCTTGGCAATCCTAATTTAAATTCCCTGAATCTTAAGTAGCCATAGCTTGTTACTAAGACCCACTTTAATCCTCTAGCTTTTGCTTTGTTTATAGATGAAGGTATTTTTTTGTATTGCATTCTCTTATCTAATAAGGGTTTTATTGCTCTGGGCACTAAACCTTTGAATCTTAATGAGGCTTTTATTGGTAAGTCAGGTACTTTATCAAAAGGTCCTTTTTCTGACAATAGTGTTTCAGCACTTATGTTATGATTGTAGATTAACCAAGGAAACATGCTTGAGAAGTCAACTTCTGCAACATTTTTGTGAAATCCTATTTTTGGGTCAAATGTGTGCGCCCCTCTATCTGCTTTTAATAGATGGAACATATTAATTGGTTTATCTATTGGTTTTTCTTTATAAGGTACAAGATAATTATCATTTATCATCTCTTTTATTAATGCGGACTGGAATGCAGCTCCAAAACTTCTGGATGCAACTGTCTGAAATCTTGTTCCTGTCATCCTGCTGAGTTCAGCTATTGCCTCTGTGCTGCATATATTACCCACCATTGTGGAATTGTCTATCAGGAATCTGCCATTTAGTTTTATTGAGTAATTCTGGTAGCGCACATTTCCATAAGAGTAAAATGATTTTCCGCCTTTGTATTTTATGGGATATGAGTCCCAACGGTGGAAACTAAAACTGAGGTTATTCTTCCTAAGTTTTTCTGCTAGCAAAGGAAGTCTTGCATAAGCATAGTCCATCCTGATCACATCTGGATCTAGTTTTTGGAATTTTTCTACAAATTCTTCAACACTTACTGTCTTATTATTGAATTTGATTTTGTTGTTTTCTAAATTAAGATCAAGTTTTGTTAGAGGAATTGTGTATTCCTGCTTGATAGGTTTTACTTTGTTATCCTTTAGAATTATTTGCGAGCATGGCTTTAATTTATTTTCATACAAAAACATCTGCTCAGGTTTTATGTCTGCATTATATAATGGGATTCTGTACAGGGTTATTTTTTCAAGATATCTTACAAGATTTTCAAAATTACTAAGATTAAAAACTGGAACTGCAAGAACTTTTTTTGTTTTAAACGGAGTTTTTCTTGTAGGTTTTAGGAATTGAATATTGTGTTTTTTTAAGATTTGTTCTGCTTTTTTATCAATGTAGACAAACATACGGCAGGTTTTTTCAAGCTTGATATTTTGTTTTCCCTTTATCCATAATACAATAGAGTTCTTGTTCCTGTACGTATCGATTAACCAGGCTTTCATATTGTTTTTCAAATTCTTTTATTTTCTTTTCCTGCTCAAGAATTATTGATAGTAAAACAAATGCCCAGACATGGATGCTGCTGGCATAGCTTATATTACTGATATGTTTCAGAGGCTGTTTTAGCAATTTTTGGTAAATTTCTGCATCTTCTTGCCTCATTGATTTTCCGTATTTTTCTAACTCTTTTAATATCTTATCCAATACTATTCTTTGGCTCCATACTGTGTGTCCCATTATACTTCTACAATTTTACAATATTGTTGTGCAAGATCTTCATGTATAGTATTTTCCTGGATTCCAACTAAGATATTATGTGTTTTTGAAAGATTTGATATAAGTTCCCAGGAGTGTTTAAAGATCTCTTTGTTTTCCTCTTCATTATCATAATCAAATAACCTTGTGAATGTTGTTATGATTATATTTGTAGCACCTATACTTTTTGATATGCTCTTTAGATTTTTCAGGGTATCTCTTAGTTTATAGATTAGATCTATGTTTATCACATATATTTTATCAAAGTCCTCCTCAAAAGAAAGGAGCAGATGCGGGTTTGCATAGTTTGCACAGTCTAGAATCAGTGAAGGAAGGTGCTCTGAAGCATGAGCTAGCAAAGCTGTATTTACTGCCTCGCATCTGCCCTTGTATACTGAAAGTGTCATAAATAAGGAAAGGGTTTATGGTTTAAAATAGCTTACGCACAAATGTCCAGTGAGAAAATGAATTCTCCAGATTCTCGACAATTTTCCAATAGATTTAAATATCAAATCCAATTACCTTTTTACATGATAACAGATTTACATAACAAGTTTGATTTTACTAGTTATTTCTATATGTGATTTTGTTTCTCATTGTTTATTAGCCTTTTTTAAAAAAATGTTTGATAAAAAGATAAGAGTTGGGATCCGGGGTATATCAGGACTCCTCGGAAATAGACTAGCTTTAGCTATACAAAAGCAAAAAGATATTGAAATCACCGTAGGAATTGGTAAAAATGACAATAGTCTCCAAAGAATTATTAGTGGTCACTGGACAAGGAATCAATTACCTGAAAAGCTTTTTCTTGATGAACCTCACAAGATTGTAAGACAAGTAAATAGATCTCAGTCAAAAGTAGAATTTGTACCTGTAGATCAAGCCAATCTTAAGAACTTATGTGATATTATTGTTGATGCAACCCCTCCTGGCTGCAGAGGAGATAAATGGGATAGGATATACCGTAACTTTGGAAAACCTGTTATTTTACAGTCAGGAGAATACCCTGATGGGGTTTTAATTGCTCCCCCTATTGTTCCTGAAACAACAAACTTATACAGGCAGGGAGATTGTATCTTGTCCGGAATTGCTCCATTGATAGATCCATTCAGAGAAATCTTAAAGGGAGTTAGGGTAAATATTCTGATGCAGTATGGGCAGTATTTGAATGATTATCCTACTAGCCAGAGGGTTAATTCAACTTATTTGAATATAGAACTTGCCAACCAGATTGAAGATGAACTTGGCGTACTGCTACCTGGTAAACACGTTGTGATGGAACAGCTTTTGCAAGTGCCAGCATTAAATTATTACACAATCACATTACACCTTGAAACTGAAAAGCCAATATCAGAAAAAAAAGCAGCTCATGTACTTGAGTTAAGACCAAGAATAATGAGGTGCGAATTCACTTCAACTTATGAGATAGATCATTTTGTTAGAGAAGAAGCTAATGCCTTTGGTATGGAAGTTCCGCCAATTGTAGTGTACGATTTTCATAATTCAGAAAGAAAAATTAAAGATATTAAAGTTACAGCAGCAATATATTCCCGGCTTATTGCCATACTCCCAAATATTGATACAATAAGGATTATTAGCCAGAATATGCATCCTCTTGAATCTATGGCCCTCACTGATAAATATGCTGGTTTTGGCGAAAGATTTAATAAAAACAAATCAGAATAAAAATATAAAATGGAAATTTCAAAAAGATTAAAACTCATTAAACAAGTTGGAGAGGAGATTACCACAGATGAAGATCTAAAAAAATTGCTGCAAGAAAAGGAAAATTTTGTTGCATATGATGGTTTTGAGCCTTCTGGGCGTATTCATATTGCTCAAGGTATTTTGAGAGCTATTAATGTTAATAAGATGATTAAAGCTGGAGCTAAGTTCAAGATGTTTGTTGCTGACTGGCATGGCTGGGCAAACAATAAAATGGGTGGTGATCTGGAAAAGATTCAAAAGGTTGGCAAGTATTTTATTGAAGTCTGGAAAGCGTGTGGTATGGACCTAGATAATGTGGATTTTGTCTGGGCTAATAATATGATTGTTGATCGAGAGTATTGGAAGATTGTGATGGGAGTTGCAAGAAATTCAACTGTTAATAGGATAATTCGATGTGGCCAAATTATGGGCAGAGATGATGTTAAGCAGGCTTCTCAAATCCTATATCCTTGTATGCAAGCGGCAGATATTTTTTATCTTAAAGCAGATATTTGTCAGCTTGGGATGGATCAAAGAAAAGTGAACATGCTTGCAAGAGAAGTTGGTCCAAAAATTGGTTTTTATAAGCCTGTGGTTGTTAGCCATCATATGCTGATGGGATTGAAAAAACCCACTAGCAATGAATCTGACGTGGTTGAGAGAACTATTAAATTAAAGATGTCTAAATCTGATCCAAGTTCTGCTATTTTTATGGATGATAGCAAGGACGAGGTTTATGAAAAGATGAAGAATGCTTGGTGTCCAGAAAAGCAGGCAAAAGAAAACCCAGTACTAGAGTATTGTAAATATATTGTTTTTGAGAGGTTTGATAATTTCAAGATTAAAAGGCCTGATAAGTTTGGAGGTAATGTTGAATTTGCATCTTATGATGAGCTAAAGCAGGCTTATGTTGAAGGAAATATTCATCCTCTTGACCTTAAGAAATCAACTGCTTTCTACATTAATGAACTTTTGAAACCTGTAAGAAAGCATTTTGAGAATAATAAAAAAGCAAAAGAATTAGCTGAGTTTGTTAAAAAACAAAAAATTACAAGGTAAATTATTTTTCTATTTTGTATATCTTGACAACTCCAATTTGTTGTTGCTCTGACAGATTAACATGGAATGCTGATTCAAGTTCTTGTTTTTCTGGTTTCCAGTCCTGCAAAAAAACAATATAATCGTATTTTAAAGCATTTTTCTCTTTAATAAAGTCCTTTGAATCATATGCATATATTTGTTTATCTAGGAGTATATTTACTGATGTATAGTTTGAATAAAAACGAGAATATGTGTTAGCCAGGCAGCGTTCTGAGTAAATGATAACTGATTTATTTTGAAGATTACCTCCTACTTCTTTCTGTGAAATAATATAGTGTTTATTCTCAGGGATTTGCTGGAACATGTTTTGGGGCAGTGCAAACACTGACAGTATAAATAAAATTAAAATGATATTTTTCCAAAGCTCCAATTTGAAGAATAGTGATAATGAGTAAAATCCAAAAGTAATATATATCAAAACTAAAGACAGGAAATTAATTATGTATCTTCTTGGAAATATTTCATAAACAACGTACAGATGGTAGAATAAGACTAAAAGAAAAATTATCTGATTCTGCATTTTTCTATTCTTAATAATCAAAGCCACATATCCAACCAAGAACATCAGTACAAGTATCAAAGACAAAACAGAGATCATACTATATATTATTGAAAAATTCAATGTACTAATACCAAAACCTAAAAATCCCCTGCCAACATGGTTTTTGCTGTGTGTTAGTATTGGTAGAGTATTTGGTATGAAAAGAATGTATCCTAAAAGTAAGTCAATGGGTTTTACTGAGGTTTTATACTTAATAAAGTAATATATTAATGGTAAAAATAGGATTGTATTTTCCATACGAAAATATGTTGAAAATATTGTGGTGTAAAAAATCAATTTAAGATTCTCATTTTTTGAATTATCTGTGAGGTAAAACAAAAAAAGTAACAATATGATTAACGAAGAGTAATATAGCCCAGTTACATATGTCGTAGAGATTTCAACAGTAATAGGTACTAGAATGTACATTAAACAACCAAGTAAGGAATAAATTTCGCTTTTTGTTAGTCTTTTTATTGTAAAGAATACTAACAATATTATGCATATGCTGCAGATTATCCCCAGAATTGTGAAAATAAAATAGGTCTCTAATTCTGGTAGCAGTAGTTTAAGCAGGAATGCAATTGTGCTGAATCCATGAGTTCTCTCAAATTTTTCTATCCTGTGTTCATAAAAAATATTATCTGCCTGGCATACTTCCTGAACACCAATATCTGCTATGTTATTGATTGGATTCATGCTGATAATACTGTTAGCAATATGAAAAATAATTATTAGGACTAATGCAAATAAAGCTGTTTTTGACATTCGAATCTTGTGTTTTTTAATCCATGGTATCAAGAAATAAATTAGTATCACAAGGTTTGCTAGGAAGAATAAGATATAAAATTTGTTATAGAAATCAGGAATCAAGTAAAGAGGATTAACAATCTTGAAAATTGTAATTAAGTCCATAATCTGCAATAAAACAAAATTCTATTTAAATATAATTAAAAAAACAGAAAATTACAAAATAAAATAAAGGAAAATTCCTATTCCTATGCTTTTTTCTTTTTGACAAAGGTTATCAAGACAGGTATTAGTATTGCTACTGCAACAATTACAACCACAATCAAAATGTTTTTAAACACATCTTTTTGCTCTTTGGTTTGCTCTTGATTTAATGATTCTTGTTCTTGATCTGTTGATTCTTGTTCTGTGGTTTGTGCTGGTGCTTGTTCTTGATCTGTTTCTTCTTCTACAACCACTTGTTCTTGCTCTGCTTGCGGGCTTTCCTCTGCTGAGATTGCAAAGTAACTAAAACCAGGTGATGTTGCTTCAAACAAATAATTGTCTGTATCATATCCTTTACTACTAGTTGTAAGCTCTACCCATTTGTCATCCACATACCTATTTAGTTTGATTGTGTTTTTGTCAATATTGTTGTCACTTACCCAAGATTTACCTACCTTAAAATTGATTTTTACATCACTGACATCTTCTGTTGAGATTATTTTGGGAGTAATTTCTAGATATTTGTAGACCTTTTTTGAGTGAGCTGTTACACTGCTTGGTTTTTCTCCTAAACCTGCAACCTTAATCTCAGCATTTGTTTTCTGTTCATTAACAGTAAACTCAACCTTGGAAATAGGTATGTCCTCTTTTGAGACCGGCATTGAAACAGATTCTCCTGATTTTAATTCAGTCCAAACCCTGGTTTCAGATGTTGAAGCAATGGTTGCAACTGCTGCTCCACCGCCACCTCCTCCACCGCCTCCGTTTCCCCCATCATCTCCACCATCCTCTCCTGATGATTCTCCTGGTTGTCCTCCAACCCAAGTGGAGAACTGACAATCTGGAACTTCCCAGACACAGTAATCACTTCCTGTCTTATTTAATGTTGCTTCTGTTGTTCTGTTCAAACATTTGGTCATGTTATTGTCACAGTGCCAGAATTCAGCACAGGTTCCATTTCCTGGAATCCTTAATAGACATTTTTCAGGATAAAGATTATTGATAATCTTATCTCTTGTGGCTTCAGCCATACCAGCATATCCAACACTACCTCCTGCAGTTGAATTTATAGTTCCTGATTTCAAAGCATCTGCTGCATCAATATCTCTTGTTTTACTGTTTAGACCTGTTTTTGTAATTCTTGCATTGACAAATTCAACATAAGAACTGTTATCTGTGGATGTAAGCAAGATGTTTGCTCTTTTACCTGAGGTGTAATTGGTTTTCATTCCTGCATTTTCACCACAAACATGTCCTTGCCAGTGCTCATAAGTTTCATCTTGATCAAGATCATATTTAACCTCCCAACCAGTAGGTGCTTTAATTTTAGTCACAAATCTACAGAAAGAACAAGAGCTGTATGTTTCTGTTGTGAAGTTAGAGCATTTACTTGCACCGCATTTTCCATTCTCATCACAGATTTTTATTCTGTAATAATAAGTTGAGTCCGGATTTAATCCAAATCCTAATTTGGTTTGGTCCACTTCTGCAGTGTGCCACAACTTATATTCCTCTACTCCACTGTTTGTTATTCCAACATCTGCAATTATGTTGTTTAGTGAAGCTGCAGCACATGTGCTGTCATTAATGTAGAAATTCAAAGTTCCATTTGCTGGCTTATCTGTGAAATAAGATACAAACGCACTATCTGGATATGTTTCTTTCATCATACCAATCACAAGCGGCATTTTTGTATCTTCAAAACTTGATGCTTCTACACCAAGGCTATTGTTTACACAATATGGATGTCCATCACAGTAATAACTTTCACAACCAGATTCTGTCCAGCAATCAGTATTTTCACTGTAATAAATAAATCCATCATCTGCTCCTACATTACCTGCTTTTTTCTTAGCATCTGTTTCAAATTTAAACATGTCAAATCCATCAAAGTCAAAGTCAAATGCACCAGGGGTTGCCCAACCTGCATCTGCAAAATCTGAAGGATTTGTATCATTATTGTTTGGACCTGCACTTGCTACTGCTACTCTCAAATCTACTTCTGAATCATACATACCTGAGAATTTGCTTAGCTCATTTAAGTCAAAAGCAATCATTGGGCCTCCAAGCATAGAGCACATCATTTGCCTGACACTACTCACACTAATCTCTGCTTTTACCCATGAACCATCTGAGCACCTATATGCTGCTGGTGAATCAGAAACACTTCCTGATGTGGAATCATAAGTCCAACTATTTTTAAAGTAGAACTCATATCCTGGTTGGCTTGAGTTATATTTTAGTTCACAATTGTTTGTCTTGTTTCCATCTGAATCAAGATACCAATAATAAGTTGATTTATTTGTGCCTGAACCTTTACCTCCACCCATCAAGTTCATATTATTACATGCTGCTGCAAAATTCATTGAACGTACTCCCACTCCAAAACCATATGCTTGACCCATATCTTTCATACCAAAGTCAAGTATATCAACTTCTGCATCTAATCCTGAGTCTTGTGGATCTTTACCTAGATCCACAGGCGGTGCTCCCATATCCATTCCTTTAAAGAATTTTGCTGCCTGTGCTGGATTACACCATCCATTAACCCATCTAAATGAGTTTCCTAGATTTGTACAGTTCTGCTGAGTATCTGCTTGGCTAAATCCTGCTGGTTCACATCTGCCATCATTAGCAGCACAAAGTGGATGTGCATCACATAATGCAAGATTATTTTGCAGACTTGTATTCCACATACATTCAAATGGTTTTTCATCACAAAATTGCTGCTGTTCATTCCATTTACATAAGGAGTGTTGTTCACATATAGTTTGATTATATGTGTATTGTGGACAGTTTTCTCCAAAGTTTATATCACAGAAAGGCCAAGGTTCATCAAACCACCCACAACCAGTTTGAGTCTCACATGCTGTTTGGTTACCATCATACTGCATACACTGCATTCCAAATCCTCCCATTGCTATGCTATCTCCTCCTGGCCCTCCTCCTCCACCAGAGCTCATTCCAAAGGTCATTTCTCCGCCAAAGCCTTTTGGATCACAAAAACCAGATGTCCAGCTACAGCCTGCACTTGAACAAGCAGTTGCATTTGGCTGATTTTTACAATTTGATTTAACTAGTGGTTCACAATCTCCTCCACCTTCATTAAACATCATCCACTCACAATTCTCAGCTAAATCACAAGCAGTGGCATTGTTATGGCTGCATGCAAAAAGTTCATGTTCGCAAAAACCTGCATCTTCTCCTTGCTGCTCACACCATGGATCTGGCTTCCACATACATGGTTTTACTCCACTAGAATCTGCAGTTCCTGCATTACTGCAAGTTGCATTTACATCCTGGTCGTGCTGCCAGCATTCATAATAGGTTGATCCTGAATAACTTGGATTAGGGTCACAAATTGCACCGAAATCTTGACACCATGTGTCCTGTATCCAAGTACAGTTTGCTTTGTTATTACAGGTATTTAGATCTAGTCCTTTACACGATTCTCCTATGCTCCAGTTTCCTTCACACATACCGCCAAAGCCAGAGTGCCATTCACAAGTTCCATTTCCAGTCATATTATTGTTTTCACATTCTAATTGTGAAGTACCATCAAATTTCCAGCATGCTGCAAAAGGCATATCACATTTTTCTCCCCAAGATTCATTTATCCATACACAACCTTCACCTTCACAAGAGGTATTGTCACTGAACCCAAAACAGTCAACCCCAAATTGACCAAACATTACATCTCCACCACAAAACGGATCTGTAAAACACATTGAGTCAGCACAATCCATTTTATTATCATTATTATTATCAATACCATCCCAACAGATTTCTAGTGAATCTGCTCCAGATTTATATTGACAGATTGAACCTGACCATTCACAAACTCCCTGTGCATTACTATCTCCTTTTTTTCCACCTTTGTTTTTACAATCAGATTCTGAATAACATTTATCACATTGATCTGAACAGGTTTTTTGAGATTGTGATACACACGCTCCGCTAGATTCGTCCTGACTATTTGTTGAATCTGCTACCCATTTACACTTTGCAGGACTTTGACTGCAATAACAAGATGGAGCTACACAAGTATCATAACTTGCTGTGGTCCCAGTATACTTTGTTGAAGAAGTTGAATCTCCCATTTTTGCACAACTTGCGCAATCAGTTTTACAATCTCCTGCTGTTCCTTTTTTAAACTCTTCTTTTGGTTCACAATATCCATATGTGTTTGGAGCATTTGTATCACTGGTAAATCCACATATTCCTAATCTGGATTGTCCACATGCTGATTTAGCTTCTGATTGGCTTGCCCAGTTTGTCTTATCAGATTTGTATTCACATGCCTTACAACTTTTATCACAGTTTCTCTCATCTTCAAACTTAAATTCACATCTACCTGTTGGAACCTGCATAGATCCTTCACAATAACTTTCAACAATCCATTTTCCACCTGCAACTTCACAATTTTTCTTATTATCTATTTTAAAGATATTTCCTCCACCTGAGCCAAACACATCTTCTTTTTTAAAGTGACACCTGCTCTCATTTGCATTCCATTGACAAGGCATGTACCAAGGAAATCCTGCTATTTGATTACATAGAGTTTGACTAGTAAAAGAGTTATAATCATCACAATATTGTGCTCCTTCTGGAGGTTCTTCCATTTGGTCCCTACAAGAAGATGAGAATTTATCTTCTACACATTCTCCTGCCATCCAATTACAACAAGAACTAAGCAAAGGAAGACTATTACACACAGTCTTGTTTGTTAATAGTGAACAATTTAATTGATTATTTCCTATTATTGAATTGTTAGTTTCACATCCTCCTGATACCCAATCACACCCAGTTGTATTAGTACATGTATTTTGATCTGTATCAAATATATAACAACCAGGATTCCATGCCTGAAAGTCCATTTGGATTCCGCCTTGAGAAGGATCATTACAAACAGATGCTGTCTTGTTCCAAAGACAATACATGCTATCTAAACAATTTTTTTCTGAGTTTATATTTGAACAGGATTTTGCTGTTACATTTTCATAACATTCAGACCCACTCCATATACAATTTAATCCAACAGTATTATTTTCACAATTACCTATACTTTGATATGAAAAACATTGTACTTCTTTACACTGGCCACCTGTAAATGTGTGCCAGAAACAATCACTTGAAGATTGACATGATGAAACATCCCCGTAATTCTTACATCCTAGTTCAGTACAAACACTAGTTGTAGAGTTCCATTGACAATCTAGTCCTTTAGTATTATTCTCACAGTTACCTACCTTTGTCCAGCTATAGGATTTACAAGTTGTTTCATGACAAGATGAACCTCCCCAGGTACAATTGTTTGTTTGACAATCTGATAAAGTTGAGTAAGATGAACAACCAGATTCTCTACATTCATTATATTTAGTGTCCCATTCACAAGCATTACCTTGCATACCTACGTGTGACTCACAAACTGATGCATTAGTATTTGAATAGTCCCAGCAGTCTTCATCTTTACATACTCCCCAGGTGCAGCCTGCAACATTTTCACAGGTTGAAGAAGAGGTGTAATTCCAGCATGATTTTTCTGGAGGACCCATACATGGAAATTGATAATTAGCAGCATCAAATTCATCAATCCATTCACATTCAAGATTATAAGTATTATTTACACATGCACTAGCATTTGTTCCTTCAAATGCAAAACAATCAAGGTGATGACAGAATCCAGAGCTTGCTCCAGCGCTCCAAGAACAGGTTTTGTTTATGAAATATTGGGTGGAGGCATTATCTGCACTAGAACACTCATTTTCAGAGAATAAATTCCAGCAGCCCACTGGTTCACACCAGCTCCCCCAGGGATCTTCTCTCCAGGTACAACTAGTTGCATTATTACATGCTGTTTCATCATATTGATGACAATCAAAAGCATAAACACCCACACTCAAAGCAAATATCATTAGAAAAAGTAGTATAATCCTGTTCTTATTCATCAAACTGCACCTCTTTTTTAAAAAAAGTGAATTTTCTCACTTTTTCTATATATAAATTTATAATACAATTATAACTAGGTATACATTTTGACTCATTAAATATATAAATGTTTGTATTTTCAACTGTTCATCTGATACTTCTTGAGGAGTTTTTATAATGGTAGCCAATGCAAGGAAAAAGTGGCACAGATGCTCACAGTCACTGTGTTCAGTGAGTTGCTCTGGCAACCATACACTGAAGGTTTCAGCTACGCTGAAATTTAGGAACATTAGTGACATGATGTAGGGTATTATACCCCATAGAAAATCCCTCAATGCGTGATTTTCAATAATCTATTTTTCATGAGGAAAAATGCTTATATAATAAAAGACCAATTTTACAAAACATTTAGGCTTTAGCATGCTAATTAAGTGATTTTGAGTATTTTTCGAAAGGTTTATATATTCATTTTATCAATTAAAGTAGTTAGAGGGATGGCAGCTTTTAATTTCTTAAATTCTATTGACCATTTAGAGCGAAAATGTGGGAAGTGTGGCTCTAAGATAGATTGGGGTACAACAACAGAGTATGATGATGAACTAGAAGCACACAAATGCAAGAGTTGTGGAGAGATTGTTAAAGCTCTAAGTGCTAAGTCTGACTAACTGACCTGATTTTTTTGACTTTTTAAATACATATATATAAAATGGTAGTACTATACATAAAACTGCCATAGATATTATTAAAGACCTGTTGATTAGGTTTATATTTAATGCACCTTCTGTAGGCAGTCTTTTTAAAGTTTCAAATATCCATGTGTGTGGAAGTACATATGCTACTTTTTGCATCCATACTGGGTAAGTTTTAATTGGAAAAAATGGGGCTGACAAGAGGATTATCAGCTGGAGAAAGCTCCAGGATAAAAAAGCATATTCTCTACCTAATAAGACAAATAATGCAACAATCAAGATGCATAAAGAGGTTGAGGCTAGCAAAGTTGCTGCAATTAGATATAATAAAGGTAATAACGCAGGCAACTGGAACCCAAATAGATGCGTTATGTATAACATTGATCCAAGAATTATTAATGATGATATTACTGAGTATAGTATTCTTGCTATTATATATTCTAACTCATGGATTCCTGAAACTAATAATTGATACAAGCTTCTGCTCCACACATCCATGTTTATCTGAAGATTAGCTGCAGATTGTGATAAATATGAAAATGACCAGAATACATTTATGATTAACAACATCATTGCGGTTTCAACAGAAAACTGTTTAAAGTAGTTTGCAAACAATCCCCAAATTAAAGTGGAAGTTAGTGGAAAGAATAAAGATTCTATTATTCTTTGCTTTGATTTTGACAAAGTAAGAAAATCTCTGTACAACAGTGCTTTTATTTTGTGAAATCTCATTTTAACATTTTTACAAAGTAATCCTCAAGAGAGGGTTTTTTAACCTCCATATCAATTATTTTATATCCTCCTTTTACTAGCTCTGATAAGACTTTGCTTATATCTTGGTCATGCTTCAATTGTTTTGTTATTTGTTTTCCTCGAACTTTAAATCCCATTCGTTGTAATGGTGCTTTTTTTGGATTTTTTATATCTATTATTATTTTGTATGTGTTAAATTTACTTGTTTTTACGTCTTTTACACTGCCAATATCAATAAGTTGTCCTTTATGAAGAAATGCTATTCTATCGCAGAGCTGCTCTACTTCATGCATATAATGGCTTGTTAAAAGTATTGTTGTATTATATTTGTCTCTTACATCACATATTTTTTTCCTAACTTTTATTGCTATGTCTGGATCTAAACCCAATGTTGGCTCATCAAGGAGCAATAATTTTGGATGATTGATCAAAGATTTTGCTAACACCAGCCTAACTCTTTGACCAGTTGACAGTGTTGTAAATTTTTTATCCATAAATTCAGATATTTCAAGATCTGAAATTAGTCCTTTTATCCTTTTTTCTCTCTCTGCTTTTGGTACTTTGTAAAGCATACAATAAAAATTTAAAATTTGATTTGCAGATAAGTTCCAATGAAACCTGGTTTCTCCAGATACTGAATTCATTTTTTCCAGTATTTTTCTATTTTTTGCTAATTCTTTTCCAAATATCTTGATATTTCCCTTATCTGGAATTAACATGCCATTAATACAATTAAGCAAGGTGGTTTTTCCTGCTCCGTTTGCTCCAAGAACACCAAAGATTTCTCCTTTCTGAATATTTATTGAAAGATTTTTTAGAGCATCAAATCTAGCACCGTTGTTCTTGAAATATTTTGATACTTTATTGATTTTTACAGCGAGCATAACATGAGCTAAAATTGTGTTATTTAAAAAGTATAGGGTATTAGTTTATGCCTCTTGACCGGTTTCCTCGCCAGTTTGTTAAATATATTGTTTGTAAAACAAAACAGGAAATGAAAAGACAAACTGTTCCTTTTTGCATCTTACGATGACCGAGGTCTCTCTCAACAGTTTGGCCAGGGAGGCACAAACTCATCTACTATCTTAAATTTTTAACAAAAAGCTTTATATACAGTTTTTAATTCTGACTTGTTTAGGTCTCTGTAGCATACTCGAAAAAGCTTTTTCGGTCGCTTCAGATGCTTACCATATTCGCCTCTGTAGCATAGTGGTGGTGCGTAGCCTTGGTATGTTCAACTTGTTATTTAAAGCGAGTTGAGCGACATAAAGGCTAAGGTCCCGAGTTCAAGTCTCGGCAGAGGCTCTTTTTTCTAATTTTTTTGTTTTAGTAAAATATTTAAATGATCTATGTCTTGAATAGTTTGGTGAGACTTATGGTGGTTGGCTGGCTTGCAAAAACTTATTACAACAATACTGTTAAAGAATGGTTATATGCATTGTTGATAATTTTTGGTGTGGCAATTATTGCAAAAATTTTTTATAAAATTATAGGAAGTATCTTAAAAAGACTAACAAGTAAGACAAAATCTAAAATTGATGATATTTTTATTGATATGCTTGAAGAACCTTTAGTATTTGCACTGATTCTAGGCGGAGCTTGGTTTGGATTAAATACATTAGTTTTATCTGATGCAATTAAAGCCCTCTTAGTTAAAGCATTTCACTTTTTGATTGCCATTGATATAGCTTGGTTATTGGCAAGATTATTTGAAGCTATATATGAGGAATATATTGTTCCTTTTGCAAAAAATACTGATACAGAATTAGATGACCAGATTTTACCTTTAATTAGGAAAGGAGTTAAGTCCATTATTTGGGCTTTGGGCATTGTCATTGCTTTGAATAATGCAGGATATAATGTTGGAGCAATACTTGCTGGTCTAGGTATAGGTGGTATTGCACTTGCCATGGCAGCAAAGGATACAATCTCAAACATATTTGGAGGAATTGCCATATTTACTGACCAATTATTTTTGATAGGAGATAGAATAAAGATTTCTGGTATTGACGGAGTTGTTGAAGAGATTAGATTAAGGTCAACAAAAGTTAGGACAATGCAAGGCAGATTAACCACAATTCCAAACTCTGAGTTTATTTCGGCAGCTGTTGAAAATGTTAGTTCTGAACCTTCAAGAAAAGTTAAAGTAACACTTGGGGTCAGTTGTGATTTGAGTAAGAAAAAAATGCAAAAAGCAATGAAAATAGTTAATGATCTGCTTGAAAAAAATAAGAATGTTGTTAAACATTCTGTTGCATTTAATGGTTTTGGAGATTTTACTTTTGACATTTTTGTGATTTATTATATTAAAAAAGGTGCTGGGGTATTAGATACAAAAACACAAGTAAATCTTGAGATACTAAATCAATTTAATAAACACAAGATTGACATGCCTTATCCAACACAAGTAGTCAGAAAAGCATAAATATATGCCTTTGGAGAATAATGTGTCTAACAAAAAACTGGTCCAATATATTAAGGATACACTAAAAAAAGGGTTTAGCAAAGCAGATATAGAAAACGCGCTCTTACAGAGAGGTTATACTGAAGATACTATAAGACAAGCTTTTCTTCAAGTTAACTCTAGAAATACTAATTTTACAAAAACAAACAAAGCAGTCAAAAATAAACAGTACAAACCACCAAATAAAAAAGCTAATAAATCTGTTAAAACTAACATACCAAATAAAAAATATGGTCTGCCGATTGCAGCATTTATTTTATCTTTGATTCCTGTTTTTTCGTTAATCGGATTAATCTTAGGAATTGTGAGTTTAGTTAAAATCAAGAAAAACCCTGCACTAAAGGGAAAGGGTTTTGCTATTGCTGCGATTGTGATAAGTTCATTAGGTTTAATTTTCACTGCTTTAGTTTTTGGTTTAGGTCTTAGTTTTGTCAGAAATGTTTTCGGTCCTAGTTTACAAGAACCACACATGCTTGATATTGGTAAGCAAACATTAATTGAAAACCCACCAACACAAGACAAACCTTTCACTTTATCTAAAGCAGAATTATTTTTAATGTTAGGAGAAGAATTAACTATCAATGCAGGTTTTTATAATAAATTTAATGAATCAGTTGAATCAAGTTTGGATATTCATAGTTGTTATACTAAAGGTAAAGATACTACAGACCAAATTAGTTTTACAACAACACAATCTAAGGAAGTTGCAGCCAATGATACGGTGGCATTTCCAGCAATTATTACAGCTTCAAAAACAGCATCTTCTGCAATACATGCTTGTACTTTAGTTATTACAGCAAAACCAATTGGTTCTCAAAATGAAGAAGAGAAATTTTATCAAGACATATTAATTACTATTAAATCCAATATCTCAGAATAAACAAACAGAAAATATTATATACTCTTATTTTTAAAAAATAATTACCGTGGCTGACCAACAGCTTGTTGAATACATTAAAAATACACTAAAGAAAGGGTTTACTCAACCTGAAATAGAAAGAGTTCTTTTTGATAATGGTTATTCTAAAGATGATGTTAGCCAAGCTTTTTTAGAAGCATATAGTAACCAAAATTTAAATGCTGAAGAAAAACCAAAAAAACGAACAAGTAAAATACACACACAAGTACCAATTAAATCATCTAAGCAAAAAAACAAAAATAATTCTCACACGAAAAAAGTCAAGTCAAATAAAAAATATGGTCTGCCGATTGCAGCATTTGTTTTATCTTTGATTCCTGTTATTTCGTTAATCGGATTAATCTTAGGAATTGTGAGTTTAGTTAAAATCAAGAAAAACCCTGCACTAAAGGGAAAGGGTTTTGCTATTGCTGCCCTGATTATTAGTATTATCAATATTATTCTTATAATAGTGGGTGTATTAATGGTTTTACCACTCTTTTTAGCAGCATCAAGAATGAGAAGTTTTGGAGGGAATTTTTCTTATTTAACAGAATCTAATCCTATTAGCGCAGATTCCTGTGCTTCTTTAGAAGGATTTTCTAAAGATATGTGTCTTATAAAAGCAGCAAAAGACCAAGGAGATGTGGGTATTTGTGATAGTCTATCTAACTCCCTACAGAAAAAAGATTGTATTCAAACTGTAGCTATTGAAACAAAAAATCCAGACCTTTGCAGTTTAATAGAAGATAGTGCTGCAAGTGAAAAATGTTTGAGTTATGTTACTAGATAAAATCATCTTATAAAACCAGTCTCATATCTTTAATCATTTTACAACAGATTAACAATATTTTAGAGATTGACCAGCTTGATAAACATCAGTAAAGTCTTGTTCAGATTTTATAATCTTTGCAAATACTTGTGTTTGCCTATATGGTCTATTCCTTGTTTCAGGAAGATATCCCTCACTTGTTTCAACCAATTTTACTTTAAAGTCATTCTCTATTTGTTTTACTCTCTGAGTTAATATTGGACAGAAGTTTGTCTGACACTGTGCCCCATGATATTCTGCTATTGTTAAATCTGGGTTTTCATAAACAACTAAAAGTCCAGCCACTAAACGCCTGTCAAACTCCCTAAATTCTTCTGTTATTACTGGTTTTTTATTTGTCAGTTCTTTTAGAATTTTTGATATATCTGACATATTAACATAAAAATACATTTAGTATTTAATATTTGTGTTGAATGACATTGTAAAGTTAAAGGGACAGGTGTCACCCCATAGGTACTTATAGCTATAATCTAGGAACAAAATGAAAGGGGAGTGAGTCTGTATGACTGGTGGTCGCCACGAGCATTTGACTAATAAAAAAAGGCTTTTTAAGCAAAGTAATCGATAATTATAAAAATCAAACTACGTTATTATATATCATGGGCTCGTGGTCTAGTGGCTACAACTTCGGTTGCCATAGATGATATCGCCTTGACGTGGCGGAGGTCCCCGGTTCAAAGCGATCTTTTTGGTAAAAAACTCGACCAAAAATTGGAGTTGCTATGCAACTCATTCGTTGAAAGTCCGGGCGGGCCCATTTTTTTACAGTTCTTGATAAATTTGTGCAAAGTGTTGTTTTAACTTATCTCTTTCAGGTTGAAAACGAATTGCATAACATGGATGGTACATTGAGTAAACTGTTGCACCATTGTATCTTGATACTGAACCTTTTTGTTTAGTTATTCTCTCTGGAAAGTTTCCAATTAGTTGATTAAAAATATAAAAAACTGGGGATCCCCATGTAATAATCAGATTAGGATTAAATTCTTCTATTGTCCCAAACAAGTATGTTTCCATACATCTTTCCAAGTCTGTTAATTGTGGAGTCGTGTTTGGAGTTTTTGTCAAACATTGAAGTCCATTAACAAATTTCATGTCATTAAATGAAAGTCCAACACTCTGTAAAAATTCAGAAAAATATATGCCTGTCATTGATTTAGCAAATGGTTCTTGCCAATTTCCTTGCTCCTGTACTCTTTTATCTGCAAAATGACCTATAACTAGCAACTTTGTTAAGTCTGATCTTGCACCACTATAACCTTCTCATCTTGTATTTGGTATTATCTTTGGACTCTGACACAAGCTGCATTCTTTGTATTTAAGCATAATTTACGGAAAATCATTTACATATTTAATGCTTATTGGTTTGTCCGGCAAAATGTTTATTAATCTTTTGTTATTAAAAACTGGTATGAAAACCTTAGTGGTGTATTATTCAAGAACAGGAAATACAAGAAAAGCTGCTGAATCTATAGCTAAGCATCTTAATGCAGATATAGATGAGATTATTGATAAAAAAAATAGAACCAGAAAAATAATTGGATGGCTTATTGCAGGAAAGGACGCAAGCCAGAAAAAACTAACAGAGATTGAATATGAAAAGAATCCAGATGATTATGATCTTGTTATTATTGGTACTCCTGTATGGGCATGGACAATGACTCCTGCTATTAGGACTTATTTAAGTAAAAATAAGTTCAAAAAAGTGGCTTTTTTCTGTACATCTGGTGGAAGTCCTGGCAAAGTATTAGAGCACATGAGAGAGCTATCAAAAAAACCTTTGGCTAAACTTAGTCTTGTTGGCAGGGAAATTGATGATTCTAACAAAAAAATCAGGAAATTTTGTACAAAATTGCAATAAATTTATTTAGTTAAAATGATTTCTTATTAGGGTATATAATATACTTATAATAGATGACCGTTATTATGTATATGAAGGCACAAAAATTAAATTCCAGGCTGTTAGTGATGAATTAAAACTCCTATACGCTGGAAACGAAGCTGTAGCCAGAGAATTACTTCAAGATAACGATATTTGCAGAGTTTTTTGTGACACTAGATTTCGCAGAAAAAATATTGGACCAGATATTGCAAGAAGTATACAAGAAGATTATCCAGATTTAAAGATTATCGGAGTTTCTATGAATGAGGTGGAAGAATTATGGATGGGTTTTGAGTTTATGTATAAGACCATAATGCAAGATAATAACTATATTTCTGATTTGCTTTCTGAGCTACGGTAAATTATAACAATTATTTTATAGTATTGTTTATTAGCTTATCATATGAAAAATGTTTTTATTGAGACTTATGGATGTTCTGCTAATCAGAATGATACAGAAATTATGGCTGGCCTTTTAAAAAAAGATGGTTTTAAATTAGTTGATTCTATAAAAGAAGCAAACATTATTGTTTTAAATACCTGTATTGTAAAGCAGCCAACATATCATAAGATGAATCATCTTATCCTAAAATACAAAGATGAGTTTCCATCAAAAAACCTGATTGTAGCTGGATGCATGCCACAGGTTATTGATTTAGATGTAAGTTGTGTTGGACCACACAATATTGAAAATATTGTTGATGCTGCAAAGTTAGTCATTAATGGGAAAGTTGCAAAGTTTACAGATAAAAAATACACTGAAAAAATCAACCTGCCAAAGCACAACAAAAACCAGGTTATTGATATTATCCAGATTCTTGAAGGATGTAGTGGTAATTGTGCTTATTGTATTGTCAAGAATGTTAAACCTACTTTGATTAGTTTTTCAAAAAACAGGATTGTTGATGATGTAAGAAAAGCTTGTGAAAGAGGCTGCAGAGAAATTTGGATTACTTCGCAGGATAATGGTGCTTATGGGTTGGATAAACATGATGTTTCACAGCTTCCTGAATTGTTAAGAGAGATTATTAAAGTTGAGGGAGATTTTCTTGTCAGAGTTGGAATGATGAATCCAAATAATATTTTACCAGTATTGGATGATCTGGTTGAGGTTTTCAAAAATAATAAGATTTTCAAGTTTGTTCATATTCCTGTGCAGTCAGGTAATGATAATGTGCTAGAGAAAATGAAAAGAAAGTATAAAGTAAAGGATTTTAAGAATATTGTTGACAAGTTTAGACAACAAATTCCAGATATATCTATTAGTACAGACATTATATGTGGTTTTCCAGGTGAGACTGAAAAGCAATTTCAGGATAGTATTGAATTGATTAAAGATATTAAGCCTGATCATCTTAATATTTCTAAGTTTGGTGCAATGCCTGGTACTGCAGCTAAAGATATGAAACAACTAGATCCAAAGATTATTAATAATCGTTCTGCTAAACTAACCAAGATATTTCACAAAATTGCCCTGGAAGAAAACAAAAAATGGATTGGCTGGAGGGGAAAGATTTTACTGGATGAAATCCGTAGAAAAGGAACTGTAATTGGCAGGAATTTTGCTTATAAACAGGTAATTGTTCAGGGTGATGAGAATATTTTGGGTAGTTTTGTGAATGCAAAGATTGTTGATTGCACTGGTTTTTATTTGATTGCAGAAAAATCTTTTACCTGGATCATCCCATGAAATTTTCTAATGAGCTTCATGATATGGACTCACTTGTGGAGCATGTGCATAGTTTTGTAGAGAAGAAGAAATTAGATAATTTTGATCTTGCTGGTTTTTCCCTTGGAGGGATTGTTGCGGTTAAGTATACCCATCTATATGGAGAAAAAGTTAAAAATCTTTTTGTGCTCAATTCCAGCCCAAGATTAGTTCGGAAAAATATGCAAAGGTTCATTAAGATTTTTAATCCAATTATAACATCTGCTTTATTTTGCAATTTATTTAGGTACTTTAACACAAATAATCTAATTAGAAAAATATTTGGTATCCATAAATTATCAAACCAGAATGCTACAAAAAAATTTCCTAGAGCAATTTATGGTACTATGTTCAATGTGCTTTCAATTTCTCTTGTAGATGAATTCAATTCATTAAAAATACCAAAAACAATCGCTCTTTTCAAGGATGATACTGTTCTTAGATTTAAAAACCAGAAAGATTTAGTTCCGAGTCTTAATTCAAATGTCATTGTGTTTGATAAAGGCGGGCATATGACTAGACCAGAATATTTGGAGAATATTATAACAATTTTTAATTAAAATAAAAATCAAGCTCATCAGATCTTATGGTTACTGATTTTTTAGTTTCTTTCTCTGCTTTGTAATTTGGCTTTGCACTTATCTGATTTTCTGAATCCTTTTTTGTTTTCTGCTCTTTTTGGTTTTGTTTCTGATTTTTGTCAGAATTTCTTATATGTGGGTTAAGTTCTAAACCCTTTCTAAAATTAATATTGCCACAATCCATACATCTAAAATAAGGTCCCCATTTTCCTGCACAAACATCAAGCCATTCTCCGCACGCACATTTTGTGTTTTCTAACAGCTTATCTTTGTGTGCTGGACAGACTGGAACAACTTGCTTATTCTTGATTGTAGCCTGCTTCTCGCAGAATGGACATTTGTTAATTTTTGATTTTCCATATTTCTTTGGAATATACATATACCTTAGTGTTAAACTTGCATTCAAAAAGCTTTCTAATAAAACTACTCAAACTCCTTAACAAATTTAATTAGCTCTTTTGCCTTTTCAAGTTCTAAAAATTCTGGCTTTGTAACAGAAGGAATATCTTTGGGTTTTTTCTTTTTAAAAATTACTAGCTTATTTACTTCAAGTAACCTTGCCCAAGGCAATAGCTCAGGGCTTGTCTTGTCTCCAATTTCTGTCAGGATTATATCATTTTTTTTCTTTGCAATAACATTAAATGGAGCTCTTTTTGTATCTGTTGCTTTAAAACCTAAGTCAAGATATTTTTTCGAAATTGCAGATTTTGGATCTGATTCTGTTTCAAATGTGTCCAATATGTTAATATGCTCAAACACAGGATCTCCAAATATATCATAAAGTTTTAATGCTTTTTTTAATGTGATTTCTGATTTTTCTTTCTCATAATTAACAATCATCTTCCTGCTTACCCCTAGTTTTGTTGCCAGGGTGTTAATTGAGTAGCCTTGTTTTTGCCTTTTTTCTTTTAACTTTTTTCCGCATATACAGGCAGTGTAACCTGCTCTTGTACTCTTTATTATTGGAAGTTTCTTTTTGATACATCCCTTAAAAGTCTGAAAATTGATTGTATATATTCCATATCTGAGATACACAACATTGTCAACAAGCTTGTTTCCAGCTTTTTGCGCTATTACTAAAGGAACTCCGTTAATATAGCTGGCAATTTTTCTCATACCTGCTGCCCACTCTTTAGCCAAAGAGTTTGCATCTGATAAAACCTTAATTAAAAAAATAGTATCTTTTCTAGCAAGAATATCAAAGCTTCCAACATTTAATACTTTTACTGTATAACCTTGTTTAAGCAAAAATACTGATATTTGTTCAGTTAGGTCCTTTTTCATGCTATATTTACTATTTAGATTGTTTTAATTTAAAAATATATTGTAAAATAGGCAATCTTAAATATCGAGTGTTAGCTCCATTAGTGCCTGATTTGAGTGAAGGAGACAATCCTAGTCGTAAGAGTCAGTGGGGAACAGTTTGCCTTAATCAAATTAAACTCCACACAATATGAATGATGGTTTAGCAAACTGGCGACTGAACCGGTATTATGGAGCTAACATTAGGTTGACTTTGCCTGTAAAATATGATGCTTTGCAAAAGCTGTATTTTTTACTCATTGGACATCTAGTAATTCTCATCTAACTGATTGATTTAACCGAAAATTATATATATCACAAATATTTACTTACTGGTGGTGGAGACATGGTTCTAACAGACATTTATACTATCTTTGAGCAGAGGAAACTTAAGATGCAGAATATGCTCAAAGGTAAGAATGGAGTTTCTTCTAGTAAAAAATTGGAATTAGAAGGTGCTTTAAATGAAATTGAGATGTTTTTAAGCACACTTGAATACTATAAAAATGTTCCAAAAAATGTACCTGAACCAGACCTTGAAACACCAATTGATGATAGATCATTCTTATCCAAATTATTCAAAAAATAAACTTTTGTTACAATTACAAAAATGTTATAAACAATAGAACTTAATTATTTGTAGAGGTATACAAATGAAAGTCGATGTAAAACTGGATAGCATTAAAGTATCAAAGTTTTCTCCAAAAGATTTTTCTGTAGAAATTGAGACTGTTTTTTTTGATGATGATTATAGGAAATTTCACAAAACTGTTCATGTAAATGATTCAAATTTAGCAGAGAGTATAATAAAAGACATTAAGAATATGATAAACAATAGAAGTGTTGAGTTCAATGGTGAAGTTATTAAAGGTTATAGAGTACAGGTTGAGATTAAAGATAAAGAAGATGTTTTAAAGAAATTAGGTAAGTTTTTTTCTAAACTTAAGACAAGGGTTGCTAAGGTTAAGAATATTAAGCAAGCTGAAGGTTATATGGATGCTGTGAATAGAGTAAGGATTCTGAGTACAAAATTTAAAAAGTAGTACTTCCTCATATAAAACATAAAATTTATATATGACAATGTAATATAAAGCTTTATGAGAGAAAGAGTAACTTTAACAATTGACGAGAATCTGCTAAAAAATATTGACCACAGTATTGATGGGCATAATGTTAAGAACAGAAGTCATGCAATTGAGATGCTGCTCAATAAAGCATTAGGAAGCAAGATGCCTTCAAAGGCACTAATCTTAGCTGGAGGTAAAAGTAAACCACTAAAATCTAAATTTAAAGATACTCCTCATGCATTGACTCCTTTTAATGGTTCTACTGTTATAGAAGAGATTATTAAATTATTTAAAAAATATGGAGTTAAAGATATTATTATTACATTACATCATGATGCAGATGTTATTCAAAATCATTTGGAAAGCAAAGATCTTGGAGTAAGATTAATATTTATAAAAGAAAAATTTCCAATGGGCACAGCTGGCGCACTACGAAATGCTAAGGAATACCTAAAGTCAACTTTTTTTATGACAAATGCTGATGAATTAAAAAATATTAACCTAAAAGATATGTATATGTTTCATCTGGATCATCATGGAAAAACAACTATTGCACTAACAACTGTTGAAGATCCAAGCAAATATGGTGTTGCAAATCTTACTGGGTACAACATAATTAGTTTTATGGAAAAACCAAAAAAACAAAATGCACCAAGCAACCTGATTAATGCTGGTTTATATGTTATGGATCCAGAAGCTATTGAATTTATACCTGATGGGTTTGCAACTTTAGAAAATGATGTGTTTCCAAAACTAGCCAAGGAAAATAAGCTTATTGGATATTCCTTTGGTGGTCAGTGGTTCTCACTGAATTCAGAGAAAGAGTATAGTATTGCAGAGAAAAAATGGAAGGACATCTAAATGCCGTAATACTTGCAGGTGGCCTAGGTACAAGACTGAGACCTTTGACTGATAACACTCCTAAACCACTTTTGCCAATAAAAGGAAAACCCATTTTGCTGCATATTATTGAAAATCTTAAAAAATATGGGGTTAAAGATATTGTTCTAGCAGTGTGTTTTGAGGCTGACAAGATTAAAGATTATTTTGGAGATGGCAGCAAGTTTAAAGTTAATGTATCTTATTGTATAGAAAAAGAGCCACTTGGAACTGGCGGAGCAATCAAATTAGCTTCAAGAGATTTTTCCAACCGGTTTATTGCACTAAATGGAGATAATCTTGGTGATTTTGATTATGACAAAATGCTAAATTTTCATAAAAAAAATAATGCAAAGGTTACAATTGCACTCTATCCAGTAGAAGATGTTACTCAGTTTGGTATTGCTGATTTAGATGAAAATAGGATCAGAAGGTTTATTGAAAAACCTTGCATTGCAGAAGCTCCAACCAACCTAAACAATGCAGGAGCATATATATTTGAGCCAGAGGTTATGGATAGTCTGCCTTCTGGAAAATGTTCTATTGAACGTGATTGTTTTGAAAAACTAGCTCCAAAAGGAGAAGTTTTTGGGTTTGAGCATGAAGGACAATGGTTTCCAACTGACAACATAGAAAGGTATAATCTTGCAAATAAGAGGTGGAAAAGTGAAAATAGATAAAAGTATTTTTAGAGCTTATGATATTAGAGGAGTTTATCCTGATCAGCTTAATGAAGAAGTTATTTACCGGATAGGTAAAGCTTATATAAAATTCATGCAAGAAGAAAACCCAGGAAAACAGGAGTTTACTATTGCAGTGGGTTGTGATATGAGGCTTTCTTCTCCTGCTTTGAAAAAAAGTTTAATTAAGTCATTAGTAAATATGGGGGTAAAAGTTGTTGATATTGGGTTAGTTTCTACCCCAACATATTATTTTGCTGTAGCAAAATATGGTTATGATGGAGGATTAATAGTTTCTGCGTCTCATAATCCCAAGGAATACAATGGTACAAAGATTGTACGGCAAGGTGCAGAAGCAATTGGGCTAGTGAATGGTCTAGATAAGATAAGAGATTATGCTCAAGAGGATATAAAAGAAAGTGATTCTAAAGGAAGTGTTATTAAAAACAATAAGGCTTTAAAGGACAGAACAGATTATGCATTAGATTTTTATGATTTTAAATTAGATAAGATGAAAGTTGTGGCTGATGTTGCTAATGCTATGGGAAGTCCGGATATTAGAGAGCTTTTTTCACGTCTTGACTCTGAATTAATTGAGATGAATTTCAAATTAGATGGGACTTTTCCTGCACATGAAGCAAATCCTTTCAAAGAGGAAAATGTTGTAGATCTTAAAAAGAGAGTAGTAGAAGAAAATGCAGATTTAGGAATTGGGGTAGATGGTGATGCTGACCGTTATTTTTTTGTGGATGAAAAAGGAGAATTAGTTGAGCCTGGAATCTTGAGAGGCATTTTTGCAGAGGTTGTACTAAGACACAATCCTAAGGCAAATATTGGTTATGATATCAGGCCAGGCCAGATTACACATGATATGATTGTTGAGAATGGAGGAAAACCATTTGTTACCAAGGTTGGACATACATTGATAAAGAAAAAAGGTCGCGAAGTTGATGCAGCTTTTGCTGGTGAGTCTTCTGGACATTTCTTTTTTAAAACAGACTATGGATTTTTTGAAACTCCATTTATTGGAACATTAGTAATTATGGACGAGATATCTAAGAGAGGTCCATTGTCAAAGATTGTTAAACCTCTAAAAAAATATTTTCATTCTGGAGAAATTAATTTTGAAGTGGAAAACAAGAATGCAAAACTCTATGAGATTGCAAAAGCTTTTTCTGATGGAGAGATTTCTTTGCTTGATGGTGTTAGTGTCAAGTATGAGAATTGGTGGTTTAATGTTAGGCCAAGCAATACAGAGGACAAGATTAGGCTAAATCTGGAAGCAAGAACTAAAGAGAAAATGGAAGAGATGAAATCAAAAGTCATAAAAGTGATTAAGTCTTAAAGTTTTGTCCTTTGAATAATTTTTTGAAAATTCTCTTAACTTAGCAGGATTTATCTTTATTTGCTTTTTCTCTAGTAAATTCACAATTTTTTTGCTTGATAAAAACTGACAAAACTGAGTTACATTATGTGGTTTTTGTGTGTATCTTGCTCTTTCAAAATCAATTAAAACTGGTGTATTGTTTTGCACAATTATATGCTTTACTGGATGATGCATTTCCTGTTTGTTTATTTTTACTTTGTCTAGTTTGTATAGCTGCTGCAGAGTTTGGTTGATTATTTCTAGAATTTGGTTTTTTTCTGCTTTTTTAAAAAAATCAAGGATCATTTCTCCTTTGACAAATTCCATTATTAAGTAATCTTTCTCAGATTTCAATAGTTGAGGTCCAATCCCAAGCTTGTTTACTTTTTTTAGCATGTTTGCTTCATGAGAAATAGTGTTTATTGCTTTTGATTCTGGAGCTTTTATTTTAATTGCTACTTTTTTGTTATTGTATTCTCCTTTGTACACTAATCCTCTTTTTCCTTTTGCAAAAAGCTCTAGTTTTTTTACAATATTCAGGTTTTTGAGAAGAGCTGTTTTTCTTAGTTCATAAACAAAAAGTTTTTCAAAATCAAGCTTTTGTTCTTCTAATTGTTTTGATTTGTAAAGATTTTCTTTGATTGATTTATCAATAATTTCTTTGTTTGTTAGTGAACTAAAGAGTATTAAGATAGTGGCATTGTTTTTTAGGTAGTCTTTTGCATTGATTAAAAATCTGACTAAAGTTTCGTATCCGTGCTTTCCTCCGTACAGTGTTTTATCTTCTATTCCTTTGTCTTGAGGAAGATATGGGGGATGGAATATAATTAAATCAAACTTGTTTTTTATGTTGGAAAATAAATCTGATTGTATGAATGTGATTTTTTTGTTTTTTGGTGCTTTTTCTATAGCTATTGAGATATCTGCCCCAATTACTTTTTGAGCAGTTTTTGCTGCCTCCAAAGCTAAGATTCCAGAGCCTGTTCCCATATCTAGCACAGTTCCTTTTGCATATTTTCTAATATGCTTTTTTATTAAATATGAGTCTTCTCTTGGTTTGTATGTCATTTTAATCTAACATGAGTTCTTTCTCAGTTACTTTTTTGTAAGTAATCTGAAATAATGTTCACCACCAGTCAGGATTATGTGATTGTTTATTACCTCTTTAACAACATTTAAATTTTTCCCCCTCTTCAGCTCGGAAAAACTTTGTTGAGTTATAATATTAATGTCCCAATCATAATTAATTAAGCTAAAAATTGAATCGATTTTATTTTCAAAATCCTCTGTTTTTTCAGTATCTGGAATCACAAACAGTAAATCAATATCACTATCTTCAGTGTTTCTGCCTTTAACATAACTACCAAAAAGAATTGCTATGAAAAACACATTATTTATTTTATTCAGTTCATTTAGTATAACTGATATTTTTATGCTTTTTTATCACCTTCTCCAGTTTTTTCTTGTCTTTTAAATAATCATATTTTCCTCTGTAAGCCATTTTTAACTGCCTCCTTTATTATCTGATAATAAGAATCAACACCATAAAACAATAAATGTTTTCTGAAAAGTTCTTTGCCAAAATTCTCTTCCTCATTAATCAGCATTTTATAAAAATCAGATTTCTTAATAACATGATAATCAATTTCTATAAGAGATAATCTTGAAATATCTTTGATATAAGGGATCAATGTTTTTTCATTCATTTGATCATCTATGATGATAACTACATCAATATCAGAATTTTTTCTTTGATTTCCTACAGCATAACTACCTGTTACAAGCAATGTAAAAAAGGGTGTTTTTTTTGATATTGATTTTATCATATCATCAACCACAGGAATCTCTTTGCTGAAAGCTTCTTTTTTATCCAAGAATGAAAGATAATTTATTGTATTCTGATTATCCAAATTTAGTGAAATTAGATTAGTATTTCCTTTTTTCTCTAATTTTAGAATATGTTTACTTAATTTTTGTATTGCATTATATGTCCAGTTATAAGATTTTTTTTTTAATTTTTTCAT
>JAANXH010000046.1 GCA_018263355.1 Candidatus Woesearchaeota archaeon
CTCTTCCGATCTTTTTGGCAGTAGTTTTGAAGAGATTCTTTCTACTGACTTTTCGATTTTTACTCTCATCTGCTTTGTGTATGGGTTTTTTGTCTGAAGATCTCTAAATAGTTCCCACGAATCATTACATGTTTGCTCTATTATTTCATGAAGCTTTTTTGCTCCTAGTGTATCTATTGAAGTTTTCTTCATGTTCATATGCTGCAGCATTCGACCTACAAAATGTGTAATTCCCTGACTGTTTGCCGCTAGTTTATCATGCTGGCTAGCGCTCATATTAATCACTTTCAGGTTTTTGGATTCAAAGAATTTTTTCCAAAAATCATATTCTTGTTTTGATGCTGTGAATTGATCTATTACAATAGGTAATTTATTGGAATCACTTTTGCCTATACTGTCTGGACCAAACATAGGGTGGGTAAGCATTGCCTGACAATTTTTGGGCAATAGTTTTTCAAATACTTTTTTTGGGTGCATTTTTACTGAAAGTACATCCACTAGTAGTTTCTTATCTTTATTCTTTAATATTGGTAAGTGTGACTTCAGGGTCGCCTCAAATTTGGATATTGGAACAGCATAAAATATTGTATCTGGGCTTAGTGCCTTCTCTAGATCAACAAATTCAGCTCCTAGACTCTGAGCTTCTTTACTCAAGTTTTCTATATCATGCACCAAGACTTTGAATTCTGGAGTTAATAATCTAGCTAAGACTTTTCCAAATCTTCCAAATCCTATTATTGCTATTGTTTTCATTATTTTTCACTTAAAACCTGTTTCATTCTACAAAAACCTTGCTTGATTTTTTTCTGGTTTACTGTATAAGCTATTCTTATATGGTTTTTTTGCCCAAATATTTCTCCAGGCACACATACCACATTTGCTTTTTTTAATAGTTTTTCAACTAGTTCTGTGCTGGTTTTTGTCTCATTGTTCAAGTGTTTACTTACATCAGCAAAAATGTAAAATCCTCCTTGTGGCTTTACAAAGTCAAATATCTCTGAAGCTAGATTACATGTCATATCACGACGTTTTTCAAATAGTTTACGTGAGCTATCTGGGTTTTCTAGTTTCAATGCTGCTAAGGCTCCCCACTGAGCAAATGTGCAGACATTACCAGTTAGGTGGCTGTGCAGTTTTTCCATTGCCTCAATTATTTTTTTTGGTGCTACAACATAACCTATTCTAAATCCTGCCATTGAGTATGTTTTTGAAAAGCTAAACACAGTTAGTGTATGCTGGCTTATTTTTTGTGATAAAGATGCTATGCTTACATGCTCCAAATTATCAAACACATAGTTTTCATAGGTTTCATCAGAGATGATTAATATGTCATTGTTTATGGCTAGTTTTCCTAATTGCTCCAGCTTACTTTTGGGAATGACTGCTCCAGTTGGGTTGCATGGACTATTAATGACAATTGCTTTTGTATTGCTATTGATTGCTTTTTTTATTGCATTCAAATCTAACCGATTTTGGATAGTTTTAACTATTACTGGTTTTGCTCCTGCTGATTTTATCTGCTCTTTGAAACTAACATAAAACGGAGCAATCAAGATAATTTCATCTCCTGGATTTAATATTGTTTGAAATATCTCAAATAATCCTTGTTTTGCACCATTAGTTACAATAATATTTTCAGTGCTGCAGCTGATTTGGTTTTCATTGTTAAGTTTTTTTACTATTTGTTTTTTTAGTTCTGGCAGTCCAGATACATCAGAGTATTTTGTTTTACCTAAATCTAATGCTTTTTTTGTTGCTTCTATTATTTTAATTGGAGTACTTTGATCTGACTGGCCCACACTAAAATCAATAATATCTTTTCCCTGATTTTTTAGAGTTTTGACTATGTTAGTGAATTTTACTGTACCTGATTTTTCAATTTTCTGCAAGTTTTTTGAAATTTTCATTTATTTTTCTCCAGCTGTTTTTTTTGTTTTCTAACTGATTGGTCTATTATGGCTCTCATTATTTTATCAGCAATTTCTGGATCAAGATTTTTTTTTTTTTTTTTTTTTTTTTTTTTTGTTTTTTTTTTTTTTTTTTTTTTTTTTTTTTTTTTTT
>JAANXH010000047.1 GCA_018263355.1 Candidatus Woesearchaeota archaeon
CACATAATGCCTCAGAGGCACATTTCCTTGGAGAGTGGGGAAGCAGAGGCGGACAATCAGCAATGATAAATAGAGCAAAAAACTTTAAATATTATTTTTCAGAAAGCCAGACATATTATTCTGAGGAACATGTGAAAGGTTTAATAAAACCATCTTGGCAGGGGTATTTTCCAAATTTATTTAATTATATGATAAGAGAAATCATCGGTGTTGTCAAATACTTAAATGAACCTGAAAAAAGAAAAGTGTATTTAGTTGTATTAAATTACATGATTGAATCTCTTGAGTTTATGGTATCAGTAATGGATGCTCAAATTGCTGCATTAAAGGAATCAGATATTCTTGCTCTTTCACCAGAAAAGCAAAAAGAAATTGGACAAGTTATCAGGAGGTTTACAATATTTGTAATCGGGCCAATATCTAAACCAACAGAAGAATTGAGAAAAATATTAAAAGTAGTAGATTTACTAAAAGAACCATATCCAAACACATACAAACAGATTATATCAGTCATATCAAGAATCCGAAAAAAGGGTGAAAGATTCAATAGAATATTTTTGGGAAGATACGGAGACTACTCAAACACTTGGAGAAGTACAATCGATTCGAAATCCACTGATTTGATGAGGAAATGGGAAAGTATAACATACTTGAAAATAGATCTCTAACTAATAAAACTTATATACTCACACTTATTTGCCAGGGATATGATTTACGGTATTGGAAATCCGATTGTTGATATTTTAGTTAAGGTTGAAGATGATCTTCTAAGTGAGCTGGGAATGCCAAAAGGTATTATGAGTTTGGTTGATATTAACAGGTCAAAACAGATTCAGCATTCAGTCAGACTGCATGATAAAACAATTATGCCTGGTGGAAGTTGTTGTAATACTATGATTGGTGTTGCTAATCTTGGCGGGACAGCTGCTTTCAAAGGTGTTGTTGGAATTGATCAATATGGGGATGTTTTTAAAGAAAAGTTAAAAGAATTTGGTGTTTTTTCTGAATTGGTTCATCATAATGGACAAACAGGCTCAAGTGTTATTTTAGTTACTCCAGACGGAGAAAGAACAATGAATACTCATCTTGGGGTTTGCGGTTTGTTAGCAAGAGAACATATAGTTGAAAAGAGTATTAAAAGCAGCAAAATTCTGCACACAACTGCCTATGCTTTAGATACTTTTCCAGATGCAACAAAGCATGCAATAGATATTGCAAAGCAGAATAATGTTCTGGTTAGTTTTGATGTTGCAGATCCATTTCTTGTAAAACAAAAAAAACATGAAATTAAAGAAATTGTAAAGCTTGCAGATATTGCTTTTCTAAACAAAGAAGAGGCAAGATTATTCACTGGGAAAAAACCAATTGAAGCAATAAACCAAATTTCAAGATTATGTGATAATCCTGTTGTTAAAACTGGCGTGGATGGCTGTTTTGTAAAAAACAATGGGAAAACTGTCAAAGTAAATAGTTATAAAGTTAATGCTCTTGATACAACTGGTGCAGGAGATATGTTTGCTGCTGGTTATTTGTTTGGAATGTTGAATGATTTTTCTAATAAAAGGGCTGCAAAAATAGGTAATTATAGTGCTTCAAGGATTGTTGAAGTTATGGGAGCAAGGCTAGATTATTCTCTTATGGATAAACTACCGAAAGAAATTTAAACAAGTGTTTATTTATTTAAACAAATGATTCAGATAATAGATATATTAGAGCCTTTCTTTATTAAACCAAACTATGAGTTTCATGTTAGAGAGATTGCAAAAATTCTCAAAATAACTCCAGCAACAGCAAGCAAAAAGCTTAAAGAACTTAAAAAAAGAGGTCTATTAAACTACAGGAAAAAGAGTGTCCTTCATTTTTACAGTGCCAATCTTGATTCTCAGAAGTATCTAGATGTTAAATTATATTATACTATAAGAAGGATTAGAGAATGTGGTTTACTAAAAGAACTTAATGATTTTTATGTTGAGCCAACTATTGTTCTATTTGGATCTGCTGCTTTTGGTTTGGATACAAAGAAAAGTGATATTGATATTTTGGTCATATCAGAGAAAACAAAAGAATTCCAAAATCTCCGGAAATATGAGACCAAATTACATAGAAATTTTCAGGTTTTTCTGCATAAGACTATTAAAGATATTGAAAATAAGAACCTTGTAAACAGCATGTTAAATGGAATTGTTTTACAAGGTGAGATAAAGTGGATTTAGAACAGTGTAAAAGAAAGGGTTTTGTTAGGAAAACAAAAACCAATATCTCACTGGTCAGATCCCTAGTTAAGATGTCAAAGATAAAAGAAAATACTATTAAAAATGCAGATCTGAATAAACACAACATATCAGCTTATGTCCCAATGGCCTATGATTGCCTGAGAGAAATTCTTGAAGGAATATGTATTATGAAAGGATATAAAGTTACAAACCACGTGTGTATTGAAAAAATCCTAAAATCAAAATATCCTAACATATCGTTTTATGAATTCAATAGATTTAGAAAAATAAGGAATAGAATAAATTATTATGGTCAGATGATTGAGTTTGAGCAGGGCAAGGAAATGATTGAAAAAATATTTGTGTTTAAATCAAAAATGGAGGAATTATTATTAGAGTTAATCTAACTATTGATTTCTACAAATTTCTTAAAGCTTCTGTCATAAGTTTTTTCTGCATCATCAGGAAAACAGCATGCAGGTAATTGCTTCATTTTTAGGTGATACTGCAAGCATTCACAGCATTTTCCTTTTCTTGGACAGCCAGGATAAGAACAATTACAAAAATCTTTATTTTTCTCTGTATCGCATTTCATGTTATTTTAAAAACTGTTCTTATTTATAAGATTTACTTAAATTGGGCAAAGTCAACTACTCTGTGTTAGCTCCATTAGTGCCTGATTTGAGTGAAGGAGACAGCAATCCTCATAAGAATCATTAGGGAACAGTTTGCCTTCGTCAAATTAAACTCCATACAATATGAAAGATGGTTTAGCAAACTGGCGACTGAACCGGCAATGTGGAGCTAACATTAACTTTTCAATGTCCTTAAAACATTTGTTTAATATTATTCCAAAAAGAATATATATTATTCTTTATTTTCTATAGCTATGATTACTAATTTAAAAGAAATTAAAAAATTGAGAAGAAAACTTGGACTGACTCAAACTCAGCTAGCAAGGCAAGCTGGGGTTTCTCAAAGTTTGATTGCAAAAATAGAGTCTGGAAAAATTCAACCAACATTTCAAAAGGTTAAGGAAATTTCTTTTGCTCTGAGCAATGCAGGTGAAGAACAAGTAAAATTAGAGCGAATTATGGTTAAAAAGGTTATATCCTGCAAATATAATGAAGCTGTATCTGATATTGTAAAAAAGATGAAAAAACATGGGATTTCTCAGCTTCCGGTCTTTAAAAAAGACAAGATAATTGGACTAGTTTCTGAGTCAACTATATTGGATCACTTTACTGAAAATGTTTCTAAATTAAATGCTTCACAAGTAATGCAGGAAGCCCCACCAATTGTTAATTATAAAACTCAAGTAAAAGTTGTATCACAGTTACTTAAAAATTTCCCAATTGTTTTAGTTTCTAAAAGAGGAGAAATAGTAGGATTAGTTTCTAAATATGATATTATTGGAGTTGCTTTAACTTAGAGATTTTCCCAAAGTCGTAGATCTTGTCTCCAACAACATATGCTTTAAATTTTTCAATATTATATATGTAGGGTGAGATTGACTTTGATTTTATTACATCTGTTCCTGTTGAGAGTAGATTTGTTGAAGGAAGTACTATTAGATTTTTATTTTTATATTTTCCAACCAAAAAACATTTGTACAACTCTGATCTTGTTTGCGCGTTTAGCTTTATTGCTGGGTGCTGATGAGCTATAATGATTGTTTTTATCTTTGATATATGTTTTTGAAAGATTTTATCTCCATGTGTAATTAGAATATTGTCAAGGATTATTTTATCTACAATCTTAATATTTTTTTTGTCAGCAATAGGTCCGAGAATTGTGTCATGATTGCCTTTAATCAATATTACATCTTGTGTGCATTTTTTTAGAAGGTCTATTACCAAAAGTGCATCATTCCACTCTTGTTTGGATATTTTTCCAAATTCGTGCTTTAAGTCTCCATTAATGATTATTTTTTTTGGATTTGTTTTTTTAAGTATTTTTTTTAAGTGCTTTATCAAATCTTTTAATTGAAATCTAGGCATTAAGATTCCCTGCTGGTTGAGTGCCTCTTCATAACCTATGTGAATGTCTGCTAAAACAAGTGTTTTTTGTCTAATTAGATAAACAGCTGTATCAACTAGTTTGAAATTATTCTTGACTATCATTTCTGTGGTTTTTTAAGTTAACCTTTAGGTATTATTCCAATTCTTTCAAGTGAAAACCAAATAGAAGTTCCAAGCATGAACAATACCAAAAATCCAATCTTAAATGTAAATGCATGATGAAATATCCAAACACCCACTAGTTTTATTCCTAGATAGATTAAAACAATGTCTTTAATAAATCCTCTAACTCCCATTTTTAAAACCTTTTACTAAGTTGCGCAAGACTTTTTCTGGATCTTTTGCTTTAACTACATGTGATGCAACAAGCACACCAGCTGCACCTAACTCTATTGATTTGGCTACATCTTTTTTATTTTTTACTCCTGCACCACATAAAACTGGAACAGGATTTACTTGATTTACTTTTTTTATTGTTTTTGTAATTATTTTTGGTTTTGCTGAACTTACACTTTTTTCTCCTCCGATTAACTCGGGTGGCTCAATTGCGATATAGACAGGCTTGAATTTTGCAATTTTTGATGCTATTTTTGGGGAAGGTGCACAAGCTATTGTTTTTAATCCAACTTGTTTTGCACGGTCAAGTGCTTGCTTGATATGTTTTAGTTTAGACCTGTCTTCTGAATGATTGATTAAAGTTCCAGCTGCACCGTTTTGTTTTAATGCTTCTGGCAGATTATGGCCTGTATATGCGCCAAATCTAGTTGCATCTATGTGCTCTGAATATACTGGAATGTTAACATTTGAGGATATGTTTCTTATTTCTACTTCTTGCACTGTAACAATTATTTTAGAATTTGTTTTTTTTGCAACCTCCTCACAAATCCTAGCTAGTTTTACTCCTTTTTCTCCGATTGTGTTTTTGTATGTTTTAAAGTTTATCACTAATATTGGTTTCATATGGTGCACTTATACAAAGGCATTTAAATTTTTTATGCTAATTTGCAGAATATTTATTGATTTAATTTTATGCTTTGTATCTGTTATTACCCGATTTTTCAGGATTTGCCCGAATAAATTCTGGTATTATGCATTTTATATATCGAAAAGTTTAAATAGGTGTTATTGATAATATTATTTTACTTAGGAGGAAAAAAATGAGTGGTTTCTTTTCAAAGGTAAAAAAAGGGATGGGTTTAGGCACTGAACCAGATGTATTCGAAGAAGCAGAAAAAGAATATGTGGAAATCGAAACAGATGCTGCAGAAGAAAAAGCCCAGATAACTGTAAGACCGTTTAATATTGAGGACTTTTCTGATATTAAAGATATATTAAGAGCATTAAGAGAAGGTTATACTGTAGCTCTTGTAAATATCAAACCAATAAAGGAAAAAGATGTTATTGAACTAAAAAGATCAATTAACAAGCTAAAAAAGACTTGTGATGCAATTGACGGAGATATTGCTGGATTTGGAGATGATTACATAGTATGCACCCCAAGTTTTGCAAAAATTTACAGAGCACCAAAACCTAAGAAAAAAGATTAAAGTTGCATATCAATTTTTCTTGCAACTTGTTTTAAATCTGCTAGTGTTCTGTCCATATCTTTTTTTATTTCTTCAACTAAAGATTCCAGACTAGATACTCTTAATATGTATTTATTCTTGTTGTGAACTACAATTCCTGACTTGATTAATCTGTTTAAGTGATGCACAACTGTGCCTCTGCTAAGATTTGTTTTTGAAGCAATTTGATCAGAAGTCAAAGCTTTGTTGTTTTTTGAGTTTTTGAGTAATAAGACAAATATTCTATAACAAGATTTGTCTTTATCACGCTGACCAAACAATCCAAGAGACTGACCAAGCCATTGAAGTTTTAGGTTAATATCCTCTTTTTTAACTGGCCTTCTCTGCCGGATTATAGTGATTTTTTGATGGTGTATTATCATTTATTATTGTAAAAAACTTGTTGGTTTATAAACTTTTTCCGAAAGATTTAAATAGTCTCAGTCAATTCTAAATAAACGGTGTTGACCTTAAGTCAACGGAACGGAGGTGTTTTAAATGAGTTGGGATATAATAGACCCGTTTAAACAAATGGAAAACATGCATAGAGAAATGGATAAGATGTTTGCTAGAGCATTTAAGCCATTATTTGCAAAAAAACAAGAATTTAGACCTGCTGTTGCAGACTGTTATGAGACTGAAAACTCTGTAATTACCTGTTTTGAACTACCAGGAGCAGACAAAAAAGACATTGAACTTAGTGTAACTGACAACCATGTTGAAGTAAAGGTTGAAAAGAGTTTTGAGAAAAAACACAAAGACAAAAAAGCAAGCTACTTTGAAACTGGATCTTCTAGTTTTTATAGAAGAGTACCTTTACCTGCAAATGTTGATGCAGACAAAACAAAAGCAACTTACAAAAAAGGTGTGCTTAGGGTAGAAGTACCTAAAAAAGAGCTTAAAGATAAAAGAAAGATTGAAATAGAGTAATAATTTAGCAGAAAAGCATGAAACAAACAAGAACTGAAGAAGAAAAGATAGAAAGTGAGCTTAATGAGCAGCAACAAAAAATAGAAGAGTTGACAGATACAGCCAAGAGAATTCAGGCAGAGTTTGAAAATTACAAAAAAAAATCAGAAAAAGACCAGCAACAATACATTGAATTGGGTAAGATAATGGTGCTTAAGAAAATGCTTCCTTTGTTTGATAGTTTTGAGCAGGCTAAGGATAATAAAGAGATTTTACCATTATACAACCAATTAAACTCAGCCCTGGAAAGTCTTGATGTAAAAAGATTTGAGGCCAAGGGTGAAAAGTTTGACCCTCACATACATGAATGTGTATGTCAAGAAGAGTCTAGCCAGCCAAAAGGCACAGTTACAGAGGTTGTGCAATCTGGATATAAAATAAAAGATTATATAATAAGACATCCTATTGTTAAAGTAAGTAAAGGCAAAAAAGAGGAAGAAACCAAAAATGATAATATCAAAGAAAACACCGAAAAAAGAGATACTTAGGCTTGGAAGCCATTGTGAAAAGAGCAATCATTGTTGTTCTTTTACAAGTGGTTTTTTAGCACCCGATGACCTTACACGTATTGCACAGTTTTTTGGGATGAAAAAACAAGAGGTAAAAGAAAAATATCTAGAAGAAGTAGAGATATTTAATAAAAAGGCATTAAGACCAAAAAGAGATATTAAAGACAAAGACAGACCATATGGGGCTTGTGTTTTTTTGGATGAAAAAGGATGCAAAATTCATGATGTAAAGCCTCTTCACTGCAAGGTTTATACTTGCAAACCATTTGGTTTTCAGCTCACACAATGGTTTTACCTTAACTATCTTTTGGATACAGATGATCCAGAAGCAATTAGACAATATGCACAATTTCTGCAGACAAATGATCCTATTCCTGGTGGTCATTTAGAGGAATTAGTGCCAGACAAAGAGAAATTAGATAAAATACTTGATTACAGTATACTAAAACAAGAGAGGGAAGAAGAATGATGGGAAAACAGAAAAGTATGTTCCTGAAAGCAAGCGCTATTATAAAGTATTTTTTAGGAACAAATGATGAGATTGAAACATTGATTATGTGTAAACCAACAAATGTGGAGCTAGTGTGTTATGATCAAAGTTTGTATGAAGCATTAGGTTCAATTAAGGATAAAGATGAGTTTAATTTTAGAAAACTTGTCAAATTCCTTGAATCAGTAGATGTTGTTTCGTTTAAAAAGAATTTGAAAAAAGAAAAACCTCTGCTAACAGATAAAAGAGTAAAAGAGCTTAGAAAAGGAGCACAGAAATAAATAACATGGGAGATAATATGCAAGTAAAAGTATTGTTTAAGGGTATTCATGCGGACAAAGAATCAATTCCAGAGAAAAAGGTAGTTAACAGGATATCAAAGATTAGATCTTCTTCAACATTAATCAAAGGGGAGAAGACCATTTTAGTTGACTCAAGCCATTTTCAATTTAAAGATGATTTAATTAACGCATTAAAAGAAAATGAGGTTGGACCTGATGATGTGGATTTTCTGATCAACACTCATACACACAGAGACCACATATCAAATAATCATCTGTTCAAAAATGCTACACTTGTACATCATAAAGGAGTGTGGTATCCAGATGGGAGCATTGAAGCTTATAAAAAAGTTGAGGATATTCAAGTATCAGGTATAAAACTTATTCCAACTTATGGGCATACTTCAGACAGCATAAGCATTATACTTGAATCAGATAATAAAACTTATGTTATTAGTGGTGATGCATTTAAAGAAGATATAATTAGAAAAAATATTCAGATTGGATATACCAAATCTTCAGAATACAGAAATAATGTCAAAAACATTTTGGAAATTGCAGATGTGATTATTCCTGGGCATGGAGATATTATAGAAGGAGAGAGCCTTTTGGAATTAAGAGAGATTGTTCAAAATTGGAAATTACCAAAAAACAAAGCACCTACTGCTATTGCCAGTGCTTTTATTAAAAAAGATAACAAATACCTTGTGGTATTTGAGCCAAAATTCAATAACACAGGGATTTGGAGGGTGCCGGGAGGAAGAATTGAGTTTGGGGAAAAGGCTGAAAATACAGTGGTCAGAGAGATGCAGGAAGAGCTTGGAATAAAGGTTAAGGTGAATAATTTCATGGGTTATGGTCAGGACAAAGTTATTGTCAGAAAAAAACTAAATGCCTCAAGATTAATACTATATTTTGAGTGTGAAATTGTTGAAGGTGAACCCAGTATTGATCACGATGATAAGGAAGCATCTCTGATGAGACGGGTCACTTTAGATGAATTAAAGAAATTGGATCCACTTGAGGAATCAATCAAGGATTTATTATCAAAACAAGAAATGAGTAAAACTTAGGAAATTTTCAGGGTTTTATCATTTTTGAAATTGTAAAAAATAGAAAATATTGGAGGGAGAAAAATGAGTAAAATCAAGGAAAATCTAAAAACAAATTTTCAAGATTTTACCATTTTTTAGTCTTCCATTAAGATAAAAAACAAAAGGATTGGAGGTAAGAAAAAATGAGTAAAATTATAGGTATTGATTTAGGAACAAGTAATAGTGAGGCTGCTTATTTAGAAGCAGGCAAGCCAAAAATTATTCCAAGTGAAGAAGGAGTAACTTTGTATGGAAAAGCTTTTCCAAGTTGGGTTGCTTTTACTGAGGAAAACCAGATTCTGGTTGGAGAACCTGCAAAACGGCAGGCTGCTATGAACCCGGAGAGAACAATTACAGCAACAAAAAGAAAAATGGGTACAAAGCACAAGTACAAGATTAATGGTAAAGAGTATACTCCTCAGCAGATTTCTGCTTTTATTCTCCAGAAGATAAAAAGAGATGCTGAAAAGTTTATTGGAGAAAATGTTGAAAAAGCAGTAATTACAGTACCTGCTTATTTTGATGATAATCAAAGACAAGCAACAAAAGATGCAGGAACAATTGCAGGATTAGAAGTTGTAAGAATTATTAATGAACCGACTGCTGCTTCTCTTGCATATGGACTTGATAAGGCTGATAAAGAACATACTATCATGGTTTTTGATCTTGGTGGAGGTACTTTAGATGTTACTATAATGGAGTTTGGAGAAGGAGTGTTTGAGGTAAAATCTACTAGTGGAGACACAAAGCTAGGTGGTACTGACATGGACAAGGTGTTGGTGGATTATATTGTAAAGGAGTTTAAGAAAAAAGAAGGTGTTGACTTAAGCAAAGACTCTAAGGCAATACAAAGAGTTAGAGATGCTGCTGAGATTGCAAAGATTGAGCTTAGCAATGTTGTTGAAACAGAGATTAATCTACCTTATGTTACTGCAGACAAGCAAGGCCCAAAACATCTTGTAATGAAGATTAAAAGAGCTAAGTTAGAAGAATTGGTAGAGCCTATTGTTAAAAGATGCAAAAAACCAATGGAGCAAGCTATCAAGGATGCAAATCTTAAGGCAGATGACATTCATAAGGTTATCTTGGTTGGTGGTCCAACAAGAATGCCTATTGTACAAAAATTTGTAGAAGATTATGTTGGAAAAAAGATTGAGAGAGGAATTGATCCGATGGAATGTGTTGCAATGGGTGCAGCAATCCAAGGAGGAGTTTTGTCTGGAGATGTCAAGGATGTACTGCTGCTTGATGTAACACCATTAAGTTTAGGTATTGAAACCTTAGGTGGTGTGTTTACAACATTGATTGAGAGAAACACAACTATTCCTACAAAAAAGAGCAAGGTTTTCAGTACTGCATCAGATAATCAGCCGGCAGTTACAATTAGAGTTGGCCAAGGAGAAAGACCTATGTTTGAGGATAATAAATTACTTGGACAATTTGATTTAGTAGGTATTCCACCTGCACCAAGAGGAGTTCCACAAATAGAGGTTACATTTGATATTGATGCTAACGGTATTGTAAATGTTTCTGCAAAAGATCTTGGAACTAAAAAAGAGCAGAGCATTAAGATTACAGCTGGTCAAAAATTAAGTGATGAAGAGATTGAGAAGATGAAGAAAGATGCTGAGATGCATGCACAGGAAGATAAGAAAAGGAAAGATAAAATTCAGACTATTAATGAAGCAGATACTTTAGTTTATTCAACTGAAAAACTGTTCAAAGAGTTTGAAGGCAAGGTTGATAAATCAAAACTTGAGAAAACAAAAAAGCTTGTGGATGAGCTAAAAGAGCTTTTGAAACCTGAAGAAAAAGATTTAGATGCTATTAAGGCAAAGGTTGAAGAAGTTAATAAGGAAGTGCAGGCAATAAGCACTGAGATGTATCAGAAAGTAGCTCAAGAACAGCAAGCTGCACAACAAGCAAAACAAGCAGCTGGCCAAAAGCAGGGGAAAAAAGAAAAAGATGAAAAAGTAGTGGATGCTGACTATGAGGTAAAAGATGACAAGGAGGAAAAGAAGTGAATTTAATTTTTTTTGATTTTATAGTTAGGCTTGGTCATTTCCTCAAATATGATCTAAAAGGTGGTTTTTTTGCCAAACCTGCCTAGCAGAGAGGAATGTTTTTCTCTGCTTGAGGAATTTGAGGTTCCTCAAAATATTATTGACCACAGCTTGACTGTAAATAAGGTAGTAGTGTTTTTAGCAAAGAGGTTGATAGATGCTGGTGTTAAGATTAATCTTAACCTTGTTAATAGAGCTTCTTTGCTGCATGACATTGATAAGATACAAACCTTGAAAACCAGAAAGCATGGACAAGTTTCAAAAGAGATTTTAACAAAAAAAGGTTTTCCCAAGCTTGGAGAGGTTGTATCTAATCATACTCTACTTTCTGTTTTGAATGATTTAGATTGGGAGTCAAAGGTTTTAAACTATGCTGATGTGAGGGTTTTGTTTACCAAAGTTGTGTCTATGCAGAAAAGGTTTGAGAATTTTGAGCAAAGGTATAAGACTAAGATTAGGCAAGATGTTAAACAAAGATATTATAAGCTTGAAAAAGAAATATTTTCAAAACTGGATATTGATCCTGAGGAGATAAAGGTGTGATGATTAAAGCTATTATTTTTGATTTTGGAGATGTGTTGGCTGTGCCAGGTATTACACTCAAGGTTCTCAAAGAGTATAAGGATTTTTTAAATTCAAGTCCAAAACAAGCACTTGACAAGATAATATACACAGATCATATTGAAGATTTAATGAGAGATAAGATCTCTCTTAATCAATTTCATAAGATTTTAGCAAATCTGCAGGGTACCACACTAAAAATGCAGGAGGATATTGGTAATAGAATAAGTGAGTTAACACAGATTAATCAAGATGTATTAGATATTGCAAAAAAATTGTCTAAAAATTACAAGCTAGCTATTTTGTCTGATCATATCAAAGGAATATTTGAAAAGCATGTGAACAGGTTTAGATTAACAAAGTATTTTGATGAAATTGTTTTTTCTGCACACCATGGTTTTTTAAAAGAAGATGAAACACTCTTTGATATTTTACTTGAAAAAATGAAACTAAAACCTGAAGAGTGCTTGTTTATTGATGATAGACAAATTAATATTAAGATTGCTGAAAAACTAGGTTTTAACACAGTTCACTTTGATAATAGTAAGCAACTAGAAAAAGAACTTAAACAAAGAGGAGTATTATGATTAAGGCTGTTGTTTTTGATTTATGGGAAACTCTGGTATATATTAAGAAAAGCAGAATTAGGAAGAAAATAAAGAAATATGTGAAAGGTAAAAACCTAAGAGATATTGAAAAGGTGATAATGACTAAAAATTATGATTCAAAGGATCAGGCATTTGAAGATTTATGCAAAATGTTTAATATCAGATTTGGAAAGTTTTTCTACAAATTTATTCTTAAACATAGTTTAGGAAATAACTCTTATAAAAGTATTTATGATGATGTTTTTCCAGTGCTAAAAAAGCTTGGGAAAAAGTATAAATTGGGAGTGGTTTCTAATATTGATTGTTTTTCTGCAGAGTATTTTAAAGGGTTTTTTGATTTTTTTGATTCTATTGTATTATCTTGCAATATTGGAAAGATCAAACCTGACCTGGGTTTGTATAAAAAAGTGTTGGATGAACTTGGGGTTAAACCAAAACAAGCTGTGATGGTTGGAAATTGCCTGGAAAATGATATTGAACCTGCTAAAAAACTTGGAATGAAAGCAATACTAATAAAAAGACAGGCAGATTTACTTAATTTTAGACCTGTGAAAACACAGTATAAACCAACAATTACTGAGCTTTTTGGTATTGAAAAGTATTTATCAATGTGGTAATATGGCAAAAGATTATTATGATATTTTAGGAGTAGGAAAGGATGCTAGTAAAAAAGAGGTTAAAAAAGCTTATAAAAATCTGGCAAAAAAGTATCATCCTGACCTAAATAAAGAGCCTGGTGCTGCTGAGAAGTTTAAAGAGATTAATGAAGCTGCTTCTGTTTTAGCTGATGATAAAAAAAGAGCAAAATATGATCAGTTTGGAAGTGCTGAGAGCTCATTTTCACCTGGTTTTGATTTTAATAAGTTTGATTTTTCAGATTTTGGTTTTAACAGGTTTGACTTTGGTAGTATTTTTGATGACCTGTTTGGCGGAGGATTTTCTTTTGGAGGCTCAAGAAGGCAGAGAAGAGGCTCTGATTTAATGCTTAAAACAGAGATTACTCTTAAAGAAGCTGCAACTGGTGTAAAAAAAGAAGTTGAGCTGCCTAGGATGGAGACTTGTCCAGATTGTTCTGGTAGTGGTGCATATTCTCAGTCAGATATTAAAACTTGCGACAATTGTAAAGGAAGAGGTATGGCTAGTGTGACCAGAAGAACTCCTTTTGGAGTGATTAGTACAACAACTGCGTGCAGAAAATGCAATGGCCAAGGAAAGACTATAGAGAGAGTATGTGAAAAATGTGGTGGCAAGGGTAAAATAAAAAAGACTGTTACTCTTAAAGTTGATATTCCTGCAGGTATTGAAAATAATTCAAGTTTAAGGCTTCAGGGTGAAGGTCAGGCTGGAGATAGGGGAGCACAAGCTGGCAATCTTTATGTTGTTGTTAAAATTAAGCCACATAAGGTGTTTGAAAGGGTGGGTGATGATTTGTATATTGAGGTGCCAATAAGTTTTACTCAAACTGTTTTTGGGGCTAAAATAACTGTCCCAACTATTGATGGTGAAGCTGAACTTAAGATTCCAAAGAAAACCCAAACAGATACTGTTTTTAGGATGAAGGGAAAAGGTATTCCAAATCTTAGAGGAAGAGGGCGGGGAAATCAGCTTGTCAAGGTTGTTGTCCAAACTCCAAAAAAGCTTAATAAAAAACAAAAAGAATTGTTAAAAGAGTTTGCTAAGGAAAGTGGAGAGGATGCTACTCCAAATAAGAGTTTTTTTGAAAAATTAAAAGATGCTTTTTAGTCTGCTATGTTTTATGATGAAGACCTTAATTTAACACCAACCACAATCTTTATAAACTATTTTAGATTCATCATTTTTATGAAAGTCGCAGTTTTATATTCAGGTGGAAAGGATTCAACATATGCAGTGGATTATGCTTTAGAAAGAGGATGGGATGTAGAGTATTTATTGTCAATTAAACCTTCAAGAAAAGATTGTTATTTATTTCATTATGCCACTGTTGAGCATACAGATAAACAAGCAAAACTTTTGGGTTTAAAACATATTTTAAGAAAATGTGATGTTGCAGATCCTAAAAAAGAAGCAGCAATTGTTAAAAAAGCTGTGCTAGAAAATCCTGTTGATGCTGTGATTCTTGGAGGAACAGGACTTCAGGTTACACAGATCAGAGCTGTTCAAGAAGCACTAAGACCAGAAGGGATTGAGGTTTTTGCATCACATGCAGGACTTGATCATGATAAAATGGTTGAAGAGATGCTTGACAAGGGTTATGTTTTTATGGTAACTCAGGTTGCATCAGATGGTCTGATGAGCTGGCTTGGAAGAAAGATTTCTTTAGCAAACTATGATGATCTTAAACGAGATTCTATGAAATATGGATTCCATGTTGGTTTTGAAGGTGGTTATGCTGATACATTTGTTGTTAGTGGACCAATATTTAAAAAAGAAATTGAAGTAATGGAATCTAAAAAGATTGTTGAAGACGAGTATTGTGGACATATTGAGTTTAAAAAACTTAAGTTCAAGACCAAACAAGAGAAAAAACACTCTGTTGACACAAAAATTTAGAAACTAATTTTTGGATTTTATATAATTAATAACACCACTAGTGGGGGCAATGTCAAATTAATTGTGGTTAGCTCCATAGTACCGGTTCAGTCGTCAGTTTGCTAAACCCCCTTCATATTGCAATAAGTTTTATTTAAAGACTGCAAACTGTTCCGTAATGATTCTTACGATAATACCAGCCTCTTTCACTCAAATCAGGTACTAATGAAGCTAACACAGAGTAGTTGACATTGTCCTAGTGCGATACATTTATAAATAAAACCAACATTCCTTATGTACGAGAGAATAAGGAGAAGAACGGGTTAAATAGCTTTTTTCTCCAATAAAGACCCACAATAATGGGATATTAGATAAGATGAAACCCATTTTGCCGAGCTTAAGACAGAAAAAGAGATTTTTAGTGTTTGAAATTATCTCTAATAAAAAAATTAAGAGTTTTGAGCTAGTAAAAAAGACAATTAAAAAACAAGTCTTACAAACATGGGGAGAGATAGGTTCTGCAAAAGCAGGCCTTTTGTTTATAAAGTTTGATTATTCAAAGCAAAGAGGGATAATCAAGATTGGTCATAAAAGTGTTGACCAAATTAAAACCTGTCTTAGCCTGATTAAACGGGCTGGGAGGCAAAAAGTTATATTCAAAACTGTCGGTGTTTCCGGCATTTTAAACAAAGCAAAAGTTAAATATTTGAGGTGAAGAAAAAATGGAAGCAATGCCGCATCAATTAATGGGATATGATAGGGCAATTACATTATTTAGTCCAGATGGAAGATTATTGCAGGTTGAGTATGCAAAAAAGACTGTTAAACAAGGCTCAACAGCAATTGGTTTTTCATGTAAGGATGGAGTATTATTAGTTACTGATAAGAGGATTGTTGACAAGCTAGTTGTCGCAGATGCTGTAGAAAAGATTTTTCAGATAGACGAACATGTTATTTCAACTGCTTCTGGAATCTTATCTGATGCACGTGTTTTAATTGAAAGAGCGCAGATGAAGGCTCAACAGCACAGAATAACATATGATGGTCCTGTTGACAGTTTAAGTATTGTTAAAGATATTGCAAACTTAAAACAGATCTGCACACAATCAGGAGGATTAAGACCTTTTGGTGTTTCATTATTAATTGCAGGAATTGATGAAGATGGTCCTAAATTATTTGAAACAGATCCAACAGGGATATTTTTCCAGTATAATGCAACTGTTATTGGTGAAGGTGAAGCAGAGGTTGAAAAAATCCTGCATAAAAAGTACAAAAAGAGCCTTACAATTGAACAGTGCTTAACACTTGCTATTAAAGCTTTATCCAAATTATTAGGAAAAGACTTTAGTGTTGATAGAGTTGATGCAGCTTATGTGGAAACAGAAAATCCAAAATTAGTAAAAGTTGACAATGAGAGAATTCAAAAACTGCATAAAAAGGTGAATGGTAAGTAAAATGCCTGGCCAAGCTATTTTTGATCGGGATGAAAAGATTTCGTTTAACCTTGCAAGGTTGAAAAAAGGCGGAGAGAATTTTGAGATTGTTATTGATGCGGATAAGGCAGTTGCCTTAAAAGAAGGAAAGAAAATCGAGATCTCAACTGTTCTTAAAAGTGAGAATATTTTTCATGATGCTAAAAAAGGAGAGCTTGCTTCGGAAAATTTAATGCAAGAGCTTTTTGACACATCTAACCCAGTAAAAGTGGCTCAGCACATTTTAGAGTCTGGTGAAATTCAGCTTACTGCAAAGTATCGCAAAGAGTTGAGAGAAAGAAAAGAGAAAAAAATTATCTCAATAATAAACAGAACCTGTGTTGATCCAAGTACTCATTCTCCTCATCCAATTGCCAGAATTGAAAGAGCTATGGATGAAGCAAAGGCTAAAATTGATGATTTTAGGAGTGCAGAGGATCAGGTCAAAGATGTAATTGATACACTGCGCCCGGTTATACCTTTAAAGTCAGAGATTAATAAGATAGCTGTTAAGATTTCAGCTGAAAATGCTGCAAAAACCTATGGTTTAATCAAGTCAAGTGTCAAGCTAATTAATGATGAATGGCTAAAAGATGGCACATGGGTTGGAGTTGTAGAGCTACCTGCGGGGATTAGAGAAGATTTTTTTAATAAATTAAACAAAGCCACAAAAGGTAATGTTGAAACTAAAATACTAGAAACAAGGTGAAATAAAGTGGAAATTAAAGTAAAAGAAATGGAAACTGTTGTTCCAGGAGAAGTACTGGCAGAAGGAATGGATTACTTGCCAAGCTTTGGAACATACAGACAAAAAGATAAAATAGTTGCTTCAAGATTAGGTCTTGTCAGAGTGGATGGAAGAGTAATTAAGTTAATTCCTCTTGCTGGAGCATATCTTCCGAAAAAGAATGATAGGATTATTGCAAAGGTGAGTGATATTGCAATTAGCGGATGGAGATTTGATATTAACTCTGCATACGGTGCTATGCTATCAACAAAAGAAGCTACTTCTGAATATATCAGAAGAGGAGCAGATCTTACAAGATGGTTTAATGTTGGAGATTATGTTGTAACAAAGATTACTAATGTAACAAGCCAAAATCTGGTTGACTTGACAATGAAAGGCAGAGGCCTTAAAAAGATTGTTGGTGGCAGGATTATTAAGATTAATTGTACTAAGGTACCTAGAGTTATTGGTAAAAAAGGCTCAATGATTAGTATGATTAAAGATAAAACTGGCTGCAGCATTATTATTGGTCAGAATGGTTTTGTCTGGATAAAAGGAAAAGCAGATGGAGAATTAAAGGCAACTAAGGCTATTAAAATGATTGAGGAAAAATCTCATGTCAAAGGTCTTACAGATAAAGTTAATAAATTTTTAGGGAGTGATAAATAATGGCATACAAGAAAAGACTAGATGGTAGAAAGCCAGGGGAGCTTAGACCAATTACTGCAAAAGCTGGAGTTATTGATCGAGCAGATGGTTCTGCTTATTTTAAGATTGGAAATACAGCAGCTTATGCAACAGTATATGGTCCAAGAGAATTGCATCCAAGATTTTTAAGGAATCCAAAAAAAGGACTTCTGAGATGTGAATACAGAATGATGCCATTTTCAGGAATGGGTGACAGAGTCAGACCTGGATATAATAGAAGATCAAAAGAAATTTCTATGGTTACAGAAAAAGCATTATCTCCTGTTGTTGATCTAAGTGATTTTCCAAATTCTGTTGTGGATGTGTTTATTGACCTTCCAGAAACAGATGCTGGTTCAAGATGTGCAGGTATTTGTGCAGCATCTATTGCTCTGGCAGATGCAGGAATTCCAATGAAAGATTTGGTTGTTGCCCTGGCAGCTGGAAAAGTAGATGATATGGTTCTTGTTGACCCAAATTACGATGAAGAAGCTTATGATGCAGAGGTTGCTGATATTCCAATTGCAGTTATACCTTCTACCAATGAAATCTCATTACTGCAGATGGACGGTATTATTAAAAAAACTGACTTGAAAAAAGCTATGAAGCTTGGATTAAAAGCAACAGATAAGATCTACAAGATTCAAAGGGCAGCATTAAAGGATAAGTATAAAGGTGGTAAAAAATGAATAAAGATCTTAAAGCTCATATGATTGAAGTTTTAAAACAAGGTAAGAGATTTGACAATAGAAAGCATGATGAATTTAGAGATATCAAGATTGAAAAGGGTGTTGTGAAAACTGCTGAAGGTTCTGCACGAGTTAGCGTGGGTGGAACCACTGTTTTAGCAGGAATTAAACTTTCTATTGGCAGTCCTTATCCCGATAGACCAGAAGAGGGAACAATTATCACAAATGTAGAGTTATCTCCTATGGCAAATCCTGAGTTTGAATCAGGTCGCCCAGGAATTGATAGTGTAGAGATGTCCAGAGTTGTGGATAGAGGAATAAGAGAAAGTAAGGCAATTGACCTTAAAGGATTGGGTATTGATAAAGGAGAGAGCTGTTGGCTAGTCAATATTGATGTTGTGGCAATTAATGATGAAGGTAATATTAAAGATGCTGCATCTCTTGCTGCTCTAGCTGCACTTACTGATACTAAATTTCCAGAAGTTAAAGATGGAACAATAAATTATAAGAAAAAGACGAAAAAAGGATTAGATCTAAGCAAACAGCCAATTTCAGTTACAGTTCTAAAGATTGGAGATGACTTTATTGTTGATCCAACAATACAAGAGGAACGAGCAATTGATGCACGGCTTACAGTGTCAACCCTAAAAAATAAAAGCATTTGTGCTCTGCAAAAAGGTGAAGAATCTCCTCTATCATTTGATGATGTGCAGAAAATGGTAGATCTTGGAGTGAAGACTGGGGCCAAAATCAGGAAAAAGGTGAAGTAGTATGGGAGAATATACCAGATTTGAAAAGGCAAGAATGCTTGGCTCTAGAGCTTTGCAAATAGCTATGGGTGCACCTTTTATGGTTAAGATTTCAAAGAAAAAACTTAAGCAGTTAAAATATAATCCTATTGAGATTGCAAAAATTGAATTTGAAAAAGATGCACTTCCTATGACTGTTAAAAGGCCTTTACCAAAAAAGAAAGCTAATTAGAACGGGATAAAAGGTCCAACAAAACCACCAATCGCATATTCCCAAGCATAGGGTGCTCCAAAAATCAGGGCTCCAACTATGATTGTATGTGGTAATTTTACTCCAACACCTCTTACACCTTTTGCAATTGCTGCTGAGCCCGCTATTTTAATCATTCCTATTATTGTGATAACTCCTCTAATTATTAATACAACTAATGGACTTTCTGTTATTGAAAGATTAAGTAAACCTAAAACAAAATGAAGATTCATACTCATAAAAACAAATAATATTGTAAAAGGGAGTGCATGCAAAGCATGTGGAATCCAAGTCAAACCCATTGGTCCTTCATCTGAATGTACAAACATTGCTTCTACCAAACCAATAATAATTCCCATTACTGCTGAGGGTATAAGTTGTAGTCCTTCTAACATTTCACCACCTTTTATTTTAATCTTGTTGGATTGATATATAAATTTTTTCATTTAGAGAAGCAAGTAATAGTATATTCTTACTAAAATCTAACCTGGACAAAGCCAATTAATGGTAACATTTATAAATTTAGATAGGTAAACTTGAATATTATGTTTGAAGATTTTATGGATAAAGTTATGTTTTGGAAAAAAAAAGATGATTTTGCACTTCCAGAACCTTCTGGTTCTTCTATGCCAAATCAAGACTTAGGACTTGATCAAGATATGGGGCTTGGCATGCCAGGTGATCAAAATCTATCACAGCAGGGTTTGGGTCAACAAAGAAATCAGAATCTTGGATTAGGTCAGCAAACATCACAAGCTTCAGTTCAACAGGCAAATCCTATGAAAGCACATTCACAATTCCAAACATCCATGCCTAGAAGTTCACCTGCACCCCAACAGCAACCACAATATAATCAAAGAAATACTGATACTTACACTATATCCAAAGAAATTGAAGTTATATCCAGCAAACTTGATGCACTTAGAGCTGAAATAGAAAATATTAATCAGAAATTATCAAATTTAGAAAGATACATGGGCAACCGCAGAGTTGAAACTAATCGGATGCCTCCAAGAACATATTGAGGGTGGTACAAATGACTAAGAAAAAGAAAATTAAAAAGAAATCAAAACCAAAGGCTAAGAAAAAGAAGAAATCAAAAAAACATACTAAGAAAACACACAAAAAGTCTAAGGGGAAAAAAAATAGTAAAAAGAAATCAAAGAAACATTCTAAGAAAAAGAAGAGTTCTAAAAAAACAAAATCCAAAAAACACAGTAAAAAATCTAAGAAGAAAAAGCACAGTAAGAAATCAAAGAAAAGCTCAAAACACACTAAAAAATCTAAGAAAAAATCCAAAGATGATTTGGTTGTAAGTGTTAAAAAAGAGACTTTAGTTCGAGGAGCAATTTTTGGAGTGGTGTTTTTAATTATATTGTTTATTGCTCTTTTTGCAGGCAATAAGATTACTGAAAATCAGGAGAGCGCTAGACTTGAATTTTATGTTATGAGCCAGTGTCCTTATGGAACTCAGGTTGAAGATGGAATTAAATCAGTCCTAGATGAGATGGGAGATGCTATTGATTTTAGTATTGACTTTATTGCTAAGGATTTAGGAGATGGCAAATTTGAAAGTTTGCATGGTGAATCAGAAGTTATGGGAAATATTGTTCAGCTATGTGCTATGCAGTATGCCCCAGATAGATACATAGATATGATTGAATGCATGAATAAGAATGCAAATTCTATTCCAGGTAATTGGGAATCATGTGCAAAACAAGCAGGAATTAACACAAAATCAGTGGGTAAATGCTATGAAGGAAATGAAGGTAAAAAGCTTTTAAGTGAATCTATTTTAAGAAGTAATGCACGGGGTGCAAGTGGTTCTCCGACAATATATCTAAACGACGAATTATACCAAGGTGGAAGAGACGCTTTATCATTTAAAAGAGCTATCTGCAACCAGATTCCAGACCATTCTGCATGTAAGGATATTCCAGCATGTACTCAAGATTCTGACTGTCCTGGAAAGCAAGGTAAGATTCCAAATTGCCAAGATCCTGATACAAAGGATGCAAAATGTACTTATACAGATCCTGTTGAGGTAAAACTTTATGTTGTAAATGACAAAACATGCTTAACATGTGATAGTTCAAGAATCACAGAGATTTCAAAGCAGTTATTTCCAGGTGTAGTTGTAGAACAAGTTGATGTTAGCTCACAAAAAGGAGAAGAAATGGTAAAAGAGCTTGATTTAGTTTATGTACCTGCTTTTGTATTTGAACCAGAAGTAACCCAGACTTATACTTGGGAAAATCAGCCGAATGTAAGAGGTGCTTTTGAACTAGTTGATGAAAAATATAAGATAAAGGACAGTTCCACAGGTGCAACAAGATTTGTTGACCAAGAAAAGAGAGCTGAGTTTTTGGCAAAAAGAGAAGTTACTCTTGGAGACAATAAACCTCAAATCGACTTTTTTGTGATGAGTTATTGTCCTTATGGAAACCAAGCAGAAGAAGCTGTTGCTCCAGTTTATGAACTACTGGGAGACAAAGTGGAGTTTAATCCAAGATTTGTTATTTATACAAATTATGCTGATAAATCAGATAATTATTGTATGGATAATGGCAAGTATTGTTCTATGCATGGTATTCAGGAGCTAAACCAAAATATTAGAGAGGACTGTGCTCATGACTTATTTGGTGATAAAGCACTTTTTGATTTTGCACTTGCAATGAACAAAGCGTGTAATGCTAATAATGCAGACACTTGTTGGGTTGATGTTGCAGAGGACTTAGAATTAGATGTTCAAAAAATCAAGAACTGTGAAGACAATGAAGGATTAAGCTATGCCAAAGATGAGTTTGAAATGACTGAACTTTATGGTGTTACTGGTTCACCAAGTATATTTATAGAAGGTGAAGCATATAATGGGGCCAGAAGTCCTGAAGCAATTAAAACTGCTTTATGTAAAGCTTTTGAAGAAGCTCCAGAAGAGTGTTCAACTTCATTGGGAGAAGCAAACCAACAAGCAAACCAGCAAGCAACCCAAGGTCAGTGTTAGGAGGTGAAAATATGTGCGGATGTTGTAAAAAGAAAAAGGATGAAGGCTAATGTTGCCTTATTATTCTTTTTTTTCATGGAAACTAGGACCAATTACAATCCAGAGTTATGGATTATTGGTTGCCTTAGGTTTTTTTATTGCTATTTCTTTAATCCAAAAAAAATTCAGGTCTAAAAAGAACAAGGCTCATGCTAATAATATAGGGATTATAGCAATTGTTGGTGGGATAACTGGAGCAAGGATTGCTTATGTGCTTAATCATCTAGGTGAGTTTTTTCTTGGTAATTTATTGGATATAATAAATGTTTTTTCTGGAGGGCTTTCCTGGATAGGAGGATTTATTTTTGCTGTGTTTTGTATTTATCTGTATATTAGAAAAAACAAATTAGATTTTTGGAAATATGCAGACAAAATTGCAGCTCCACTTGCCTTAGGCCATGCTTTTGGTAGGATAGGCTGCATTCTAGGAGATGGAGGTCATGTTGGTAAGATAACAACTGTACCATGGTGTTTTAATGTTGAAGGTGTTTGCAGGCATGTTTCTGCATATTACTCTGCAATTATGTTATTTGGAATGTATTTTATCTTAAAAAAGATTGAGTCTAAAAAGATTTACAAAGGGTTTGTGTTTCAATTGTATCTTGTTTTATATGGTATTGGAAGATTCTTTATTGATACAATAAGGATTGACCCAAGATATTTTGGGCTTACAACTGCTCAATGGGCCTGTCTTGCAATGATTATTACAGGTTCTGTTTTAATTTACAAAGGTATAAAGAGAAGAAAAACTGAGGACTCATAATACAATTACTTAAACTATTTTCTTAATGGTTCAAACAAAAAGATTTTAATTAAGGTTTATTATTCTATTATTAAAGGTGATACTATGGCAAATGTTTTTGATAATGTTTTAGAGCAGATTGATAAGATCTCAGAATTAATGAAATTAAATGATAAAGAAATCAAAATATTGAGTAATCCTAAGAAGATTTTAGAGTTTGATGTTAATGTTAAGATGGATAATGGCTCTAAAAAGGAGTTTAAAGGTTATAGAGTGCAATATAATAATGCGAGAGGTCCAACTAAAGGAGGTATTAGATTTCATCCTAATGTGAGTCTGGGTGAGGTTAAGAGCCTTGCGTTCTGGATGGCTTTGAAATGTGCAGTTGTAAATATACCTTATGGTGGGGCCAAAGGAGGAGTGATAGTAAATCCAAAAGAACTGTCACAAAAAGAATTAGAAAGATTAAGCAGAGGTTTTGTTAGAAATGTTTCAGATCATATTGGACCTATGAAAGATATTCCTGCACCAGATGTTTATACTAATGCTCAGATAATGAGCTGGATGCTGGATGAGTTTGAAAAAATCAAGGGCAAGCACGCACCAGGAGTTATTACTGGCAAACCTATTGAGCTAGGAGGTTCTTTAGCTAGAAGTTATTCTACTTCTATGGGAGGAGCTTATGTTTTAAGAGAGATTGTGAAGATAAGAGAGCAAGAGCCAGCTGATATTAAGGTTGCAATCCAGGGTTTTGGAAATGCTGGAATGAATATGGCCAAAATTCTTGATAACTGGGGCTACAAAATTGTAGGGGTTAGTGATTCCAAAGGTGGAATATATAATAAAGAAGGTCTAGATATTGCACAGGTGATAAATATTAAATCATCTAAGAAAACTGTGACTGCTTATGATGCAAAAAAGGTTTCTAATGATGAACTATTAGAGCTAGATGTTGATGTTTTAGTTCCTGCTGCTCTTGAAAACCAGATAACTAAACAAAATGCTGACAATATTAATGCAGAGATTGTTTTAGAGCTTGCAAATGGGCCTACTACTCCAGATGCAGATAAGATATTATTTGAAAAAGGAGTGGTTGTTGTTCCTGATATCTTGGCTAATGCTGGTGGTGTGACTGTTAGTTATTTTGAATGGGTGCAAAATCTTTATGGATATTATTGGAAAGAAGCAGAGGTTTTAGAAAAACTAGAAGAGATTATGGTAAATTCCTTTAAAGAAGTATATGCAACCCAGGAAAAGTATAATTCTAATATGAGAAATGCAGCTTATATCAAAGCTATAGAAAGGATACTGGCTGCTGAAAAGCTGAGAGGAAATATTTAAAATTTTTTATTTCTTTTCTTCTGTGTCTACATATCCTTGAACTAATAGTCTTCCAAGTACGCTCAGACTAACTCTTACTCTTCCTTTTTTCTCTGTTGTTTCAACTAGCCCCATATCTTTTAATCCTTTTGATTTTAGGTTTCCATTAATATGATATGATATAAGTGGAAGGCTCATACCAGTTCTTTTGCTAAGATCATCTAGTGATCCACAACAATCTTTTTCATCATGTAAAAACTGCAATATTTCCTTTTTTCGATCTGATATAAGTGAATAATAATTAAATTTCATTATTGGAAGCATTGTTGTTTTATTACCACTAACAGATATTGCCTTAAGTCCATTTACAAATGCTGCTGAACATGCTGCACATCCTGCTCCACCTGAATCGCCTGTTGAAGGGTTTACAATTATTTCTTTACCTTTTTCTATGAATTTTATGTCTGCAATTGCTTTAAACGTACCTTCCCAAACATCTCCTTTGATTTCTCTGATCTGTGTAGGAATTTTAAACTTTTCAAGCTCTTTTTTGGTTTTCTCTGCTAACTCTACTCTATCTGGAGTTGCCATTAAAATAACTTTTTCAGTAGGAAATTCTCTTATTCCAACAAAAACATTTTCAATATTTGAACCAACTGGAGCTACTACAATATTACCCATTTTTATCACCTTAAGTATTATAAGTATTATTTTGTTTTTAAATACTTTGATTATATATTAAACATTTTGTTTAAGTGTTATGCAATATTCTAATATGCTCCTTTGAATTTGTGTTAATTGAGGTGAGTAACATGGGATGCTGTGGAGATGAGGATTAGTATCTAAAATGAAGCTCTTAAGCTTATTAAACCGGATTAATAGTACTTATGTTTGATTTTTTTTCTATTTTTATTATATTATCAACATAGCTTTCTATTTTTGATTCATGGCTGACAATAATTGTTTGTTTGCATGCAAGAAGGTTTAAAACATCTCTGATCTTGTCTAATTGATATGATGAAAAACCATCTGTTGGCTCATCTAAAATAATAAGCTCTTTTGTTTTGATATTTTGAATTAGATCATTAACAACTTTGTTTAAAGCTAGTCTGTATGCTAATGCTAAACTAGTTTTTTCCCCACCACTTAAGTCTTCGTACTCAATATCATATCCTTGCTGCTCAATTATTGGATTAAACTCATCATCTAATCTGACCATTATCTGATCTCCGATTAGTATTTTAAAAAATTCCTGAAATATTTCATTAAACTCATTATATACTCTAAACATCACTTGCTGCTCCATTTCTACCATTAGATTCACAAACAATTTATCTAACCAGTTTAGTCTTTGTTTTAGTCTTTTTTGAGTTTTTTTAGCTTGTTTTTTCTTTTCCAGCTCATCTGCAATATTTTGCATATTTTTTATTATATTGCTTAACTGGGTTTGTATTTTTGTTTTTTCTAAACTAATTGTTTTTTCTTGTTTTTGTGTGTTTTCCAGCTCTTGTTTTGCTTTTTTTAGTTCTTCACTTGATTCCTTATGTTCTTTTAATTGCTCACTAAGCCCGAGTTTATCTGAGTTTATCTTTCCTATCTGTTTTTTTAGTTCTGTTTGCTGTTCTTCAAGTGATTCTAGCTCACTTTGTTTTTGTTTTTGTGATTTTTCAAGATTTTGTTTTTCTCTAAATTGTTCATTTGTTTTTATTGCTTTTTTTATTTTTGATTTTATTTGTTCTATGCTTGATTTTAGTGTGCTTTGTTGTTCTTTAACTTGAGTTTTTTCCTGGTTATATTTTTCAATTAGTTTTTTTGCTTTTGTTTTTACTTGATTATTCTTTTCCTGAATATGGTTAATATGATTTTTGTCAATATTTTGCCGGCATGTTGGACATTTATCTAGTTGTTTGATTTTTTCCAGACTGTTTTTTGTTTCATTTATTTTTTGATGTTCTACTTTTGCTAACTGGGTTAATTCAACTTCTTTTCTGATCACCTTATTGATTTTATCCTGAAGCTTTGACTGTTTGCCTCTTAGAATTTCAACATTAATTAGTTTTTCAACTTTGATTTTATTTATTTTTTCTATGTTATTTGATAAGAATTTTTTAATTTGCTCAAGCTTTTCCTTGTTTTCACTTCGCCGGGCAATTTTTTGTTGGAGCTTAATATTTAATAGATCATATTGTTTTTTTATTTGCTGAGCCATTGTTATTTTGTTTTCTATTTGCTTTACTTTTTGTTTGGTTGTTTGCAGCTGCTCAACTTTGTGTTTATGTCTAGCTGTGATTGCTTGTAGTTTTTTCTTTGTTTGTTTTGCTTTTAGTTTTTTTTCCTGGTATTGCTGCTTTTTTTCCTCAATATCTTGCAGCTGACCTTCTAGCACATTTAATTTTTTCTTAATTAATGATGAGATTATGCTAGAGTTTTCTCGGATTTGCTTGTATTTATCAATTTGAAAAAGTTTTCTAAGTGTGTCAAGACGATACTTAGAATGCTCCATTAATATTCTTTTCATTGCTTCTTGTGGAGTATAAACTGTGTATCTAAATATCAAAGATTTTGATTTGGTCAATAGATTTTGAGGATATCCTAGTATATCTAATATCTTGCTTTTGAGCTCCAAAGGTGTTAGCTTTTGTTTTTGTCCATTAATTAAAATATAACCTGCTTGCTGTCTTACATCCTCTTTTTTTCTTTTCAAAGTACGCTTGATTACTATTTCTTGATTGTTTNNNNAAAAAAAAAGTTCAACCGAGCCTTTTTGTGCTCCAACTCTTAGCAAAGAATTTCCTGATAAAACTCCTCTTGAGATTCCAAACAGTGCAAATTCCAAAGCTAACAAAATTGAGCTTTTGCCTGAGCCTATATCTCCTGCTAATAAGACTGAGCCTTTGGGAAAGGTTATTGTTTCACTTACATAACTTCTTATATTATGTAATTTAATTTGTTTTAAAAGCATTAATTATTAGGTATTGTTTTAGAATTAAAAAGGTTTCTATAACTTGGCAATATCAAGTTAATGTTAGCCCCACATTGCCGGTTCAGTCGTCAGTTTGCTAAACCATAAATCATATTGTATTAAGTCTTATTTTATGACTGCAAACTGTTCCCTTATGATTCTTACGAGTGTTGTCTCCTTCACTTAAATCAGGCATTTATGGTGCTAACACAGAGTAGTTGACTTTGCCCTATAACTTAACATAGCCTTTGAGATGAGAATAAAAACTAGAAATACAACTTACAATAAATAAAATAAATACCAGTTTTCTTGAAGATTTTATGCTTCCTAATATGTATCCAAGCAAAAAACCCATTATTAAAAAAAAGACAGTCAGTTTAACACTTTTCCTAAGCTTATAGATTATTCTNCCTGCAAGCAGACCGCATATTATTATTGTTACATAATTTAAAAAAAGGGTTTTAGTAAATATAGCTATCATAAACCCCACTATGCTTAGGCCTAGAAAAACATATTCTCCCCAGTTATATGCAAGATTTGCTTTTTTATTCATGTTTCAAACTTCCAGGCATACAATACTCCAACTATTACTGCAATAAGTGGTGCTGCAATCAAAGCTGCCAGTAATGATCCAAAATAGAGCAATGCTGAGCTTGTCAGGATTAATACTAGCGCAAAAATATAACCTACTCTATGCGCATAAAATATGTTTGCTCCATCCATTGGAGGAATAGGCAGCATATTAGTACAGGCAAACAGCAGATTAATTACCATTGCTTTTTGAATTAGTGGATTTGGAAGAAAAGTAAATATTTTGAAAAAAACAGCTAATACCAAACTTGAAAAGTTTGTTAAAAATGAAACTCCTGCAAGATCATGGTAACTAAGCCTATATCTAAAATAACCTAACCTGTGTGCAGGAAGTATACTTGCAAGCATTCCTCCGTAGACTAAGATAGGTATTTTACCCATTGAGACTACTGCTGCAACTAAGCTAAACCCTAACCCAAACACCCATATTTTGAATTCTACTTTATGTCCAAAATGAAGCGCATGTGCTCTTCTTACAGTTTCCCGCACAAAAACAGATAATGCCACAATAAGCATGCTGTTGAAAAGATTAAATAACCAAGGTATTATTTGAAATTCAGTTCTACCATCATTAAAACCAACAACAAAGCCTAGTATTAAGATTACAAGAACCAGATTCTTAAGTTCTTTTGGACTAAATCCACCATATTTTTTGAATTTGTCCCAAAGATTGTAAAATCCATACATATTATGTTTTGTGAAATGTTGATTTATATATTTTTCTTAAAAAGTGATTTTGTGACCTATTTTTGTTTTTGTTTTTTTTATGGTCCCAAAAGGCAGCTCAATCACATATTTTGCTGGTTTTTTTGATTTAATACTTAATTGAAATGGTTTTGCTTTTTCTTTTAAATCTACTACTAATTTGCTTTTATCTAAAAACAATATATCTATGGGCCAGAACACAAATAACATATGAAGCATTATTTTGGATTGTTTTTTAAAAACCATTATTAATGGCCTGGGTTTGCTAAACATTAGACCTTTGGCTTTTTTCCACATACTCTTGTAGATCTCAAAATTCTTCGCAATAATTTTATTATTAGAATTGTTTAAGATTGACATATGTCCAACCTTAGTATCATTGGGCCTTTGTCAGTTGGGATTGGGTAACGCTCTGTTTGTCTCTGTCCAGGACAACGTGTTCCATTCTCGATTTTTGTTTCAGCTTCAATTTTTGCTGTAAAGTGATAAGGTATTCCCCATTCTTCAACAGTTTGGGCCAATATCTCTCCCTCTACCAACTCTTTGGCACGCTCACAAGGGTCATTAGTATCACAATACTGAATAGATGTTATGTCTTCTGCACATGCCTGAAAAAGCTCTTTTATTTCTAAATCCTGACAATCATCTGTGGTCCTTAAGATAACACTAAGCAGGTTTGAGGCAAGCTTTGTTGTTCTGTAATCTGTACTAACTGAAGAGATATTAGGGTCTTTTCTTGATAACCTGAGGTAAAATAAAAGACCCAAAGTAATTATTACTATGATTATTGCCAAACCAATTATCTCTGTCTGAGCTTTTTTCATCTGTACACCTCTATTGTAAGCACTGCTGCCCGATATTGGCCATTGTCTAAATTATCAAGAATAGAGATAGGGATAGTACTTTTGTCCATACTTGACCATTTTCTATCGTCTTCTGGTTTTTGGTTATGTATTTCCCACTTGTTGTCATCATTGGGGTAAATTTCGTCTATTATAATCCTTGAAAATCCAAAAGCATTTGTATAGTATTGTGAATTTTTCCCTTTAAGTTCTTCAAAACTTTCAAGTTTTGCCAGATCAAAACAGTTTTCTATTATTATTCCATCTGAACTGCACTGCAGCTCAGGTAGATTACTTACAACCTGTATTACATCCAATGCTTGCAGGTCATATCCTCTTTCTCTTTCTGCCAAGCTATTTATTTTTGATTCACGTGCATAAAATACCATTCCTATGCTTAATAAAAAAAAGAAAACTACTAATACAGCAATAGTTTCAAATATTTTTGTCTGGGCTTTTTTCATTTTAATATAGTGTTGGACAGGATCTGATTTTTAGTTCATGATTTTTACTCTTGAGTTCTTTTGAATTTTGACTAATTTCTTGTGATTGTTCTATATCTAGTTCATCTGCTACATCATATATCTCAACTACAAGTTCTTTCATTTGGCTGTATTGAGAACATGCAGTGCCTGCACTAACCAGTTTTTGTGCTTTTTTTAGATATATCTGGGCAATCTTTTGAAGTCTTACAAGAGCTTTTCTATAACCGCATTCATAAGATAAAACTTCTGTACTGTAAATTGCTCCAAAAAGCAAACTTTTACCTACATATTTTGATTGTCCAATTCTTCTCATTTCTGAGCCGACTTTTTTGTAAAACACTATGTCTCCGTAATTAGCACCATCATCTGGTTTAATGTTTAATGCTGTTATTTCTCTGTCAGAAGCATGTTTCAGTCCTGTGAGGAGATTTGGTACTCCTCCAATATAAACCAATCTTAGTATATTATTATTAGTTACAGTAGGAGTGCTAGTAGCTAATTTTGAAGTACCCTCTGGCATATCATCGTGTAACTCCTGCAGTAATGGGTCATCGCCAACAAAAACAAATTTGGTTCTTGGTTCAGATAGGTAAACAAAATTCATCACTCTAAATGGAACGCTCCAGCCCTGGGTCCAGGTTCTTAGTTTTCCTTTTTTAATTTGTGGTGCAGAAAATATAGTTAGTGCCTCTGTTGGGACATTTCCGTTACTAACTTCTATTTTTGAGGCACAACCTGTTTTACTACATGAGTCGTTTTCAGCATCGCAAATAAGCCTAATGTCCTGGGGCAGGTCCACTGAATCAGATTTACCAGCAGAAACAGATGATTGTGTAACTATTGTATTTAGGTCTCTTACTAGTCTACCAGCAACTTTTTTTTCTGAAGTTTTTACCTGGCGATTAACAAAACCTATTATCAATGCAAATATTAAAGCTCCTGCTACAAAAACAAAGATCCAATTAAATTGAACTTCAACTCCTCCTTTTTTTAACATTTTAAGATATTTTCACTGTACTTCCTTGTCCACTTAAAGTAACAGTAACTCTGCCACTTGTTATATTATAGCATTTAAAGTTTGACTCAACAGTAATATCAGGTACTTCAAAGGCCCGAGACCCATCAGGATACAAAAATACAGTATTTGCAACACCGCCATTTAAACTATCATTAATATAAGGGTAATTATTAAGTATTGGAGGATAAGCTTTGTTAGGAATTCCAAAACATACCTGTCTATAACCTCTTGGCGGAAAAAATGTTCTCTTTTTAACAGAACCGTAATCAAGACTATTTACAGCCTGATCCACAGTATTTCTAAATTTAATAAATTCAGCCTCTCCTGCCCTTTCCCTCATATTAATAATTGATTTATATCCATAAACCATGATTACTCCAATTATAAATAAAGCTAAGATATATACTAGAACTTGGGATTGTATTTGTGATTTTTTCATTTTCATATTTTACCAACCTAGTTTACTTAAGATATTTTAGAATATCTTCTTTATCTTTTTTTGTTATTATTTTTTTGCTGTGAAGTTTGTCTAAGTGCTTTTTTAGTTCAGCTTGAGTTATGTGTTTACTCTTTTTCATACTGGCCAGAACTTTTTTCAAAACTGCAAGGCTAAACTTTCCTTCTTTGGATAGATTTGAAAATTCATCAACCAGATTATCTTTAGTTACATATTCTGAATCAACAAGTTTTGATAAGATATCAAGTGAATGTTTGCTTAGTTTTTTACCAAACATCTGTGCCAACTGGTTGTGAACTTGTTTGTGTGACAGGTTCATTCTTTTCATTTCAACTGTATTCATTGTATTTAGTCTTTCCCACACATCTCCTTGTCTCTTAAATCCACTTTGTTTTACTGATTTTTTATCTTTTTTATCTTCTGGCTTTTGCACAACATTATCAATTGTTTTCTTTTGCTTTCCAGAAAATTCATCAAATATTTGTTTTCTGCGTTTATATTTGCTTTTTTTACGAGATATATTTGGCTTAGCAATTTTTTCAAGTTTTGTTGGAGAAACCGGTTTTCTTGTGGTCCTTGGTCTAGGTGGAGTTGGTCTTGCACCTGGTCTTTTTGGTTTACTTTTTGTTGATTTCTTTGTTGGTTTTTTTGGTTTTTTAATGTTAAACTTATCTTGAGATGCAAGGTATATTACTCCTGCAACCAAAAGGATTAAGATAAACAGGATGATAAATAATAAAACCTTACTTTTTGGATGTGAATCTGGATCATCTGGCAAGTAGTTTTTATTTACTTCTTTACCATCTTTGTGTCCATCTCCGTCTGTGTCCTTTTCAAACGGATTTGCATTATTTACAAATTCATCATAATTATCTAATCCATCTCCGTCTGGATCTGCATATGGGTCACAATCACCACCATCACAATATTCTTCTTCCCACCAGTCAGGCAGGCGATCTTCATCTGCATCATCTGATTTGATGCATATTTTTGAATCACAATTTCCAGATAAACAGTCTGAATCTGTAAAGCATTTTTTATTTTCAGCACAACCACTGCATAAACCACCACAGTCAATGTCTGATTCTGCTTTGTTTTTTACACCATCTTCACAAGTTGCTTGCTTGCATTCATTATCTTCACAAACACCACTATCACAGTCTTCGGATGTTTCACAAATACTTCCTGTTTTGCATGGTTCGCAGTCTATTCCACAATCAATGTCTGATTCTTTACCTTGATCTAGCTGATTATTTGAGCAATGATCTGTTGTAGTTCCTTCACATTTACCTGTTCTTTGATTACAGTAACGAGTTTCGCAGTCATAATCATTTTCACAACCTTTCCCTGCTTTACATTTTGTTGAACATGCTCCGCCACAATCCACATCTGTTTCATGTTGATTTTCAAATCCGTCTGAACAGCTTGGATTCATACAAATATTACTTGCTGGATGGCAAAACCCTGACTCGCAATCATCATTATCATTGCAATTAACTTCTTTTGTAACACAACCAGTAAAGTCATATTCACATGAAGTTTTACAAGATAGTGTTCCTACTGCATAACCAAAGTATTGACAATCACGATTGTTTAGATCATCACCATCACAAACCTCAGTTATCTGATTAACATCATCATCACCACATTTTTTATCATCAATTCCACTGCAATCTGTTGTATCAAATAAACAATCTGAAGTACAGTCAAGATCTCCAAGTATGTAATCATCAAAGTCAGAACACTCTTTTGAAACAAGATCTGGTGAATCACATTCTTCTATATCCCTGTTTTTGTCTCCATCACCACAAAAATCATTTCTTGGACTAGTACAGCTGCTTGTGTCAAACTCACAGTCCTTGCAGCTCAAAGATCCACCATTATATCCAAAGTCCTGACAATTTAGACCTTTAAGGTCAGAACCATCACAGTCTTCGGTCATTTGATTAACAACATTATCTCCACATTCTTCGCCTGGACCCTGGCATTCTGAAAAATCAAATGTACAGTCTGACTTACAGCTAAGAACAAAACCTTCATCATAATCATCAAAGTCAGAACACTCTTTTCCTTCTAAGTCTGAGCCATCACAGTCTTCTTTTGGTCTGTTAACTTCATCATCACCACACACTTTTGGCTCTGTTGAACATGCAGGACAAGAACCACCGCAATCCAGACCAGTTTCATCACCATTTTGTTTTCCGTCTGTACATAGAGGTTTTACTTTTGTGGTATCAACTGTAATGCCATCACTTGTTGCATTCTGGCTTTTTAACCCAGTTTTATCAACTGCATATACTTTGATATAATAAGTTGTCATATTCTTAAGCTTTATTGGATCATCATCCTGGTCTGTTTTCCAATTAGACACATAATCATTAATTGTAAACCAGTCTTCATGTTCATCTGTTTCTGATGCAAACACAATAACTTCTCCATCTTCAGATACAACCTGATAAACATAATGATCTATTCCTGATTCATTGTCAAATGAACTAAACCAAGCCTGTAGTCTATCTTGCCTAAAAGTAAACTCTGGAGTATGTGGAGTTTCTTTATTTGTATCATTTACATCTGGTTTGGTTGGTGGAGTAGAATCAATGTTGATTTGCGTGCACTCAGTATTTCCAATATTTCCACCATTATCCTCTGATAAATAACAATATGTTTGAGAATTTTGGACTGTGAAAGTGGCTGCTAATGAGTCTGGAGTACATCCCTCTCCTTGACAATAAGTTGTTTGATTGCATCCAAATCCAAATTCACTTGGCATATCTTCACATACTAATTCAAATTCTGCACCAGGGTTATACCAACCATTGTTTGGGTCCCATTGTCCAATATAATTAAGGGTTGTAGTTGGTCCTATTGCATCTATTGAGAAGTAAACTGTTGCTATATCTTCACCACATTCTACTCTATAAAAATATGGATCTGAAGCAATTTCATGCACTATTTTTTCATATATATAGTGCTCAAAAGGAGAGCTCTCATGGGATTTCATAACCATGTCTGTAGTTTGATGTGATATTCGCCCGCCATTTTCACTTGTTCTAAAATATTTGCATCCAGATTCTTCTGGTGTTTTTACTCTTAATGTTACTGATTCAGGAGATACGATTTCTCCTAAAGGCTCTTCATCAAAGATAAAGTTAATCCTATCAACAGATATTTCCTGGTGAATGTTTGCAGTATTTCCAACTAAATCAGTGCAGGTTACATTATATACATATGTGCCATCATACAAGTCCTGATAAAGAACATGAAACACGTCTGCATAATTGTTTGGATTATGTCCTGAACTGTTTATTGCTGTTGGGATTAGATTTTGATCGCATTTTGCTTTTTCATCAAGATTAATATCAATATAAAGGTCTGATTCTAAACCTGAAGCATTACTAATAGAATAATTTATCTGTATTTGTGGAGCTAGTGAGTCATAATAAAATTGTTCTACTTTTGGTGTTTCTAAATTTCCATATTCATCTTTTGAATAGTATCTGATATAATACCAGTCCTGGTCAAATGAATGATCTGCAGGCAGCTCCAGTGCTTTATGTCTTGCCTTAATATCTGGGCAGCATTTTCCTATTTTATCAAAACAGTAAAACGTGTCTGAGCCAGGCAATGGATCTACACTAAAGGTGATGTTTGTGCCTTTTTTCATTATTCCTGGCGGCTGAAAGTGGATATTTGTAGTTGGTGGTGGGACAATTACAGTTGGTGTTTCTGGTTCCCTACTACAACCTGATCCTGTCCAAACACAGTATCCTATCCCGCAGGTGTCATTTGAATATGTTCTTTGTCTTAGAGGTTCACAACTGCCAGGTTCAATAGTAAAGTTTTGTCCACCATTGCAAGAGAATTTATCTTCATAATCACCACATCTAACATTATCTTGATGGCAATCCAAACACTCAGTGCCTAAAAGATAACATTGTCCAAGTGTTGCGCATTGCTCTGCACTGCAGTTCATAAATGGATCATTACAAAGCCCACAATCTGTCCATTGGTTTTGAGAATAACAAACCCCTTTTCCAAGTTCTTGGTTTGCATCCAGGTATTTGCATCCTTCTGCTCCTCCTGCTAGGCAATTATCAGTCACACATGCAGCCTGGCTTTGATAATCATAACAAGAGGTCTCATTTGAACAATCATAACAAGAATCTAATGGTGTAAGCGAGTAATCATAATAACAAGGATTTTGATAAGTATCTTCTGATGGAAATTTTGTGCCTAAGCACTGCTCACTTGTATGAAATGCTCCAAAAGGATCTCCCAAATCTGGACAGGACTCATCAGCTTTACAAATTGTTTTTCCAGATTCTCCTGGGCCCATACATTGGTGATCACTTCCACAGTTCCATTTTATGTTTAACAAAGAGCGATCAGTACATTCATATCTTGAGTTATTTATGCACATTTCCTGCCCAGCTTTTCCAACGCAAATTGGATCTCCTGTGTAAAACTCAGATGTGGTGTAATTGTATACTTTTCCATAATCATACATTGCACCAATTTTGTAAGTGACATAATCTCCCCAAGGAAAAGTTGTATCTTCAAAAAAAGTGTCTCCTGTAAATGCTTCAAGCTGACCATTTCTAAAAACATAAAAGCCCATAATAGTTTCGGGACACACATTTGTCCAGCTAACTGTGATAGTGCCTAATTGATTATCATAGTCTAATTGTGGGTCAATATCTTCAGGCTCAACCAAAGGATTTTCACATCTTGGGATGTTTGGCTCTAACTGGAAGTCTTTTGTTAATACTTGTCCGTCTGTTGTTAGCTCTATTGTTTTAGTTTCAGATTTGTAATTTGTTGGGTTAGCTACTAGTGAATGCTCTCCAACTAAAATATCTTCTATTAAATACTTTCCATTGACATCTGTATATGTGTCATGTTGTGATATAGTTATTGGGGCTCCAGGAATCACATTATCTGTATCCATGTCTGTTACCTGACCTTGCACAGAGCCTGTCTGAAAACACTTTGATTTCTTGGGCTCTACCCCCCCAGTAGCATTAATACAACAATACCAATCATCATCATCAAAATTAACTAGTGGATCTCCACAAAAACAACGATCATATCCTGGAAAGTCTGCTTTTGTTTCACTTATTTGCTCATTAATATTACAATATGGGTGACAATCAAAATCACAACCTTTTTCGGTTGAAAATGTTTTGCTTCTAATAGCACAGCAAAACTCATCTTCTTGTGCTAGAACTGAACCGCATCTGCATTTTTCTGCTACAGGGTTGTCACAGATTACCTCTTCTGCTGCACAATACCCATACTTTTTAGAATCTGCATCACATATATTGTCTGCATCAAGATCACTTGAATAGGCTTCACAACCAGGATTACATTTTGTAAAACAAGTATTGTTTCCTTGTCCTGCCTGGTCTGGACACCAAAAACATCCTTCTGTCCCATGTGTTTTTGCTAGGCATTCTTGTTTTGAGATTCCTAGTTCTTCTGTGCAGGGGTCCATGTCTGGGCATTCATCTATTTTTTTAATATAAAGTCCGGTTACAGAGTCTTGCTTATTTTTGTAGCAGGGATTATATTTATACATTTCATGGTTTTCAAAACCTGGCTCCCATTTGTTTAATGCAGATTGGTTTAAACACTCAAATTGCGTGTTTTCTCCACATTTAAAAGTAGTGGTTACATCATAACAGCAGCCATCATCACAAGGGGTAAGACCAATACAGAATTCTCCTTGCCAATAGTTTAACTGACAATCTGTCTGGTTTTCAGGGTGTGATTGTGAAACATTATAATTTCCATCAACTGGACAGCATTGTGCTTGAGATAATTTGGTTGCCTCAGAGTCTGAACAATAAGAACCACCCTTATCTCCAAGTATTGTTGTATCTGGGTTTGCACAACATCCCTTTGTTGTTTGTGCACCTGAATCAAGTGTTAAAAATAAGATAAAGAAAATTATAAGTGCACTTAATATCCCTTTTTTTCTCATAAACTCACTACTTTGTATAAATATTGTATATTATATAATTTTCTATTTGATGTATTTAAAAAATTTTCTATATTTTTATATTCAAATTAGCAAGAAAATACCAATAAATTTAAATATTATTACTCCTTTGGTATAGTAAAATGAACAATATACCAAAGAAAGTTAGAAATACTTTATGTGCTATCTTGGTGACTACTATTGCTAGTGGATGTGGTCTGGCTGCCAGGGTTTTGCCTGAGCAGACTACTGATACTCCAACATATACTGAAACCCCAAGCCCTACTCCAAGTCCTACTTTTACTCCAACATTTACTCCTACTATGACTCTTACTCCGAGCCTTACTCCTACTGATACTCCAACTCATACTCAAACTTTTACTCCAACTCCAACTGAAGTTGTGGTGGAAAGTGATTTAATTGAATATACTAATTATGATCCACACACTCTAGAGATAATAGAAGTTGAGGATGATGTGCGAGGAGATTACTTTAGTTTGGTTGATGGTTCTGGTACTGTTGTAGTTCGTTATCTAGATAATATGTATGATGCAGAACAAGCTTTTCAGTTAGCAAGGATGTATACTCAAATGGGTTTTCTTGGACAAAGAGGCGACCAGTTTCAGATACAAATCTGGCAGAAAAGATCTGGTCTTGAAGGCGAGCTTGACGATCGTGATTGTTGGTGGTATAATAGTACTAATCTGTGGTATGAATATATTCCTGATCATGATGTCTATGCAATCTACACTGATCAGTTATATGAGGTATCTGAAGGTGAGGATGAACTTGGATCAGGTGGGATTAGATATCTTAAAAAAGAAAGTGAGGCTAAACTAGCTGTTGAAGAGATTTATCCAAATCATAATTATATTTGTTTTATTGGTCGTTCTAATGAAAGATCAAACGTTCATGATTTTTTGGTAACATACCAAAGAACTGAAAATAATATTTCTAAATAAAATTCATCTTTCTTGTCTGTCAATATAATTAAGAATAAAAACAGAACCAAAGGGTAAATTCATTATCTTGCTCATTAGCAATCTGGATTTGTTGCACGATCACATAATGTTGAACCTCCGGTGATTCCGCCGCCTTCTTCTTCTTCATCTTCCTCTTCTTCATCTGGGTCTGGATCTGGGCTTAGTGGTGCGGCAGGTCTATCTCTGATAAAGACTTCTACATCTTGATAATCCTGCAGGCCTGCCTCATCCTCTGCAATAACTCTAAAAAAGTGAAACCCATTATCTCCTTGACTAGTTGTGATTGCTGCATCCCTGTGATTATCCTGATACTGGGATGATTGCTGCCATCTGTTTTGCGAGCCTCCACCATGGTTGTGGCCATGCACTGAAATAGCGTGGCCTGTTTTCCAACCCTTGTATTTTATCTGAGGAATCTCTTCATCTGGGTCTAGTGCAAATGGATATACTATTACATCTTCTTCTGAAACTATATTATGCTCATGCAGACCATGGCTTGTGATTGCTCTTCTATATATCTGCATTGGTGTTTGGGAATATATGCTGGTTAGATAAAAATAATAGATTGATGTTGCATTCACACTCTCATCAATATAGTCCAGGACTGGTGGCCGGTTTTTGACTGCAAACATGAACACATAGGGTTTGTTGTTTATTTTTGAAGCATTATCTTGTATTATAACCAGATTAGAGTATTGGGACTCATCACATAATGAATTTGACCTGCAAGGTGATCTTACAAGTTCCACGCTCATGTCAGGTTTTAGACATTTTTCATTATAATACTTTTTATCAGCATCTGGACATTTGCTTAAGCCATCTAGATTATCTTGGTTTAAAATACTGAAAAACAGGTTGGAATTATCTTCCTCAATCAGATAGTATGCAAGCTCGTAGATTTTTTTAAATCTTACTTTGACTGTTTTTGTAAATTTTTCAACCTTTATTTTGGTTTGCTTTCCATCTGTTATTTCTATTTCAAAATCAACAGATGCTCTAACATCATTTTCTCCAAATAAAACTGTTGCATCAACTTGTTTTGTTTCTACTTTTGTGCCTATATCTATATTACTAAAGTCTGCACATTTGACTATTTCCTGCTCAATATATTTTTGCATATATTCTTGAATAGAATGCCTGCTTGCACTCAAATCATAATCAATACAAGAATATTGAAGCTCAGGAAGGTTCCAGGCATTTGCTCCCTGATTATCACACAGAGCAGGCAGCGCGTTTTCTCCTGAGATTACTTTTTTGTCTGATTTCAAGCTTCCTTCATATGGATGATCTGGTGCTTGTGTATGTATTTCATATATTCCATAACTAACATTTTGCACTGCTCCATCATATTCATAAGGAAGCACACCTATTGCATAATCTCTGTTTGGTGGCCCTAAAAAAGCAGCTGTGCCTTGTGCCTGATAATTATAAATCCGACCTCCCTGCATACCAACTAAGTTAATAGCGTCTTTAAGAGAAGACTCAAGACAAGACTCAACAAACATAATTACTGGTTTATCTAGTTCCTGAGTGCTTGTTTGTGGTGTTACTATATCTACTCTTGAACTTTCAGACCTATAATATATTAAAAATGCAGATAAGATTAACACAACAATTGCAATCACTATTAAAAATGTGACTTGTGCTTTTTTTCTCATTGTAAATCTTGTTTTTTTATTTCTGATTTTAGCCAGTTTACCCATTTTGACAGGACTATTTTGCTGTCAATATTTCCTACTTCTTCTTTAACCTGATCTGAAAGCATGTGAAACTCATCATTGGATTTAATTACAAATGGTGCTTCAAGCATTGACATATTATTTGTTTTCACAGCATACTCCACCAGAGTTTTTTTTATATCTGCTCTCAGTAATATATTGTCCCAGACAGCATCCCAATTTCCTGCCCATTCTTTTACATTACCAGCTATACTTTTTAAAACTTTACTCTCCCCATTAATCAAATCATCTGTTGGAACTAGTTTATCTTTTCTAGAGTCATATTTGAGCAGGTCAACAAAACCATGCTCAAGCAAAGGATCATTTTCCCAGTGTTTTCTAACCTCTGTTATCTGAGTTACTCTTCTCCACTTGTGCATTCCATCAGCACTTTTTATTGGGTTGGCAACTACAACAATATCTGTTGCTTTAAAACTGGTTTTAGGAACTTTTAAGTCATTTACAACCCTGTCATATACTCCATAAGGTGAATCACCGTGGATTGTTCCTGCTACTACATTTGCAAGTGCACCAACTCTCATTGCTTCATATAATGCTGCTGCTTCTGTGGATCTGACTTCTCCAACTATTAGGCAGGAATCGCCCATTCTAAGGGTTGTTCTTATTCCTTCATCAGCTGAAACTTCTGAGCTAGATTTTGTCATTGCACTTGCCACTTTCATTGGCTGGATATTATATCCTAATTTTCTAAGTGCTGTTGTTGGCAGCTCAAGAGTATCTTCTACAGTAATTATTCTGTATTTTCTCATTATTTCTACCATTAGTGAGCCAAGCAGAGATGTTTTACCTGCGCTTCTGGTTCCTGCAACAAGCATTGTTCTTGAGCCATCAATTAAAAAACTCAATACTCCTGCACCCAAAGGACTTACCATCCGGTTATGTATAAACAAAGGCAGTGTCCAAGGTTTGTCCCTGTGTCTTCTTAATGCATATGCTAGTCCAGAAGGATTTAGTGGTGGAGCAATTACTGCAACTCTTGCTCTTGCATCTGGCAGTTCAAGTTCTGTATCTAATATAGGATTTGCCTCATCTAATGGTCTTCCAGATATCATTCTAAGTTTGGATGCCCATGAGTCTGATTCTGGTCTTGAAGGAATTATGTTTGTTACACAATCATCAAAATCCTGGTGAACAATAAATACTGGGACTCTTCCCATTGGTGAGTTGATTGTGATATCCTGGACTTTAGGGTCTGACAACAATACCTCAATTAGTCCAAAACCTACTGTGTATCTGACTAAAATCCTGGTTAACTCATCAATTTCTTTGCTTCTTAAGCTTAAACTCCTGCTTGTTACTAGCTCTTCTATCAGATCTTTTCCCACATTGTAAAATACCTGCCTCATTCTTTCAGGATCAACAAATTCTGATTTTTTTGGTTTGTGCTCGGCAATTATTGATCTGGCTGAATCAAGTATTTCATATTTTTCTTCAGATAATTGAAATTCTGGTGGAACAAGATGATACAAATACTGGATTGAACCCGGAAGCCGAAATATCATTACTTCTGAATTGCCAAACCTATATGTGTCTAGCTCTTCAGCATCTTCAGGATACTTTGCCATTAACCTGGTGAACATAAAGTCTGGCTTTATTACAGGATTGATTATTCTGTGATATACGCTTCTGTCTCCTGGGTGATATCCTGCAATATATGGCTTTGCTAGCTTGATTAAAGTAAGGTTTTCAAGCATTTTTAATATTGAATTAAGCAGTGCAATGTATCTTTTCAGGCTCTGTGCATATGTTGGGTCAATTTCTGCTTCTAGTGCTGATTTTTCTCTTCTGAGTAATCTTTTTAGTTCAACATATGCACCAATAGGATCACTTTTAATTAGATTGTAATTAATATTGTGCAATTCAGAAAAACGCTGATTAAATCCTTTTGTATATCTTTTGGAAAAACCCAAGTTTTGATGGTTTAGCAGATTTTTTTCCCTAACTAGGTTATCATAAACATTTGCAACCTGCATTAAGATTCTTGTTTGCTCATATTCATATACAAAATCTCTTTGCTGGTAAAAAACTATTTTTGTAACTGATTTATTTTCAACTAAAAGCTCAATTGTCTTTGACATTACCAAAGCATTATCTTCAATTGAGGGCAGAAAATTACATTTTGAGCAGTCAATTCTTAAAGTTCTATCTTCTCCTTCCTGGACTACTCTATGACTAAATATCCCTTTCTCTTTTTTTTTCCTATGAGGCATCTTACAGACCAACACTACTGAAAAATACTCACAAAGGTTTAATATAAATATGGAGTATTATTTTATCTTAGTATTAGAGTCTATAAAAATATAGTGCTATAAAAATATACCGAAATATAAGAAAATGAAAAATAATCCTTTTGCAAATAAACAAGAACAAAAAGATACTGGTCCTGATTTAAAAAATATTGTTAATCAGACAACTCAGGCAAACAGAAGACTAAGATTGCTTGAAGACAGGTATAAAACCCTGCATCAAAAAGTTCAGCTCACTGATGAAAATATGCTAAAGAGTCACAGAAAAATCCATAAGGAACTTAGGGCTTACAAAAAAGAGATTGAAGATATTAAGCATTCTCTTTCAAAACTCAATGAAAATATTGGCCTTATTATTAGTGATCTAAAAAAGTGTGCAAGAATAGATGATGTTAAGACCCTGCAAAAATACCTTGATTACTGGAAACCTGCAAAATTTGTTACTCAAAATCAAGTTGAAAGAATTGTTAAAGATATGCTAGACAAGTAAATTTGGGCAAAATTTAATGTTAGCCCCACATTGCCGGTTCAGTCGCCAGTTTGCTAAACCACATCATATATTGTATGGAGTTTAATCTGATACAATCATTCCATTGGTGTGCTTTGAATCACTTCACTTTGTTTCGCACAAAACTTACAAGTTCCTTGCAAGCACCAGTGGTTCACCAACCAATTCCATTCAGT
>JAANXH010000048.1 GCA_018263355.1 Candidatus Woesearchaeota archaeon
TGCAAAAGCCCCCGCCTTTAGGCGGTGGGATTAGTTGCCAGAGCAACTCAGGAACGGAGCAAAGCGGAGTGAGATTAACTCTTCACAGCAGATTTTCTTTACTTTTAGTTAATAATGTCAAGATACAACTAATTGTTTAGGAATATTTTTTCTTTCTTGGTGCAGACGCATTTTCTAAAAAAAATGCTACTCTGCAGACGTAACCTCATGTTTCACACTCGGTTACAGTCTGCTTCATCTGACCATGAAAAAATATTTTTCTAAATTTGTTTGCAACTTATGTTAGCACTTACTTTTCCTGTAATATGAGTGACATCCTCCCACCGCCTAAAGGCGGGGGATTTAAACCCAAGGCTCGCTATCGCTCGCTGTTAATAATTTTTGTATGTATTAGATGAAATATACTCAAAACTAAAAAAGGAGCAGAATTTTATGGGTAAGCCTGTTGTAAAAAAAACATTTCCCTAGTTTGAGTAGATTTTTAGAATTATCAAGTAATCCATTTTCTATTTTTTACGACTAATTCTTGATTTTTATGTACGAAAATATTTCAGAAGATCCATAAAAAGGTTTATGAATACAAAAAGATTATAAATAAGTATGGATTATTTGAACTTAGGTGAGATTAGTTGGTGCAGGCATTAATTAATTTAAGTGAGAATGCAAACAGAGTACTTAATATTGTTAAAGCTAAGTATGGTTTTAATGATAAGTCTGAAACAATTGAATATCTAATTAGTGTATATATTGAATATCAGAATGATCCAGATCTCAGACCAGAGTTCATTGAAAAACTAAAAAAACTTGAAAAAAGTGAGTTTTTCAAATATAAAAATCTTGATGAGCTCAGAGAAGAGATTGAGAATGCGTGAATATTCAATTGAAAAAAATCTAAGGAAAAAATTAACCAAATTCTTATTGAACTTAACGCTTAGCTGCAAGTTTAATATCTCCTGCTTGAACTGTTTTTCTACCAGCGTGTCTTGCAATTTTGTCTGCCTGAACTGAGATTTCATCAGCAATATCTGTTAGAATTTCTGCAAATAGCTCAACTGCATCAGCAGATACTCTTTTTGCTCCTGCCTTGTATAAAATTCTGCCCACCGGAGCTCTGGGTATTATATGAGTTTTTCTTGACATTTATTATCCTCCATATATTTTTGAGAATAGTGGTATATATATGTTTTGGATTATTTGTTTGTTATTTTTTCAATTATGTTTTTAATATCCCCTTCAAATTTCCAGAGAGTTATTGATTTTTCTGAAGTTGGGTTCTCATGTACGTGTTTTCTGTTAGCAGGGATCTTAATATAATCCCCAGGGTTCAAATCATATTTAGTAATGCTATGGGATTTGTAGATTGTGATTCTTGATTTGCCAGATATTTGAATAAGTTCTTCTGGAGCTGGTCTGTGATGTTTGCTCAGTTTTTGCTTGTGATTTAATTCAAGATACCCTAAACTATATTCTTTATCAGAAGGTCCAATCAAGATTCGGCCTTGTGCAAGTTCATATGCTTCACATTGTTCAAACCTGCAATATCTCATAAACTCCCCATATAAAAGCTATGTATAAATATGTTTTGAAAAGTATAGGTTTTAAGATTACCCAGATTCAACTATAACGAAAAAGATAACTCAAAGGCTTCAAACATAAAAAATATATACTAACAAGTGTTTTTTTTTGATATGATAGTACTAGGTATTGAATCAACTGCCCATACTTTTGGAGTTAGTGTAATAGATAATAGAAAAGTTTTGTCCAATATTATTGATGCATATAAAACTAAGTCAGGAGGGATTATTCCCTACAAGGCTTCTCTGCATCATGTTCGTGTTTGCAAAACTGTTATTAACAAGGCATTGGATAAAGCAGGTGCTGATTTTTCAGATATTGGTCTTGTAAGTTTTTCTCAGTCTCCTGGAATAGGTAATTGCTTAAAGATTGGAGCAGCAGCTGCACGCTCTATTTCTATTGTTCATGACATACCAATTATTGGTGTAAACCACTGCATTGCTCATCTTGAGATAGCAAATATGCTTACTGATTGCAAAGATCCTGTCCTGCTTTATGCTTCAGGTGCCAACACACAGATTATTGCTTATGAGGGTGGCAAGTATAGAATTTTTGGTGAGACTTTGGATAATGGTATTGGTAATATGCTTGATTCTTTTGCAAGATTTATTGGTCTGGGATTTCCTGGAGGGCCGAAAATTGAGAAATTAGCTAAAAAATCTAATAATTATATTGAGATTCCTTATGTTGTTAAAGGTATGGATGTTAGTTTTGGAGGCATTTTGACTAATCTTAAAAACAAAGTTAGCAGTAAAAAATACAAGGTAGAAGACCTGGCATTTTCTTTGCAGGAAACAGTTTTTGCTATGTTAATGGAGGTTTCTGAAAGAGCTATGGCTCATTGTAATAAAAATGAGCTTGTGCTGGGAGGAGGAGTTGCTTGCAACAAAAGACTGCAGCAGATGGCTAAAATCATGTGCAAAGAAAGAGATGCTAAATGCTATATCCCAGAGAATCAGTTTCTTGTGGATAATGCGGCAATGATTGCTTGGCTTGGGTTAATAAAATACAAAGCAGGAAATAGAATGAAGCTGAGTGAAACTTACATTAAACCTTATGTACGAACTGATGATGTTTTGGTTAATTGGAGATAGGACTACTTATTATTTTGTAACCTCTTTTGAAAACTTTATCTGGATATCCAATCTCTTTCTTTAAGAGAATATCTCTGGAGATAATATTACTGTTATTTTTTAGTTGCAAGTGATTACCAATTCCAATTTTTCTCAGGAACAAAATAGGATTAGGAATTACTGGAAAGTCACTCCCATAAACTGACCTGGACATTGCTAAATTGTTTTTCATCACTCTAATTAACCTCCTTTTACTGTGCAGGTTTGCAATAGCCGAAATATCAATGAATAGTTTTGGATATTTCTTTAGCGTGGTAAGTACATTCCTAAATGTTTTTTTATCTTTTAAAAAAAATGCTCCACCACCATGAGCTGCAATTACTGTACATCCTGCTTTTAGTAAGGGGACTGTATTCTCAATTGTTTCAAATTTTTTGGCAACTTCACATCCAGGCAGGGCAGTTTCCTGACCTGTGTGCATTAAGACTGGTATCTTAAGTTGTGCAATTTTTTCATAGAATTCTTTGTACTTTCTTGGATCAAATAGTTGAAATGTTGGATGCATTTTTATTAGTGCAGGATTTAACTTGCTAATCTTTCTTAATTCATTGAATGCATCTTTCCTGGCAGGATTTATAGATGCTCCAAACAGGATTTTGGGATGTTTTTTTGAGAGTTCATACACAGTTTTATTTTTTACATAAAGAAGACTTTTTTTGTTTACTATTTTCCCTTTTTCATATACTCCGTCAAATGCCAGGACAACTACGTGATCAGCAATGCTTTTGTTAACTGTTGTAAGTAATGCTCTCTCAAATTTTTTATTTAATTCTCGAAAGTCTGAAACGTATTTTATTCCCAATACTTTACAGTAATATTTTAAAGCCAATCTAAACGCAGTTTTTTTATTGGTTTTTAGTGGCATTTCTCTTATAGAGTTAAATGCAGGATTAATTTGGGGAAGATGACAGTGCATATCAATTATCTTCATTTTGATTTCAAATAATATGGATTATATAAATTCTTTCTTGTCCAGTGTGTTAAAGCATTTGATAACAAAAATCCACTGTGAGATCCGCCCACCAAAGCTTTAAGTTATGCTAAACATTTAGACCCAACATATTCGGAGTAAAGTTTTAATATAAGTTATTTTTTCTCCTGACTGAGGCCGGGTAAATTTGCAAAATTATTGTGAAACATTAACAAAAACTTTACAAAATTATGGACTTAATCACCATATTATTCCTCCAACTTTGTTTATATCTTGCTACAATACTCATATAGTAACCACTAAAAGGGAAACTATCTTTGGTATGAAACAGGCTGGTAAACATGTTGGCATAATCCATTCTGAAGCTCAACATGCTGATGGAGTGCCATTGGATCTGGATAAATCCGGTTTAGAAATTGAGGTTATTGATGAGTCTTATTTGCAAGAAATTAGTCTTGCTGCTGATAGACTAACCAATATTTTAGGTGAAGATGTTACAGTTTACTAATTAGATCAGATTATTTTCATAATAAACTTAACAAATTTATAAAAATTTATTAATATATTATGCTTTCCCTACTATTATATCAGAACAATTGGAAGAAAAATTGAATTCTATCCTGCATAATTATTTTGAAAGACAATGTTGGATGCCTGGTTTAACACCAAATGAAGTTGAAACCCGGAGAAAAAGATTAAATGGTGAGTTTTCTTTTTTTGACTCAAATATTCTTGAGATTCTTGCATGTGATATAGCAGAAATTTCTGGAAAAAAAATATTAGAGGTTGGAGCAGGTGATTTCTTAAGTACAATAGATCTTCTTACTTATGATCCAAAACAAATAACAGTTGTTGAGATAAATCCTTTTGGTCACGGTTTAAGCTCAGATGAAGGCGAACAAGTTCTTAATTTAATGAATAGAGAAAACCTGGACTTATCTAATGTAGATATTCATGCAGGGTACATATGTGAAAATTGGTTTGGGAATATACCTATTTCAACAAAGGATTTTGACTATGGTTTTTTCTTCTTCCCACACCATGACTCTTTTAATCAAGGTCATAATGAGACATTAGGCCTGCCTACAATTTTAAGTGTTTTTGATCAAATGCTTAGTGAGACTGGTGTTTTTTATATTATAACTGAGCTAAAAGATATAGAGAAATATGGTGCACTAGAAAATTGCAAGATTCATTATCATAATGGAGGAGAAATCAAACTCCATACAATATGAATCTGGTTTAGCAAACTGGCGACTGAACCGGTATTATGGGGCTAACCACAATTACCTTGAAATTGCCCAGAAAAAGTGATAGGAAAGATTACAATGTCTGCAATACTAAAGATAATAACATACAGACCACTCCTGCAACAATCATCTTAAAACTACCTTTAAGTACATGCTCTTTAGATATCATTCCAAGAAAAGCGCCTAGCAAAGCTAATAATAAAAAAGCAACACCTAATGAAGCATAATATGCAATATTAATATTCATAATAAAAAAAGGTATCAATACAATCAAAGCAGCAAAAAAAGGACTTAGTCCATCAATAAATGCAAGTAAAATAGAAGCAAAGTTCTCTGCCTTCTCAATTTTTGAATTCTTCATCTTTCTCAAGGTAACTTTTTCTAATTCCAGTACTTTTTTTCTTCTTTCAGCTTTTTCAGTAAAATATGTTCCCCAAATACCACTCACACCCATAGCAATACAAGCACCTACTCCAGTAACAATAACAACCCTTGACTCAGTAATATGAGCATAATAATTTCCAAGTATAATCCCAATAATAGTCAGAATCCCATCAAAAGAGTTCTTTGCAAATACTCTTCTGCCTATTTCCCATAACTTTGCTATTTTAGAATATTCTTTGATTAACTGAATTGTTTTTTTAATATCCATTCTACTTGGAATTTGTATCTTGGTGAGTAAATACTTCTTTTACAACTTTTTTCCCAGAACTTACTTTATCTATACTGTGGATTGAAGCTCCCATATCTTCAACTACTTCCTCAACCTTGTCAAAATCAATATCCTCTCCAAAAATAGTAGCTTTAACAGTCTCCACTTTACTATCTATTTCATTAACAGAAATGTTTACACCATCAATTCCATCAAGATTACTTAATTCAGAACTTAAATTCAATATTGACGGTTCATGTGGTTTCAATATGTCTAACACGATTAATCTTATTTTCCCCAATCATAGCACCAATTAATCAATACTATTTTATTGTTTATAAGTTTTGTGGTAATAAAATCCTAAGTTTTTTAAAAAACAGCGCTTAAGCATTGCATCTGTACTCTAATATAGTCAAGTCTAATCTACTGATAGATCTCAAGGCTGTTTGGGTACTAAACTGATCAGGCATTAATGGCACTAACACAGAGTAGTTGACATTGCCCTTTTTCTGCCAATATTAAGAATAAATTAACAAAAACACAATTTCATGCTCATATTTTTAGAAAATTATTTAAATAAGTATTGTAAAAATCATATATAGAGGTCGATAAATTGTGAGGGCTAAACATCTAATTTGGTTTATTGTACTAGTTTTGTCAATTTTATCAATAAATCCTGTCCTTGGAATATCTATTGAAACTGAAGCTATAAAAAGTGCAATTGGTGCTGGAGATAATGCGCTTTTTAATATTACTGTTGTTAATGATATGAAGTATGATGATAAATTTAGTTTGAGGTTTTCAGATGATGTTAAGTGGACAATTTTAACTGATCCATTAAGTTATAAGTTTTCTAAATTTGACCTTGCTGTTGGAGAGAGTGCAAATTTTTTAGTTAAGATCAGGGCATCACCTTCAGCACATCAAAGCTATAACCAGTACATTATTGGGTTAACAGTTAAAGGTGTTGTTACAAAAGAGAGTGAAACTGCACAATTAGTTATTGGATATGGACCACAGTTTTTATCACCAAAAGAATATGCTGCTTTAATTGTTGCAAATGCACAAGTAACCCAAGAAGTTGATCCTAGAGAAGATATGAAAATAACTGTAAATCTTAGGAACAGAAATCCTTTAAATATTACAAATCTTAAAATACAAGCTTTTTCCCCTTTATTTGAAAAAGAGACTGTAACAGAACTTGGCCCTCTGGAAGAGAAATCAGTGGTTTTCACTCATAAATTTGACCCAGGTCAAAACCCAGTTGAAGACAAGGTTTCAATTTATATCTCTAGGAAAAACTCTACTCTTGTTAGTCTGCAAGAGATTTATAAAATTGTAGCTTATTCACAATTAGAAGAGCAAAGAACAACTAAGAAAAGTTTTCTAAAAAAAGTTTACAATATTAATTATAAGAATAATGGCAATTCTAAAACATCGGAGACAGTTGCTTTTAAAACTACTGGAATTAAAAGATTATTTTCTAAAACAATTCCTGATGCAGATGTTAAAAAAACAGAAGATGGTAGGTATCTTGTTTGGAATATAGATCTTGAAGCAGATGAGGAAAAGACAATGATCGTTGTTGAAAACTATATTCCATTATTGTTTATTTTTTGTGTGATCCTTATTGCAGTTGTGCTAGCAAGAGTGCTCAGAAGTCCAGTTGAAGTTAAGAAAGGAGCAGTAATTATTTCTAAGAAACAAGGTGGAATTGCTGGTATGAAGGTTTTGTTAAAAGTGAAGAACAGGTCAAAAAGGGTTGTTAGGGATGTTTGGATTGTTGATTCAGTCCCAAATATTGCAGAATTAGGTTCTGAGCAGCAAGTAGGCTCAATTGAACCACACAGAGTTGTAAAACACCACAAAAAAGGCACATTAGTTAAATGGAAAGTTGGTGATCTTGAAGTAGGTGAGGAGAGAATTATCAGATACCAGATTAAAGCAAAGTTGGCTGTGGTAGGTGCATTTACATTGCCGGCTGCAGTTATTAAATGTGATTATGCTGGAAAAAAGAAATATACTTATTCTAACAGATTAAGATTTAGTGTTTAATCTATTATAGAGAACTTTGAAATACTTCATGTTTATTAAAAATCGTGTCTTGAAGTACTGGTAAGCTATGATTTCAAAGTTCTCTCTGAGAATTTTATTATGTTTGTCAGATTGCACTTCAGGCAAGTGTTTAACTGCCGAATGAAACTGGTATTGAACATAAACAAAAGTTGAATGAATGCATTCAAAATTCTCTATAGATATAAACTGGACGTAGGTTTATTTTTTATTATCCTATTAATTAGCTTAGCTAGCATTGGAGAGATATCAAGCTGCATAAACCAAGGGTTATTATTAATGAATATTTCTTGATGAGGAACTGTATTTGTTGTTAAGAATGTTGTAAATGGACTGTTGGTATATAATTTATTTAGTTTTTGTGATGCTGGATCACTTAGAATTGCGTGCGTACAGCACACAATAACTTCTTTGGCATTTTTTTTATGAAGAGCCTGAATAATTGGATCAATTGTACTTAATGTATCTGCAATGTCATCTACTAGTAGAACTGTTTTATTTTCTACATTTCCTAATATTTTTGTTAGATCAACTTTGGCAATTTGCTTTGTTGATCGTTTTTTTACTGCAAAAATAATGTGTTTGTGGGGATGTTTGAACAATTTTGAAGCATAATAATACGCTCTTTTAGTTCCTCCCTGATCTGGAGCTAATACTACCAGATCCTCTAGTTGATAATGGCTTTTTATATAATCTACAAAAATATTTGTTGCATATAATGAGTCACATTTGATATCTGAGGCTTCAAAATAACCTTTAACCTGGCTTGAGTGAATGTCAAATGTAATAAATGAATCTGCACCTGCTTTTCCGATAAATTCAGCAAATAATCTGGCTGACAAAGGCTCACGTCCATCTCTTTTGTCCTGCCGGCTGTATGCAAGTAATGGCATTACTAGTGTTATTGATTTAGCATGGCAGTGTTTTAATGCATCTAAAGTGAGTAGGGTTTCCCAAAGGTTGTCCTGCACAGTTCTGTCTGAGGTTTTGTCTATTGGGCATTGAAGTAGAAAAATTTTTTTGCCTCTTACTGATCCAGGGAGTTTCACTTTAAACTCTCCACATGCAAATTGTTCTTTTCCTTGGCGAACTAGAACTTTTTTCGGTTTGGTATACACTGAGTTGTATTTTTTAAGACTATTATAGAGTTTATTGCTTAATTGATAGGCTGATCTATTTGAATATATTTCAATACCCTCCCCCATGTTATTTTGTAAAAACTTTAGTGATTAAAAATATTATTAGTCATGTATTGGTAACCATAATTTAGTGTTTTACTTAAACAAGAAGGTCATTATCTTTCTTAAGATACAGACTAGATGTTTCTTGTTCAGTATGAATTCTATAGATCATCTCAGCAAGGAATTCTGAAACATCCAATTGCTTAAACCAAGGGTGCTTTTTTATATACTCTTGTTGATGCGGAACTGTGTTTGTTGTTAACAAAGTTGTAAAACAAGTATCTTTATAGATCTTATCCAGCCTGGAGGTTGCATCACCACTAAGCGATGCATGAGTAGCTACAACAATTAATTCTTTTGCTCCTGAATTTGTTGCATTATATGCTAATAGTTCAATTGTGCCACCAGTGTCTACCATGTCTTCAAAAGTGAGGATCTTTTTGTCCTGTACACTACCAATTATCTTTGAAGAATCAACTGTATTAGCAGTAGTCTGATTTCTATCTTTGATTGAATAAACAATATGCTCATCTGGGTCTTCAAAAATCCTTTCAATATGAAAATATGTTCTGTCAATCCCACCATGATCAGCAGGAACTCCAACCCAGTTTTTCAAGTCATGAATGTTTTCATGAATCCATTCTAGAAAGATTGGGCTTGCGTAAGGTGCATCTGGTTTTACACCTACTGCTTCCAAATATCCTTCAATCTGTCCTGCATGTAAATCCAATGTTATAACAGCATCAGTCCCAACAGCACCTAGACATGCTGCAATTATGAGGGCTGTGCGAGGCTCACGCCCTTTTCTTTGATCCTGCCTCGCATATGGAAATAAAGGTATAACTGGGGTAACTGAATCTGCATGACAGTTATTCAATGTGTCGACAACCTGATATATTCTCATTAGATTGTTGTTAACATCCCAGCCTGTTACATTTTCTATAGGACAAGTAATGTAGAATACATCTTTGCCACGAACAGAAGAGGGAAGTCCTATTTTAAATTCACCAATTGCAAATTGTTCTTTTCCTGGTCTACAGATGATTTGCTCAATCCCAGCACTGTAATCCATCTTTTCAGACAGGTTTTTTGCAATTAATTTGCCCAGCTCCATCCCTGTTTGATCTGCACAAAGATACAACTGGCCTCTTGGCAATATGCTCCCCTCTATAAAATCAAATAGAATCAGATTTAAATTTATTATTAATGTTGATTATATATGTTTGCTTATAGGTTTAAGAATATATATTAGTCAAATACAACAAAATCACATCTAATTTATTCATCAAGTGGGCTTTTGATTGCTATCATTTTTGGTCTTAAGAAATGAGAATAACCCAAGGTTGTTTCAGGTCTTACATGCCCTAACAAGGATTGGACTGAAGTCACATCAATTCCGGATTCTAATGAGTTGCAAAAGAATGACGAAACATATGTGGATGAACATTTTTTTTGATATCTGCTCTTTTACCTGCTGCCCTCACAACCATCTGACCAGTTCTTATGCTTAAATGACCATTTCTTCCTAGAAACACCCATAATTTTTCCTGGTTACATCTCTTTTTTAGTTCTCTTTTAATCTTCTGAGGAATTATAAAAGGTCTGTCTTTGTTTCCCTTTCCAGATCTAACCCAATCAATATTTTCCTCAAAAGAAAAATCCTTTACCTTTAATCTTGTTACTTCTCCAACTCTCAGGCCAGCCCCATACATTAGAGAAACAAGTAACTTGTGTTTTTTGTTATGGATCACACCAAGTATTTTACTAACTTCTGTTTTTGTCAAATATTCAGGTTTTCTGACAGGAGTTTTTGCATATTTGATCTTCAGATAGCATGCTTTATGTAGAATCTCTATCATCATAAACCGCAAAGCACTATGAGCAACATTAAGTGTGCTTCCTGACACACCCCTCTGTTCCATCCTATATAAGAATTCACGAACATCCTTTTTTGAGAACTTTTTTATGCTCTTGTCTTGGTTTGCAAGAAGAAACTTCTTTACATATAGAAGATAAGTATTAATCGTCTTATGAGATAGCTTTCTTCTAAGCATCTCCCTTTTCATGTTGTAAATAATATCCACAGCCATAAATTAACAAGAATATTATTATTAAAAAGCATACCCCAATAAAACCCGGAAAATCTTCATTTGGGACTAAAAATCTGCTTATCCTAATAATTACCACAGCCAAAAGAATACACTTTTTCTGAAACAATTTTGTAAATTTGGGTCTCTAAAGCCCCAGGATCACAGAATTCTCACATTTTCGCATATATAGAGTTATACACAATAATGCTCGCCTACGGCTGCGCCTTAACAAAGCTTTATTATCTTCATTTATTAGCTTAAATTCCCAAATAAAGCTCTGCCTTTGAAAAAGTATGTATAACAAGGATTATACACAATATTACTCCTTCGCTTTGCTCAGTCCGTCATACCAAACCTTTATTGACTCGTGGCGATTTAATCCTTAAATCTACTCATCATAAATCTTTGCCTCTTACAAGGTGCGAATAACAGAGGTTATATCCAATATTACTCCTCAAAAATGCTTAGTTCTTGGGAAGAAGAAACAAATTTAAGTTGATCTTATAAGAAAATATATAAATAGGTTATAATATAAATTTTATAATATGATAATGAAAAAACGTATTTTTGTCATGCTAATTTTAATTATAAGTTTAGTTTATCTAAACGGCTGCACAATGAATTCTAAGAGATTACCTACAGGAAATAATTGTATTGATTCTGATCATGGAAAGAATTTTGCTGAAAAAGGCACTATTAATATTCAAACTCAAGATGAACTTTTTACGTCCGATGATCAATGTAACGGACAAATTTTATCTGAATGGTATTGTGAAGATGAGCACACAAGTGATATGATAGAATTCAATTGTCCATATGATTGTTATGATGGTTCCTGCCTTAGCGAAGTTGGGAGATGTCAATTTTCAGATGACATGCCTTGCATTGATAAAGTTATAATAACTGATAATTCTATTGAAATTGCACTAAGAAATAATTTCTTTAAGAACATTGAACTTAACAATGTTGTAGATAACTTCTGTAAAGGCAATCCTCAAATAACCTTTGGATTAAATAATCCTTTTGAGGAACTGACCAATCATCAATTATCATATAAAGATTTATTTAGAATCAAATTGCAGGATTGTACTTTTGAGAGTTCTAAGGTATATGATCAAGTTAATATAACTTATACAGATATTGATTCTGGAATGAAAAAAGTTATAGTTGGAACTATAATTAGTAACAAAAATTAGTTTTCTGCATGATAAATTTGTTTCTTTAGATGTGTCAAATGAGGAAAGCTTCGCTTTTAGAGTGCATTTTTGAGTCCGTCATACCAAAGCTTTATTGATTCACGGCGCAAGGCTACTCTTCATAAATCTGTGCCCCTCCAGGTTTTCGCGGGATAACTAACAAAGATTATATTCAATTGAGAAAAAGACCCGATTTTAAGAGAAAGATTTAAGAATTAATTATATTTTTATCATACTATGTCAAATCAACAAGATATTTATTACTGATTTGTGGGTCACCTTGTACAAGTACAAACAACTGCTTATCAGGACCCATATGTATTAGGTATACTTAATGAATATAACCCTGGTTCATGGTGGAATCCAAGCTCAGGGCACATCGTTGTACAAGGTCTTAATAAAACAGATGTTGAGCATAGAGATACTCATATTGTTGATGATAGAAAAAGATTAATAAAAGATGTGACAGGGAAAAATTTAAAAGATGTTCAAATACATAGGATTTCTCTTGATAAAGTTATTGATACAACTCTCTTAGAAGAGATTGATTTAATGCCTTTTTCTCAACATTGAAAATTTTTGCTTCGCAAATCCGTTTCCAGACTTAAGTCTTTTTATTTTTAGATATGGGTCGGAAAAAAGAACATATATATATTAATTAATCTTAAAACTCATAATGGAAAATAAAACTAAATCTATTTTGAGTGTAATATTTGCATTCATAGGACTAATTGTTGGACATACTTATTTTCCAGTATTCACACTTCCACTTTTTGGAGCTTTGAGTATTTATTTTGGATACAGCGCTAGAAAAGAAGAAATTACCAAATTAAGTAATTTTGGAGTTATATTTGGTGGACTTTTATTAGTTATCTTTTTATCTAATATCCTATTCATGTCAATTTTATTTTTATCATTCACATTTAAATTACCATCAATATTTACTGCAATTCATTATTTGTTATTGAGGCTTTTAATATTGATTCCCGTATTGATTTTAGGAATAATATATTTTGAGAATAATTTACTGGATTCAATATTTCAGGATTTTAATTTCAAAAGATTGATATTAAAGTCTATACTTTTCCTAATTGTTTTTTATACTATAACAATTTCTGGAACTTTGTTCTATCAATATATAAATAATACTTTACTAGCACAAACTAGTGCGTTCTTAACTATTCTACTTTTTGGTTTATTCGCAATTATTGCAATTTTTTGGAGAAAAATTAAGAAACTATCAATAGCTAATAAACTTGGATTTTGGTTAGGAATAATATTGCCCCTAATTATTTTTCTTTTTATTGTATACTCTCCATTTAATTCAATTTTTGATCTGATACCCTTAACTTTTATTGATTTAATAAAGATAATATTTACTTCGGGTATTGGATTTATTATTTTTAAGATTATTATTTTCTTTGAATCTAGATGATATTTGACTTTTTTTGCCGACCCTAACTTCAGTTCGAACTTAACAACATATTTATATACTATGACAAATATATTCATTTATTATGAACAAAAAATTTTTAACAATTGGAATAGCTCTTTTAATGGTAGCTATTGTTACTGCTACAGCAGCATATTTCCTTTTTCCATATCAACCAGACCAACCACCGCAAACAGATGATACTGACTCATCGCAAACTGGAATTCAGCAAGTTGTAGAAGCTAATAACAAATTTGCTTTTGATTTCTATTCTGAAATAAATAAGGAAGAAGAAAGCAATATCTTTTATTCGCCTTATAGCATTTCTGCTGCTTTAGCAATGACTTATGAAGGTGCAAAAGGTCAAACAGCAGATGAGATGAAATCTGTTTTTCATTTTCCTGAAAGCAATATTCTAAGACCAAATTTTGCTGCCATTTATAATAATATCAATAAAAAAGATAAAGAATATAAATTAAGTACAGGAAATGCCTTATGGGCACAACAAGATTATCCTTTCCTTGAAGATTACACCAATAGAGTTGAACAATACTATGGTGGAAAAGCAGCCAATGTTGATTTTAAACAAGAAACTGAAAAATCTAGACGGACTATAAATAAATTTATTGAAAAACAAACAAATAATAAAATCAAGGAACTTCTACCGAAAAGTCCACCTGTTATAAAACCTGCTACGAGATTGGTTTTAACCAATGCCATTTATTTCAAAGGAACATGGGAGTGGGAATTTGACAAAAAGAAAACAAGAGAGGGAGATTTTAAAGTTACTCCTACCCAATCTGTAAAAACACAAATGATGACTCTTACAGGAGAGAAAGCAAAATTCAATTATGCAAAGACAGAAAACCTACAAATCCTTGAAATGCCTTACAAGGGTGAAGAATTGTCTATGCTTGTGCTTTTACCAAGAGAAGGAACTTTAGATGAATTTGAACAATCTCTTACTCTTGAAAAATTAAACGAATGGAGAAATTCACTTCAAAAAAGAAAAATTGATGTTTATATGCCAAAATTTGAATTTGATACAAAATACTTTATGAAAGATACATTAAGTGCTATGGGTATGCCTACAGCGTTTGGTAATGCAGATTTTTCTGGGATGGATGGCACTCAAGACCTTCTTATTCAAAATGTGATTCATCAAGCGTTTGTTGAAGTGAATGAAGAAGGAACTGAAGCCGCAGCTGCAACTGCTGTTGTTGTTGGTATTGAATCTGTTGGACCAAGAATCCCAATATTTAGAGCAGACCATCCTTTTATCTTCATAATTCAGGAAAGGGAAACAGGAAATATTCTATTTATGGGAAGAGTTACTGATCCAACTCAATAATAAGTCCCACCCAAAAAATATTATTTAATTCTCTTCTTTTTAGAAAAAAGAAGCAAAAAGGCGACCACAACCCCCAGAAAAAACTATACACACGACGACTTTGAATTTTTCCTTCCAAACGTTGCACTAAAACCACAAAAACAGAATGTTTTTGGCACGTAAAAATGCTTAGCATTTTTTGTGCAAGAAAAACCTTGTTTTTCTTTGCTCCAAAAAATCTTTGATTTTTATGGATTCAATCCCTATCGGGAGAGTTTAACAGGAATTATATTTAATTGAGAAAAAAGGCTCTAATCTATGTTAAAAAGCGATAAATATATATATATACTTTGTTTATACATTGTATAAACAAGGTGATAAACATGAATGATTGGATAAAAATTAGTGCTCCCTTAACAAAAATAGGAAATTCATTTTCAGTAAGAATTCCTATGAATGTAGTAAATCAAATGAAAGCAGAAGAAGGAAATCTAATAGTGATGAAAGTAAGAAGATTAAGTCTTGCAATGACACCTGAAGTAACGGATCTTTGGTTCAAAACTGCAAGGTCATGCAAAGATCTTAACAAATTTAGTGATGATAAAATTTTCTTATTTTCACGATTGGCACATAATGAAGGAAAGCATCTTATGGAGTCTGTCAATGAAAAATATGACATTGATAAAAAGGATAAAGAAGCAGGAAAAAAGATGCTTAATGCCATGAATGAATACAGAGATAAGATTAAAGAAGACTTTGGCAAAAAAGTCCTAGATGATTTCCTTTTCTTTAGGGAGATTATTCAACCAAAAATGGATGAACAAAATAGAACTTAATTTTTTTATTCTCTTATCGCTGGTCGCCTTTTTTCTCAACTTTGCGGACGCTATTTTCCCACACTTTGTATGGGAAAAGAATATAACACAGATTAAATACAATTATTACTCGACTTAAAATACCTTAATTTACTGAAGGAGAAACAACTATTTAATTTTTGGAAGGGGCGAGAAGTTTTTTTTGTTAGCTAACCACAACAGTTAATCTATCTTCTCCAAGATATTTGTTAGCAGCATTGACTATATCTTGTTTTCCAAGATTTAATGCAGATTCAAGCCTTTGAAGACCTGTAGATTCATATCCAAATCTTTCTACATATTGTCTATCCATTAATTCAGATTGAATCCAACCTGGATTTTGTAATGAAGCCAAAACTTTAGGCAAATATCCTGCTTTGAAAGCATCAACTAACACTTCATTAAACTGTCCATTTTTTAATCTTTGAATATTTTCATCTACTGCTTGCAGAGAATCATCAAGATGATCAGGTGCTACGCTGTACTGAATTCTTAAAAATCCTGTCTGTGCATGTCCATCAATTCCACTTACAATTGAATAAACTAATCCTCTATTTTCTCTTATATCTTGGAAAAGTAGACTGTTCGGACTACCTCCTAAGATGTAACTTAATAAGGTCATTGCATGACTTTCTGGAGAATGTGAAGGTGGTATCTGGAAATATATGTCTACATTTGCATTCCCTGGAACAGGTGATTGTAAATCAAGCTTTTCTCTTCCTTGATAAGGCTTTTCAGGAACAATTTCAAGAGGAGCTGTTCTCTCACCACTTGGAATTTCTGTTAAAGCTTCTCCAATTGCTCCTTCTAAACTTACAGTACCATTTAAATCTCCCACCATTCCTACAAGAGTATTATTTGCAACAAAAAAATTTGAATGATAATCTCTTAATGTCTGAACAGTAATTCTGGCAATTGATTCTTCACTTCCTAAACTATTCTTGGCTAAAATAGGATTATTACCAAAGACTCTTTCCTGTACTGTTTTTGATACTTCATGAAATGGATTTGATTCTTCTCTTTGAGCATGCTCGATTCTTTCACGTTGTACAACAGACATCTCTCTTTGTAAAGAAGCTTCATCAATATTTGGAAAAAAAACCATGTCAGAAACTATCCTGAATGCCTGTTGAAAGTTTTGTTGCAACATATATTGAGAATCATTTGCTCCACTAACAGGATACATTACACTGAAAGGTCCTGTTTGAGCATTTATATTCAATCCAATTATTCCAGATTGTAAATTTCTTGAGTTTCTATCAGGATATAATCCTGACCCTCCAAAGCTCATATGTTCCAAAAAATGCATAACTCCATGATCTTCTTGTTTTTCATATCCTGAACCTGTATAAATCACAATTTGTCCTGTTACAAGACCAGAAGCAGGAACATCTTCAGACACCAACGTAAGTCCATTCTCAAGAGTTTGAACTTTACCTCTTTGTCTTATTTCCTGCTCTAAATTCTTGAAATCTATTGCCATACTATATATTTTTATTTAGTACTTTATAAATCTTTCTATTATTAACTACTATTAAGTGACTATTGTAAACCAATACGCGGGCACCCCTAAAATATTGTCTGCTTTGCAGAGGATTGATAATAAGTTCGGACTCTCAAACTCAAAAATTTTCCTTCTGAACATTGCACTAAATTTTAGGTCTTCCCGTTGGTCAGAGAAACTAAAAGGAAATATATCAAATACTCTCATAATTCAGATAAGATATTCATATTTCACTAATTAATATTAAAATTATCGAAATATTTATATACTACTTTGCAAGACTAACACTCATAGCTATAGTTATTGCTATGGAGGTAAAAAATGAAATTGAACAAGATCTTGTTTGGAGCTGCAATTTTTGTTTTGCTAGCAACATTTGTATTTGCAGATCCTACAATCACTGTTCCAGGAGCTCAGGCAGTTAATGAAAATGAGCAACTGCAATTTGTAGTTACTGCAACTGCTGGCGACAATGGAACAAATGTATTTAGCACAGATACGGCTTTTTCAGCTAATCTAGTGCAAAATGACCAAACTCAGGCTACATTTACCTGGACACCAGGTTATGATGATGCTGGAGTAAAAGTAATTAATTTTAGTGTAAGTGATGAGAATTCTACTGATTCTGGAAGTGTTGTTGTTACTGTTAATGATGTTAACAGGGCACCAAGTATAACTAGTTCAGCTGTCACAGATGCTAAAATAGATGACTCATATTATTATAATGTTGAGGCAACTGATGCAGACTTAGATACTTTGACTTATTCTCTTGTAACTAAACCAGAGGGTATGACAATTGACTCAGATGATGGAGAGATTAGATGGAGTCCTAATGCAACTAATATTGATGGAAATCAAGTTGAAGTAGAAGTAACTGATGGAATTGATACTGTAACTCAGAGTTTTGATGTTGATGTTGTTGCTCTTGAGATTGACAGGTTAGAGGTTATTGTTGATGATAATGATGACAGGTTAGATGATGGTGATACATTTGATGTTGAACTAGGTCAAGACTTAAGCTTTGAGATTACTATTGCAAATCTTTACTCAGGAGATACTTATGATGAAGAAATTGACATGGAAGATGTTGAAGTTGAGATCACAATTGAGGATTGGAATGGTGGAGATGAAGACTGGAGAAGTGATGAGTATGATATTGATTATGATGATGAAGAAGATATCACACTAAATATTGATTCTATTCCTTCAGATATTGATGATGGAGAACATGAGGTTTTAGTTGAAGTTACTGGAAAAGATGAAAACAATAACAGGCACACAATTGAGTGGACACTTCACATGGATGTTGACAAGAAAAGAGAAGATATCCAACTAACAAACCTTGCACTTGAACCGTCTAGTGTAAGCTGCAACCGTAATTTTATGGTTACAGGAAGGTTAAAAAACTATGGTACAAGAGATTCTGATGAGATTGTGCTTGAGATGAGAAATTCCCAGTTAGGTATTTCACTTCAAAAGTATAATATTGACTTAGATGATGGAGATTCCACTTCTATTGATGAAAGCTTCTTTGTGTTAGGAGATGTAGCTCCAGGAACTTATTCAATTAGAGTTGCATCCTATTTTGATTTGGATGATTATGATGATCAGGATGTTTCTGACTATGAATCTCAGCAGCTGACAGTATTAAAATGCCAGCAAGAAGAGGAACAGGAAGAAGAGGAACAGGAAGAAGAGGAACAGGAAGAAGAGGAAGTTGAGGTTATAACTCCAGCTCCAGCGCCAGATGAAGAGATTCCTGTAACTCCTGTGGAAGATGAGGAGGGTGCAAATCTTCTAACTAAAAACAATCTATATCTTGTAGGATTAATCTTAGCAAATATCTTGATTTTGCTTGTGATTATCTTCATGCTTGTTAAGCTTGTAACAAGATAGATTTATTTTTTTTCTTTTTTTTTAAATGCATGTTCTAGTTTTTTTATCTTTTCTAGATTTAATAGCATGTTTTTGTTAGCATAACTGATTAATCTTTCTAGGTATTGCTCTTGCAAGCACATATCTTTATCTTTTATCAACGCATTTATTAGTTCATCACTTCGGATTTCAACTAAATTTTTTTTCAGACTAATTATTCCTGTTCTTTTAAAACCATTTTTATGACCTATTTTAATTAGTTTTTCTGCTGATTGTAAGTTTCTGCTGGCAATGTGTAAGATCAAAGGTTCTTGTCTAAACCAGACAGTTTTATTGTTAGGTATATTTTGTTTTACTTGTTTTAGACTAACTGGATCATGGCTTTGGAATATGGTTCCAGAATTTCCTTTTTTACCAGTGAATAATACTATTCTTCCTGAACATGAACTTGTTGTATAATAATTATCCAGATTATTTATTATTTGGACTAAGTTAAAAATACTCTTATCTATTGTTTTTTTATTGCTTTTATCTATTTTTGATAAACAGGTTTTTTTATTGTTATCAAATTTCATTGAAAAGTTATTTGTGCTCAATAAATTTTTTCATCACTTCAACAAATTCATATGCTTCTTTGTAGTATTTATCATATTGTGAGCCACCAATCTGTTTTAATTCACGATGCATGATTTTTTTTGATATTTTGTAGAATTTTCTCATTGTTTTGACATATTTTTTGTCCAGCATTTTTTCATCCACTAATTTTTTTTGAAGCATGTCTGCCACATGTTCTGGACTTGGAGGAATTTCATCAAGTTTCATTAGTGCTGCATGTGCTGAATCTATTACTGCCCAGTACAAATCTAAAGTTGCCTGGTTTAGATGCCATTTAGAATTATTTAGAGTTTTAGGTGCTCTTGTAAAGTATGTCCAAATTGATTCTGGTGAAGGTCTTATTCTTCCCTGCTTTAGCAGTAATTGCAAGGGTCGAAACAATCCTGTGTCTAATAATGGTACACCTTCTCTTAAGATATTTACCCCTACTGGATCTCCTACTCTCACATATTCCCAGAATGTGCTTAGTTTTAGTGAAGTTATATGCAGCTTGGGAGATAGACCAGCCACAACTTTTTCTAATATTACCCTGTATGTTTCTGCTACCTCAGCTGATAAAACAATACTTACATCATCTACTAATAATAATATATCAATATCTCCTTTTGAATTTGGTTCCTTGTCTCTTCTAGCTGTGCTACCAAACAAAACTACTGCTTTTAGAAAATCTCCAAACTCTTTGTAAATCTTATTTGTAAATTTATAGGCAAGATCCATATCCTGCTTTTCATGATCTACTTTTTTTCCTAATTTTCTTTTTTCTACTTTAAACTCCATAAATATCCTCTTTTTTTTGTTGTTTTTTAATTTTATTGACTATTTGTTGATAGTATATCTAGCGGGGATAAGTATTTATATGTTTTTGTTTTTTTAATTTTTTATGGACAAAATACAGAAGTATGAAAAAGCTGGAAAAATTGCTGCAGAGGCTTTGGCTTATGGTAAGAAACTGATTAAACAAAAGAGTTATTTATTAGATGTTACAAAAAAAATTGAAGATTATATTAATAAAAAGGCTGAGATCGCCTTTCCTATTCAAATTTCTATGGATAATGTGGCTGCACATTTTTATCCAGATCATGATGATGAGATAATATTTGAAGACCAGGTTTGCAAGCTTGATGTTGGGGTGCATGTAGATGGTTTTGTTGGGGATAATGCTGTTACTGTTGATCTATCAGGAAAGCACACCAAACTTGTTAAAGCTTCAAGAGAAGCACTGGATAATGCTATTAAAGTGGTTAAAGCAGGAGTGCAAGTTGGAGAGATTGGAAAAGTTATTCAGGATACTATTACAGGATATGGGTTTGCACCTATAAGAAATCTTAGTGGACATGGTCTTGATGAGTATAATGTTCATACTCCCCCAAATATTCCTAATACTGCAACTGGAGATACAACAACTTTAGAAGAGGGAGATGTAGTGGCAATTGAGCCTTTTGCATCTACTGGTGCAGGTATTGTTATTGAGACAAGCAATCCAACTTTGTTTCAATTAGTTGAGCCAAAGCCTGTAAGAGATAGGACAACCAGAAAGATCCTGCAGCAGATAATTAATTATAATAACCTTCCATTTGCAAAAAGATGGCTTGTTAACGATTTTCCATTGTTTAAAGTTAATTTTGCTCTCAAGAGAATGCTGGATAAAGATATTATTTCTAGTTTTCCTCCACTTGCTGATAAAGCTAAAGGTATTGTAAGCCAGGCAGAGTATACTGTTGTTGTTGAAAAGAACGGATGTAGGATTTTAACTAAAGTTTAAGTTTTTTTATCTGAATCCTGACTGTTATTTTTTAGTATATTGATCAATTTTTACTTCAAGGGGTTATTAAAAACGGGCAAAGTCAACTACTCTGTGTTAGTGCCATTAATGCCTGAACCAGATTATTCAGTTATGAATCAAGCATTAACAGGTCTTGCAGGAGTAATCTCCTCCTTGGGTGCATCAAATACTATTGTTTCGGTATTAAGAGTTCTTAATCCTAGAATTGAAGGAATGACTACATATACTGTTGAAGAGAGAGTAGCGGACAATCTTTTCCCATCTGATGAATAATTATTAGTTTTAAGACTTTTGATGTATTACCTCTTATTTTCGCTAGATTTATATAATATGTGTTGATAACTATTTCTTATGGCGGTAGTAGTGTAGCCTGGCAGCATTCAAGTCTGTGGCACTTGCGGCCCGGGTTCAAAAGCACCTTTTCCTGTCAAAAACGACAGCAAAAGTTGCACCAAAATTAAAGGAGCTTTCAGCTCCTTACGGTGATGTACCTTAATACAAGATGATCACCACCCAAGCACAGCAATGTGCTGCCTTTGGTGAACTTTGTGAAAGGCTTTGAAAGTCCCGGCTTCCGCCCTTTTATTTTATCTTATCTTTAATATATTTCCAGGACCACTTTAATTTATCGTTTGTATTTGGCAGAAAAAAGTATGTTTTGAGTATTGCATTGCTTGCAAGATTAGTTGCTTTGTTTTTCATATAAGTGTGAATTGACTGGCTGTCCTCATAGATTTTGTTTTTACTTAAATAATAAGGATAATATAATCCTGCTAGTGCCAGGATAGCTAATGACACTCTTAAACTATTAAATAACAAGTAGAATATAAGTATAAACAAGATTGCTGCCACTCTTCCGAAATTGATGAGCATTTCTCTTGAATGCACACTATTATGCAGGTTTTTTCTTTTGTCCAGCACAACTGCTTCATAAAATGGAATAAGGATCCTTGATGCAAATGTTGCCAGACCAATTAATATTGTCCAAATTACTATTGAATTTGCAAATGCTGCAGCAAAGTAGAACAACCCAGATGCCACAGCAGCTGGATAAATGTATTCAACTCTTTGTTGTTTCTTATCTGAGTGTTTGGTCATCCAGATTGCTGCAATTACTCCAAAAATATTTGTTACAGTGATAAACAGTCCAAAACTTACTGCTTCTTGAACAAACTGCAGGGTCAATAGTGGAACTATTATCCACGCTAGGGTTCTACTCATCCCTTCCATAAAAATCAGAAGGTTTATTTTTTTGGTTTTTTTAAGCGATTCTCTAAAATCTAACTTAACTTTTTTAGGTCTTGATCTTAAAGCAAAGATTATCACAGCAATTAGAGCAGCAATGCTTATCTGAAATAATACATTATAACCAAAACTTTTTATAATAAATGCACCTGCAACTGGCAAAAACAATCTCAATGTCGGATATATGATTGTCATGACTCCACATAGTGTTGCTGTGTTTTCCTTTTTGCTGTGCCTAAAAAGGTTAATCTTATATGATATCCAGAATAAAGGAATAAATGCGCCAAATGCAATTCCTGATAAATAAACTTGTTTTATTGAGACTAAATTAATTATTGCAGCATAGGTTCCTATTCTAAATATTAAGCTTAAAGCAAGCATTTTTGATGTGGTAAATTTCCTCATTAAAACTGACACAATACTTGCAACAACACACACAATAAGATAAAAAATAAGCATTTGTGTGTATGTTACTTTTTTTGATAAAAAGAACAAAAATACAAAGCTCCAACTAAATACACTTACTGCATTATAACTTACTTGGAGTAAGATATCATTAATTGCTTTTTTCATTATTACCAAAATTAGTGTGAGTGTGGTTTTAAATTTTTTGATTATCCAACGTACCTCTTAAGATATAAAGTGCTGCTGTACCTGGATCACTGTTTTCAAATATTTCTTCCCCCATGATTCCAAGAAAATACTCTGCTTTTACCTCAATGTATTTGGATACCATTCTTTCCATTTCACCCAAGTTTGTGTGTTTTATAGAACTCATGTGAGATTCTGGATTGCTTGTTTGTTCCTCAAAATACTGAGAATTTGTATTAAGAAGCATTATGAGTATGTCCCCATTAGGCCTTAAGACTCGCTTTGTTTCTTGTATTGCTTTTTCTGGATTATCAATAAACTGAAGAGAAGTTACATATATTACAGCATCAAAGCTTTTATCTGGAAATCCCATTTTTTCCGCAGTCCCAATCTCGGTTCTTATTGAATCCGGTGCTCCTTGTAAAGCTTCTGCTGTAACATCCAATCCAGTTAGATTATAGCCAAGCTCTTGCATTTCCCCTTCAATTATTGCTGGACCACAACCAACACTAAGGATATCATTATGGTTACTTAAAGCATTTACTATATAATCCAGTTCATGCTGAAAAACTGCTCTCCAAAAATCTGACTGGCAAGTATCAAGATAAGTCCCCATAATCAATAATAAGATATTAGACTATAAATAATTACCTGACAAGATTATACTTTGATCTTGCTAATATCATTAAGATCTATTTTTTCTTCTTTCCCACTCTTCATATTCCTCAATGTAACTTGTTTATTGTCTAAGTCTCTTTGTCCAACTATTATTACATAAGGAATACCCAACTTGTTTGCATAGTCAAGATTGGAACTTAAGCCTCTATCCATCAGATCAAAGTCTGTTTTGATTCCTGCTTTTCTGAGGGTTTGGACTATTTCTAATGCTTGTTTTTTGACTTTAATTGGAATAACATAGACTTGTGCTACTGATTTTTTTATTGGCATATTTTTTTCCTTTAATGCTTCAAGTATCACATCAATCCCGTAACTAATCCCTGTTGCAGGATATGATTTTTTACTTTGAAGGTAATTTCCTATTATTTTATCATATCTTCCACCGCCTGCCACAGATGATGTGATTTTCGAATTCTTAAGATATATTTCAAAAACAGGACCTGTATAGTAAGCTAAACCTCTTGCTAGAGAGGGATCAAACTTAACTGATTTCACTCCATAAATATCCAGATAATTAATTATTTCTTGTATCTCAGACAACCCTTCCTGCGCAACATTATTATTAACCTCACTCTTTAGTTTATTAATTGTTTCTTGATTTGATGCTTCCTGTTCAAAAACATTGAGAATGTAATTTATCTTTTCATTGTCCAATCCTTTTTCAGAAAGCTCTTCTGATACACCTTGTTTTCCAATCTTGTCTAACTTATCAATTGATACCATCACAGGAAACCTATTTTCCTTATCAATATCTAATTGCCCCATTATACCATCAAGTATCTTTCTATTGTTAAGTTTAATATTCACTTCGAATCCTAATTTGTTAAAAACAGTTTCACTCAAGGAAATGATTTCAGAGTCTGCTAGCATTGAATCAGTTCCAACAATATCTGGATCCATTTGCATAAACTGCCTATACCTGCCGGTTTTAATAGGTCCATCCCTAAAAACTTGTCCACTCATGTATTTTTTGAAAGGCATTTTCATTTTTGGATTCATCCCTACATATCTACAGAATGGAACCGTAAGATCGAATCTTAATCCAAGTTTCCTTTCCCCTTGATCTGTTAACTTGAAAGTTTCTTTTAATGCATCTGATTCTTCACCTGCAGCAAACTTAGCAGTTAAGACTTCATATCTTTCAATAATTGGAGTCTCTATTGGGTTAAATCCGTACAGTTCAAATGTTTCTTTTATAGTTGCAACTATCTTATCTCTAAGAATTTTCTCCTCGGGAGGAAAGTCCCTTACTCCTTTTGCTGTGTCTAGTTTCATTTTATTTTACATCCTTTTTATTTTTTATAAACCTTTTGATTATCTTGGTTGGATTTTTAATTAACATTAACTCTAATTGTTTTTCTGTTATTCCTTCTTGTTTTAGCAAGCTTGCACATTCCTTTAAAGATTCACTTGGTGATTTTCCAAACTTTTGTCCTGAATCTGATGATAATATGCAGTTCTTAGCTCCAATATACTGTATTTGTTGTGCTATTTTCTGAATTGGAATTTTGTCTATGCTATTCATTGCAAATGTTTGTTCAATAAAAGCTCCTTTTTGTGCCAAGGATTTTTGCACTCTTATTGGCATATCTATTAACTTATAGATTGGGTGTGTGATTATTGTTTTTATCCCCATATCTAATGCTTTCAATGCTAATATCTCTGCTTCTTGCCAGGATATGTGGCCTGTGGCAAGTATTGCACTGCATTCCTTTATTGTTTCAAGTACATTTAGTGTTTGTTTTGTTAACTTTTTTTCTCGTATCACCTTTATTCCACTTAGGTTTTTAGATAATCTTGGCTTAAAGTCTGGATCTTGTACCCATTCTGGCCTAATCTCATATTTACTCTTTTTAAGATAATTGTCTGCACTAATTGTAGGAAACCAAACTAAGATAGGTCTGTTTGAAAGCTCTGCACAGCCCTTAATCACAGAAGGGTTTAAGCCACCAACATAATTATTTAATGTGACTGATCCAATCAAGATTAAATCACTCTTGACCTTTGACTGCTCAATAAGCTGGGAAGTAGGAAAAAAGTGGTTTTTTAGCACTGCTCCTCCAAGTTTTCCAGATTCCTCACTAATCAAATCATCTGCAGTATACTTTCTTGGAATTATCTCTGGTCCAATGTGAAAGTGCAAGTCCACCACTTGTTCCCATTTCATTTTATAGCTCCTCCCAACTTACTAAATCACCTAATTTTGTTGCACAAACTCGATATTCCTTGTCAACTTGCATTCCAGTTTTTTTATCAGAAAATGGCTCTCCCACATAAACTATTTCACCTTCCCCTACATCAATTTTGTAGTCTATGTATTTAATGTAGTAACCTCCAGCTGGACTGGCTATAACTCGTTCATCTATATTTTTTTCAATTACTTTTCCTACAAACTCATCTTTTCTTATGGTCTGTAAAATCATATAACCAATAGTTCCAGCTAGTGCAATACTTCCCACGACTAATTTCAAGTATCCTTCTTCCATATTAACCACACTTCATCCAGGGTTTTCTGTTTTCAATTATGTATATCCTTGCAAGTGGTCCATCCAGAACATCTTTTTCTGGTTTTACAAGACTAACCTTAATAGGTTTATACATTTCCTCAATTAACATTCCCTCCACTATCCTTTCAATAGAATAGGTTCTCGCACTTTCTATTCCTCCTCCAAATTTTATTGCTGTCCTCACATTTTCTCTGAATTCGTCTTTGCTAATGTAGTCAAAAAAATTGCTTTCAACACTTGATTTAAGATCCCAATATCTTTCACAATCTTTTAGCTCAGACCACCATACTCCCTGCACAGAATCAATATTCTGGATTTGCGCATCAAGATTATTAAAGTAATCAAGTACTTCTTTCTTGGGCAAGCCATTGATATCTGTGCCATATGTGTCAGCAAACATCACATTTAGTTGAGGATTGTATCCATTTTCTTTTAGAAAGGTTACAAATTCAGATAGTTCTTGTAATGTTTGTTTTTCTGGTTGACCTAACTGGGTTCCAGTCTCAAGATACGTGTACTTTGGACCCCAAGGAGTAAAAAGAGATAAATTTTCCTGGGAGTCTAGTCTATCTTTGATTTTTTCTAAATAAATTGGATTGTCTATGCTGTTTTGCATAATGAAATCCATAACTTTTTGTTTCATTTTAACACCTCCAGTGCGTTACTTGCACTACCATATACTCCTTCAACAACATCTGTCAGTCTTTCAAGACCAAAAGCAAATCCAACACCTTTATCAAGATCTGTCCCTTGCAAATTTGGATTAATTGAGCCAACAAGCCCATCATATCTTCCACCACCACACAGTTGAACATTGTCTTTTTTTGAATAGATTTCAAAAATGATTGTTGATGTTCTTGGTGGTTCACTATTGTAATAACTCAATCCTCTTGCCAATGCTGCATTGACTCTAATCTCTGCTCTTTGTTGAAGCTGCTCAAGAACTCCACTAAACTCTTGAGAGATTTCTTGTGTATAGGATCCAGTTTTTACTATTTCTAGTAATGGTTTTACAGGACCAAGGCTTCCTATTTGCTCCGCAAACTCCTCATCAATGATACTGTCTCTGGCTTTACTGCTGTACGTGTCCATTAGTTTTAAGACTCGCTCTTGCCCAACAACACCTAAGTTATTCAGAGTTTGCTTTAGTTGAGCCAGATCATTAACAACCATTTCAACTTCCTCATCCAAACCCAATTCAGAACAGAAATTGTATGCTGTCATTAGTGCTCTTACATCAGACTCTTCTGAATTGTCTACTGTTTCTAGACCTAGTTGCTTGAATCTGTTTTCTCTGTAACATACCGCAGTATAGATTATACTCCTAAGGTCTGTCATTTTTGGGTTTTGCTCAAGCAAAGCTGCATAAAATGCAGTTATTTCTGGAGTTAGGACAAATTTGTCCCCTTCTGGAGATCTGATTTGCCAGTCCTCCTCCAAAAATTTCGAATCTATCAATTCCTCAGGCATTACTTCTGGAAAATCCACCAGATTATAACCCATTTCACTTGCTGTTAAAACAAATTTTTGTTCTAATAGTTTTTCTAATTCTGCCCTTGCTCCTATTGCAATTGGCATTTGCTTCAGTCCATCAAAGATGAACTCGACCAGCAGGTTGTGCTGCTTTAACCTTATTTATTTTTTTCATTTTCATTTCCTCCCTGTTTAGAGCCCAGACGGCTATTTGTTTAGTTTATTAACAAAAAAATCTAGTAAATTATTGATCAGAATTCTAGCTATGAAACATATTAGAAACAGGTAGTTTAGAAGAGAAAAGGGCAATAGGTGGGAATCGAACCCACGCCACAAGTGCCACAGACTTGAATGCTGCCATTACACCACTACTGCCATTCCATGCTGTATTAATTATAGATGATATTGATGAAATCCAGCCGACCACTATAGCAGGATTTCTTGCAATGCAATCCTGACCAGATGAAGCTGACGAGGTTCCTAAACAAAGTTTAGGGTTCTGGTCAGTGTAATAGGACAAATCCTTTGATTTGGCCGTCTGTGTCATGATTGATTGCATTGCATTTTGAGAATTAATATTATTAAAAATAGACTTAAAACTAACAGTGAACTCGACCAGCAGGTTGTGCTGCTTTTGCCTCAATGGTTAGTTTTTTCATTTTGTATCAAATCATAGATAACCAGTACTAGTATAAATATTTTTTGGTTTTGTTGTCACCATTTAGTTACTAAACTACACATGGTTAACACTAGGTGAATACTAGAAATTGGTTTCGAAAAATTCTAATTAGATATGGCAGCAGAGCTACCAATGAAATTGGGATTTGTGTATAGTTGTAACTAGAAAAAACCTATTGATGAATACAATCACTTTTTGTCATTATAGTTAATAGAATATGGTTTTTATTAATAAAAGTTTCTATTGCCTAAAATATTTAAGCAAAGACTCTGAAATTGTAGTTTTTTAAGAGGAGAAAAAGCAAAACTATATAAATAAGTTAAGTGCAAAAATAAGCAGTTTAGATTAATTCTAAACAAAAAAATTAGAGAGGTATAAGATGGCACAAAAAGTAGCAAAAGTAGGTGTAAAAAAAGAGAAAGGATGGCTTTATTTTGTAGACAAGAACGGAGATATTTCCAGAGCAAAGATGGCTAGAGGCGGCAAGAAAAAGAAGAAAAGAAAGACTAGAAAAAAAAGAAAAACTACAAGAAGAAGAAAATCTACTAAAAGAAAATCTCGTAGAAAAAAATCTACCAGACGAAAAAAGAGAAAGTAGATTTTTTTATTTTTTTTATTTCTCAAGAATTCCTTGTGCTGCCATAAGTCCTGTTGCTGCAGCACCAACAATATTTCCAGATAATCCAACACCATCACCTGCCACAAATAGGTTTTTTATTTCTGTATTAAGGTGTTTTCCTGTTTTGATTTTTGATGCTCTGAATTTAATTTCTGGTGCATATAGTAATGTGCCTCCACTATCTATCCCGGGCATTACTTTATCTAACATTTCTAATCCTTCCAGCAAGTTTGTAACAATTCTGTGCGGCAGAACCATTGCAATATCTCCAGGAGTAACATTTTTTAGAGTTGGTTCTACATAGCTTTTTCTTATTCTACCCCAGGTACTACGCCTTCCACTTCTAAGGTCTGCTAGTCTCTGGATTATTGGTTTTTCTCCTCCTATCACATTTGCCACTTTTCCAATTGATTTTCCATATTCTGTTGTGTTTTCCTGGGGCTCTGTTAGCTCTATTTCACTGACAAATGCAAAGTTAGAATTTTGTGTTTTAGTGTCTGCATTTGAATGGCCATTTACGCACACAAACCCATCATATTTTTCTGTTGATACCATTCCTTTTGGGCATGGGCAAAATGTTCTGACTTTATCATCAAATGTTGGGGTGCTAATTTTAAAGATTGCTTCATACATTAGATCTGCATGTTTTTTCATTATTGCAGCTGGAAACTCTACTCGTACTCCAACTTCAATTTTTTCATAATCATAAGAAATATTGTGTTTTTTTGCTATTTTCTGCACCCAAGATGCACCTACTCTTCCTGGGCAGAGTATTACATTTGATCCCTTAATAATTTCTCCACTTTCAAGTTCTACTCCTGTGCACTTTCCAGATTTAACAATGATATCTATAACATTTGTGTTTGGTTTTATTTCTACGCCTTTATCTTGTAGATATTTTTCAAAGTTTTCAATGACTGCAGGTAGTTTGTCTGAACCAACATGTTTGATTTTTCTAACATGAAGCTGGATTCCTTGTCTTTTTGCCTGGCTTACTAGATTTTCTACAGCCATATCATTTTTTGGATACATTTCTGCATTAACACCAAACTTTGTGTAGATCTTGTTTACTTTGTCTAAGTATTTTTGGTACTCTTTTTCAGAATATAGATGTAGTATTTTTTCATGACTTAATACTGGAGAAAAATGTAGTTTACCATCAGAAAATGTTCCTGATCCTCCTATACCACACATAGCCTCTGTTTTTGGTCTGTTTACTACTAAATGACCTTTATCTATTAAACAGACTTTTTTTCTATCTGCTAGTTGGTATGCTGCAAACAAGCCAGCCGGCCCTGCGCCTACAATTATAACTTCATAAGATTTATCCATAATAAATCATTTATTTTAACCGCACATTCCCCAGCCACATGCAGGACATTTTCTGCATCCTTCCTGAAACACTACTTGGCATCCGCACTCTGGACATTCTTCCATTAAGAAATTAAATTTACTTGGATATTTAAACTTTAGTTTACCCTATGTGATAACAACTAAACAGAATTTACAGAAAATCAGCAAATCTAAAAGCACCTGGCAGAAGATCTTCAACCATGTCCATGTAAATAACAGTCCCATCAGTATTACTTGTATAGACTGGAAAATTACCAAACTCTGATTCCACTTGTCTGCAGNCACCACAAGATTTTGAAGGCCATTGTGTTGGTCCGTCTTTAGTTTGGGTAACTATCATTAAAGCTTTAAATTTTCTTTCTCCATTTGTTACTGCAGAAAATATTGCTGCTCGCTCACCGCAAACTGTTAGTGGATAAGATGCATTTTCAACATTAACACCTTTGTAGATATTTCCCTCTTGTGTTAGTACTGCTGCTCCAACATAAAATCCAGAACCAGGAGCATAAGCATTTTCAGAAACATCTCTTGCTGCATGCCATAATTCTTTTATTTCTGTATCTAATTCATTATAACATAGTACTTATCAAGCGAATCATTTGACATGCTAATGAGAAAAACTATTTAGAATATATATCTTGCCAAATATTTTTAAAGTGCATCAACTTCTTCAACGCACTTGTGTACCATATGCTGGCAGTTATACATTTTATCTATTAATTCTTGGTCTGAAGTTGCATTTAGAATTTGACCTATTCTGTCAAGGATTTGTCTAAAGAATCTGATTACATCTCCTTCTAAAAGGTTTGTGTTGTCTAATATATCAAATAATGATTTGCCTAGATAGCACGGCCTGATCAATGCTGTGATTTGATATAATGATCTGAATTTCTTTTTGTCTAGTTCATTGCAAGCTAGCTGCAGCTCACTTAGTTCTTTTGATTTGTATTTTTTATATAGTTTTGTTCTTTTTCTAGGCTCATATACAATTGAAGCCAAGATTAATAATAATTGGTATTCATTGAATGGTTTGTAAAAGTCTGTTGCAAAGATTTCTCCAGTCAGGATTTCTTCGGAATATATTTGTGATGCAAATTTTCCTTTTTTAGTTAGTTTATCATCTTTTACATAACCTAGTCTTTTTAGTTTTTTAGTAATGTTGTGGAATCTTAAATATGCTACTCCTTTTCGTTTTTTAAAGTCTTTTCCATATTCTTGATAATTATGAAAGTTCATTCCTAAAATAATGTCGATTTCTGGCTTTGCATGCTGATCTATTAGGTTCAGGACAGTGTTTACTCCAAGTCTAAACTGGCTTTTAATTGGGTCCATATCTTTGTCTGTGATTTTTTTGTATTTATGGTAGTTAAAGTCACGCCTGTCTACCATTACTATTGTATATCCTACCTTATCTATTCCTCTACGACCAGCTCTTCCTGCAATTTGAAAATATTCTTTGGAGTTTAGTAATCTAAATGATCTACCATCAAATTTTCTTAAAGATTCAAAACAAACAGTTTTTGCAGGCATGTTTACTCCAACTGCAAAGGTTTCTGTTGTGTATAAAACATTGATAAGACCTCTTGAAAAAAGGTCTTCTACAAGTTCCTTTATTACTGGCAGTAGTCCTGCATGGTGAAAAGCTACTCCATAGGCTAGTGTTTTTCTAAGCAGTTTTGTTGATTTTAATCTTTTTATTTCAGGGGCTACCAAAGAAAGTTTGTGCCTTACTATTTTTTTTATTTCTGGATTGTATTTGAATATTTTTTTCTTTGAAAGTTCAAGAGCAGATTCCTGACATTTTCTTCTTGAAAAATTGAAGAATAAACATGGGAGTTTGTCTTTGATTTCCCGAACTAAATGTACATGATATGGATTTTTAATTTTCTTCTTTCTTCTTGGTGTCTGCATTACTTGTTTTACTTTTTCTATGTCTGAGATTCCTGCTGTATTGGTATAAAAATATCTTTTAAGTGGAACATTTCTTTTCTTATTCATTACCACATCTACTTGATGCTCTTTTATTTCCATTATCCAGTTTGCAAATTCCTGAGCATTAGGGATTGTTGCTGACAAGCATAAAAATCTAACATGTGACTTAGAAAATATTATTGACTCTTCCCATACATATCCTCTTTCATAATCATTTATAAAGTGGATTTCATCAAACACAACATAGCTTACATTATCTACTGTTGGATCATTGGAAATAGCCATGTTTCTGTATATTTCTGTGGTCATTATTAGGATGGGTGCTCCTGAATTTATGACAATATCTCCTGTAAGCAAGCCAATGTTGTCCTTTCCAAAGTCTGTGCAGAATTCTTTGTATTTTTGGTTGGATAGTGCTTTTATAGGAGCTGTGTAGATAACTCTAACTCCTTTTTTAACGTATTTGCTTATAATATAGTCTGCAATGAGTGTTTTTCCAGAACCTGTTGGAGCTGAAACTACCACAGAGTTGTTTTTATCTACTGATTTAATAGATTGCTCCTGAAATGGGTCTAATGTAAATCCTTTAAATTTCATATTAATACTGTTACTGGACTAGGGTTTATTAATGTTGTTTTTTATTGAGAACTTTTGAAATCATAAAATATTATTGTTTCAGAATATATTTTTTGATGTGGAAAGGGTATTTCAAAGTTCTTCATTATTAATCCTATACAACTTCTAGGGGTGCCAGATTATGAAGTTTTTTTAAATTTTGGATCAAAGTATTTTAGTTTTTTACTTAAACCTAATTTACTAAATATTACTGCACGAAGAAATATTTGAAATAAGAAAAAGTGTCTGTTATTTTTATCAAATCTCCTAGTTGATATTCTAACTAAAGGTTTTAAAACTCCAAATTTTCCATTTTTTGCTGCTCTTTGTGCAAAATCAACATCTTCTACAGGAGACTTTTCTACATCAAAGCCTTTTATTTTTTCAACTAATTCTTTTTTTGCTAACATACATGTTCCTATTGCCAAGGGCAGTCCTAAAAAAGAGAAAATCACAATTGCCTGATTTGTTACTGTGTATATTAAATTGTCCATTAATCGAATAAATGAGTTTTTATATCCTTTTTCCCATTTTCTGTAAAATGGTTTGTTTTTTGTGGCTGCACAATCCAGATTTTTTTTAATAAACTCTTCTGATGTTTTTTTGATAAAATCTTTTGGAATTGAAATATCTGCATCCATAAAATAAATTAGAGAGTTTTTTGGGCAGAGTTTTGCCCCGTTGTTTCTGCCGGTTGCTGGCCAGCCACCGTTTATTACTTCTATGTTTAGTTTTTTAAATTTTTTAATAATTTTCAGTGTTTTGTCTGTTGATCCTGCATCTGCAATTATCACTTTATCAGGTTTTTTTGTTTGCCAGGATAAGTCTTTTAAGATTGTACAGATATACTTTTCTTCATTAAGACAGGGCATTACAACAATTAGTTTCATTTTTTTAAAAACTGATGATATATTATTAAGTTTTATGGTGCAAAGCAATATTTGTTGCTCTAAAATATTTTATATTTTATGAAAAAACCTTTTTCTCTATTGATGGAATCTAGAGATGGAATCTAGATTCAAACTTTACAGACAACTAAGAAAAGTATTATAAAAAAGCGATATATTTTAATATTGTGCAAATTTTCTTATTTAATACGCCCCGTTGGTGTAGTCCGGCGATCTTTTCCGCACCGCGCAAAAGCTCGACCAAAACGACCTTTTAAGAAAAGGTCGATCAAAACAGAACGGGTTTACAGCCCGTTTACGTGGCCTACATTTATACTAGATAGCCACGACGCAGGACAAACTTGTTACTGTTTTGGGTCGAGATATGTAAAAGATCGGGCAACTAATCATTTCGCCCTCTCGAATTTTGGAGAAAGGCGACGACCTGGGTTCGAAACGACCTTTTGGCGCTACGCTGAAAACAACAGAAGATAAAATCTTCTGTGCCCCAAAATTTTCAATTTTGAGGGGTTCGACCAAAAGTGAGGAGTTTCGGCTGTCGCCGAAGCCTCAAGTCGACGAAAGTCCCGGACGGGGCATTTTATCTTTTATATTTCATACATAGTATTACTATTTAGACATGTCAATAATAGAAATATTTATAAATTCAACCACATCAACTAGTTTATGGCTATGAAATCTTTCTTTTAGTGTTTAGGGGGATAATAAACACTCTACTTGCTAAAAGAAGGTTAAATAAGCCAGAAATTTAATAATGCCCTGGTGGTGTAGTCTGGCTGATCATGAAGCCCTGTCGAGTCAGTGAAAAACCAGTTTTTCTGGTTTTCAATGTCATTGAAAGGCTTCGACCCGGGTTCGAAACGACCTTTTAAGCATGCATAAAACATAGGAAGATGCAATCTTTCCGTGTCCCAAAAATCAAAGATTTTTGAGGAGTTCGACCAAAATAATGGAACTTTCAGTCCCATGATGTGGTGTTTATGCAAACGTGGTAACCACGTTACAATCTACTTAAGGGTCGATGAAAGTCCCGGCCAGGGCGTTCATCCAAATCAAGTTTTGATTTGGCAAAAACATTTAAAAATGCAGAAAATTAAGCTTATGGGCCGGTAGCTTAGTTCGGCAGAGCACCTGTCTTGCCAAAAGGCATGGGTGAAACTTTTAATCAGGTGGTCGCGGGTTCAAAGTTTATTGGTTGTTGGCTGTTAGTCATTAGCTGTTGGCAGTTAATAGCAAAGAGCCAAAAGCTAAGAGCCAATAAATTGAAAGTCCCGTCCGGCCCATCTTTAGAATTAGGAAAAAAATGGCAAAAAAATCTAAAAAGAAATCAAAAAAACCAAAACCTTTAATCCATGACCTTGTCCCCAAACATGAACTACTATCCAAAAAAGATACAAAAAAACTTTTAGAAAAATACAATATTACTCTTCTTCAGTTTCCAAAAATATCAAAAGATGATCCAGCAATAGCGCATCTTGATGTAAAGATTCTGGATCTAATTAAAATCACTAGAAAAAGTCCAACTGCAGGCAAATCAACATTTTATAGGGTGGTAGTTGATGAATAAATATGGAAAAAAACTATTAAGAAAATTTTTCGAAGAGCATTCTCTTATTGGTTCAGATATTGAAAGCTTTAACAATTTTATAGACAACACTCTTCAGGAAGTAATAGAAGAAAACAAAGAAGTTGAGCCAACAATTATCCCACATAATATTGATGAGTTTAAAATAAAATTTGACAAAATATGGATTCAAAAACCAATGATCACAGAAGCAGATGGAAGTAAGCGAAAAATCTATCCTATGGAAGCAAGGTTAAGAAAAATTGCCTATGCTGCACCAGTATATGTTGTGGTTAGTGCACATATTAACGGAACAAAAAGAGAATCTTTTACAACTCAAATTGGAAAGATGCCAATTATGCTAAAGTCAAAGTACTGTCATTTGCATGGATTATCAAAAAAAGAATTAATTGAAAAAGGAGAAGATCCAAATGATCCAGGTGGTTATTTTATAATTAATGGGACAGAAAAAGTATTAGTAAAAATAGAAGATTTGGCTTCTAATAAATTATTAGTAAGTGAGCCATCATCAGGGGTTAGCAAGTATGTGGGGAAAGTCTTTTCTGAAAAAGGTTCTTATAAAATTCCTCATACTCTGGAACTTAGAAAAGATGGTATTTTTTACCTGACATTTACTCGTGTAAAACGAGTGCCAATGATTGTTGTTATTAAGGCTCTTGGTCTTCTAAAAGACAAGGAGATTATGAATGCTGTTTCTTCTGATCGTGTTTTTGATGATGTTTATATCAACCTGGTAGAGTTTTCCGATGTAAAGACACAAGAAGATGCTCTGGATTTCATAGCAAAAAAAGCTGGGATTACTCAGTCTAAAGAAATAAGAATAGAAAGAATCAAGTCTATCTTGGATAAGTATCTATTACCTCATCTTGGAACAGAAATAGAGGATAGGAGCTCTAAGGCATATAATATTTGCAAATTACTAAAAAAATACCTGAAAGTAAATCTGGGAGAATTAAATGTAGATGACAAAGACCATTATATGAATAAAAGACTGAAAATGAGTGGTGATCTGTTAGCTGATTTATTCAGAGTAAATCTTAAAGTATTAATTGGTGATTTATTATACAATTTCCAAAGAATAGTCAAAAGAGGAAAATTTCCAAGTATCAAAGTAATAATCAGAGAAAAATTATTTACTTCAAGAATGATGTCTTCTATGGCTACAGGAAACTGGGTTGGTGGAAGAAAAGGAGTTTCACAAAGAATTCAAAGATTAAATTTTCTTGAAACAATGTCTCATCTTCAAAGAGTTGTCAGTCCTTTATCTGCAACACAGGAAAACTTTGAAGCAAGAGAACTTCATCCAACACATCTTGGAAGATTATGTCCTATTGAAACACCAGAAGGAACTAATATTGGTCTTAAAAAGAACTTGGCTATGCTTTCCCTAGTTTCACAAAAAGAAGATGAAAATAAAATAGTAAAAGCTCTTGGCAATATTGGAATGAAAAAACTCAATGAGGGAAAAAAGGAAGTTTATCTGAACAGTGTTTTTGTAGGTTCAACTGATAATTCAAAAGAGTTTGTAGAACAGATAATAACAGAGCGAAGAAAAGGAAATCTACCAAAAATGCTAAATGTTCATCTTTCACATACTGATGAGGTTTTTGTTGAATGTGGTTCAGGTAGATTAGTTAGGCCTGTTGTAATAGTTAAAGAAGGCAAACCACTCATATCAGAACAGCATATTAAACAAATTGGTAAAAATGAATTGAGTTGGGGAGACTTGGTTAAACAAGGAGTTATTGAATATATTGATGCAGGTGAGGAAGAAAATAGTGTTGTGGCTTTTTCAGAAGAAGACCTAACAGAACACCATACACATTTGGAAATAATGCCTCTGGCTATGTTTGGTATAGCTGCTTCAATTGTTCCATTTGGTAATTTCAGCCCTCCTGCAAGGGTTAATATGGGTGCAAAAAACCAAAAACAAGGTTTAGGAATGTATATTTCTAATTATCCAATAAGAATGGATATGGATGTAAACATACTTCATACTCCACAAAAACCAATTGTACATACTGTTATGAATGAGTTTTCAGAATATGAAAAACATCCATCAGGACAAAATGTAGTTGTGGCAGTTATGAGCTATCAAGGATATAATATGGAAGATGCAATAATTTTAAACAAAGCATCATTGCAGAGAGGATTTGCAAGAAGCACATATTATCGACCATCGGTAGCAGAGGAATTAAGATATTCAGGTGGATTAGTGGATGATATAGGCATTCCAGAAAAAGATATTAAAGGTTATAAATCAGAAGAAGATTATAAATTTTTAGAAGAAGATGGGATTATCTTCGCAGAGGCAAAAGTAAATGAAGGAGATGTTGTGATAGGAAAAACATCTCCGCCAAGATTTTTATCCAGTGTTGATCAATACTCACTTGCAACAGAAAACAGAAGAGAAAGTTCAGTTTCAATTAGTCATGGAGAAAAAGGAGTTGTTGATTTTGTTTTACTTACAGAAAATGAAGAAGGAAATAAATTAGTTCAAATTAAAATTCGTGATCAAAGAATTCCAGAAATTGGAGATAAGTTTACTAGTAGACATGGACAAAAAGGAGTTGTTGGATTAATTGTTCCAGAAACAGACATGCCATACAGTGCTTCAGGAATAGTACCAGATATAATGTTTTCACCACATGGTATTCCATCAAGAATGACAATTAGTCATCTAATTGAATTAATAGGAGGTAAAGTTGGTGCATTATCAGGAAGATATGTTGATGGTACAATGTTTGACAGTGAAAATGAAGCAGATATAAGAGAAGAACTGAAAAAATTAGGATTTAAGGAAAATGGTGCTGAAACCATGTATAATGGGATCACAGGAGAGCAATATCAAGTACAGATCTTTGTAGGAAATATGTATTATCTAAAACTAAAACATATGGTTAGTAACAAGATTCATGCTAGAGCTCGTGGTCCAATCCAATTATTGACAAGACAACCAACAGAAGGAAGAGCTAAGGAAGGAGGTTTAAGATTAGGAGAGATGGAAAAAGATACTTTTGTAGCTCATGGTGCATCACTACTTTTAAAAGAAAGGTTTGACTCAGATAGAACAGTGGTTCCGATCTGTGAAGAGTGCGGTATGATTGCAGTATATGATAAATACAAAAGCAAATCTTATTGTCCTTTATGCGGAGATTCAACAAAGGTAAGCAATGTGGAGATGAGTTTTGCATTTAAACTGCTTATGGACGAATTCAAAAGCCTCTGCATTAATCCACAAGTAAAATTAATAGACAAATACTAAAATGAAAAATATACATATTCACAAAAAAGTTGACAAACTCATATTTGGACTGATGAGTCCGAAAATGATTAAAAAGATGGCATCTTCCAAAATAGTTACACCCGAGCTATATGATAAAGAAGGCTATCCTGTAGATGGAGGCCTAATGGATATTAGATTAGGAGTAATTGATCCAGGACTTAGATGCAAAACATGTGGTGGAAAGCTAAAAGAATGTGTGGGTCACTTTGGATATATTGCAATTGCACGACCTGTTGTTCATATTAAATTTAAAAAAATTATTCTAAAAATATTAAGAGGAACTTGCAGAGAATGTAGTAGAGTTTTAGTGTCTGATTCAGATTTAAAAAACTATGTTGCTGACCTAAAACATACAAAAAAAGCAAGAGGATATGAAGCAAAAAGAAAGCTTGTTAGGAAGATTGTTAAAAAAATTAGGAAAACTAAAAAATGTCCCCACTGTAAGGCTGAGCAGCAGAAAATAAAAATAGAAAAGCCTACTACTTATTTGGAAAATGATAAAAGAATTTCTCCAATTGAGATTCGAAGCAGATTAGAAAAAGTTCCAGATAAAGATTGTGAAATTTTTGGACTCAATCCAATATATGCTAGGCCAGAATGGATGATATTGACTGTGTTTGCAATTCCACCAGTCACAATGCGACCTTCAATTACTCTTGAGAGTGGTGAGAGAAGTGAAGATGATCTTACACATAAACTAGGAGATGTAGTTAGAATAAACCAAAGATTATTTGAAAATATTAATGCAGGTGCACCAGAGATTATTATTGAGGATCTTTGGGATCTGCTTCAGTATCATATTACAACTTTTTTTGATAATAATGTGGCCCAACTTCCGCCTGCAAGACACAGGTCAGGACAGCCACTTAAAACAATTACAAACAGGATAAAAAGCAAGCAAGGAAGAATTAGGAAAAATCTGGCAGGTAAAAGAACAAATTTTTCAGCTCGAACAGTTATTAGTCCAGATTCAATGTTAAAATTAAATCAAGTTGGTGTTCCAAATATTATGGCTAAAAAGCTTACAATTCCAGAAAGAGTCACTGAATGGAACATGAAATATCTAAAAGAATTTGTAGATAAGGGCCCAGAAGAATATCCTGGAGCAAATTATGTTATAAGGCCAGATGGCAAGAAAAAAAGAATTACAGATGAAACAAGAGAAGCATTATTAGAAGAATTGCAGCCTGGTTACTTAGTTGAAAGACATCTAATGGACGGAGATGTTGTTATATTCAACAGACAACCTAGCCTACATAGAATGTCTATGATGTGTCATCGTGTTAAGGTTCTTCCATACAAAACTTTAAGGTTAAATCCTGCGGTTTGCCACCCTTACAATGCAGACTTTGATGGAGATGAAATGAACTTGCATGTGCCACAAACAGAAGAATCTAGAGCAGAGGCAGAAATTTTAATGGAAGTTCAAACCCAAATAATTAGTCCTAGATATGGATTGAGTGTAATTGGTTGTTTGCAAGATGCAATTGCTGGCAATTATTTACTTACAAAAGAGATGGAATTTACAAAAGATGAGGCAATTTCACTGTTAGCCTCTATTGGTGTTAATGATTTTTCAGAGATATATAATAAAACAAAGGTGTCAGGAAAAGAAGTGTTTAGTGTATTACTACCAGAAGACTTTAACTTTGATGGTGAATCCAAGGACAGAAAGCCTGTTAAAATTAAAAAAGGATTGCTTATAGAAGGTCATATGGATAAAGCATTACTTGGACACGGTGCAGGTATGCTTTTAAGGCAATATCATAAACAATATGGTCAAAAAGCTACACTTGAACTTGTAGGAAACATATTTAGATTAGGTGTTAAGGTATTATTTAGAAGAGGATTTACAACTCTTATCTCAGATAGTGATCTTCCAGAAAACGCAGTTAAAGATATTCAAAAAATAATAAATCAATCTGAAAAAGATGTTGCTAAGTTAATTGAAAAATTTGAGCAGGGTAAACTAGAACCTCTGCCTGGAAGAACCAAAAAAGAAACACTTGAAGCAAAAATCATAGAACTACTTAATAAAACAAGAGATAATGCAGGAAAAGTAGTTGCAAAATATGCAAAAAAAGATAATCATTTCTTGGTTATGACCCAATCTGGAGCAAGAGGTAATCCTCTGAATCTGGCACAGGTTGCATCTTGTGTTGGTCAGCAGGCTTTAAGAGGCAAGAGAATAGATAGAGGTTACAAAAAAAGAACCTTGTCTGCATTTACTAAGAATGATTTTATGCCTGATGCGCGTGGTTTTATTAGAAATGGATATAAACAAGGACTAAAACCACATGAATTTTTCTTTGGAGCTATGACTGGAAGAGATTCTCTGATGGATACAGCTCTAAGAACTCCAAAGTCAGGTTACTTATATAGAAGACTGGCAAACGCACTGCAAGACTTGAAAGTAGAATATGATAATACTGTCAGAGATTCATCTAAAAAAATAATTCAATTCAAGTATGGTGAAGATGGGATTGATGTTTCCAAATCAGAAGGCGGAACATTAAATTTGAAGAATATTAAATAAGGTGATTATAATGAGAATTCCAGCAAAATACAAAAAACAAATTCCTCCAAAACTAGTAGATGGAGTAAAAGAAGTGCTCCCTGCAAAATCTAGTAAAAAGAATATTGCAAAGTACTTAGATAAAGTATCAGAAGAATTTTCTAAAATGAAAGTTGAACCAGGAGAAAGTGTTGGAATCATTGCTGCAGAATCAATTGGTGAGCCTGGTACACAGATGACCCTTGATACTTTTCACTTCGCAGGTGTGTCTAAAATGAATGTAACTGTAGGTCTTCCAAGAATGATTGAAATCTTGGATGGAAGAAAGACTATTAAAACTCCTATGATGGAGGTTCATCTAAAACCACCTTACAACAAAGGAAAAGATATTAAAAAAATTGCTTTTAAGATCAAAGAGATATTATTAGAAGAACTGGCAAAAGAATTTATTGTGAATATTACAAAAGGAACTGTTGAAGTTAAACTTGATAAAGAGCAGCTTAAAGAAACATCTATTAAAAAATCAGATATAGTTAAGGTTGTAAAAAAAAGGATTAAATCTGGAAGTGTAAAAACCAAAGGAGATTCATTAATCATAAAAATGAAATCTAAATCTGATGATGTAAAATCAGTTTACAAAGTTAAGCAAAAATTAAAAGGTCTTAGAATTAGAGGAATCAAAGGAATTACACAAGTTTTACCAGTTATTGATGATAATGGAGAGTTTGTGATTGTAACAGCAGGCATTAATCTTAAAAAAGTAATGAAATTAAAAGAAGTAGATACAACAAAAACTTTTTCCAATGATATTTATGAGATGGAAAAGGTATTAGGTATTGAAGCAGTTAGGCAATTAGTGATGGATGAAACATATAAGGTTATTCAAAACCAAGGTCTAAATGTTGATATTAGACATATTATGTTGGTTGCAGATACAATGTGTTTTGGACCTCATGTTCAAGGTATTACAAGATATGGTATTGTAAGAGAAAAAGGTAGTGTGCTGGCAAGAGCTTCGTTTGAAACACCAATCAGACATATTATTGGTGCAGCACTTGTTGGAGAAGAAGACCATTTAACGTCAGTAGTTGAAAATGTTATGATAAATCAACCAGTACCAATCGGAACAGGATTGCCTGGGCTTATAACAAAGATGAAGTAAAATGACAAAGCAAGTAAAGAAGAATTTAAAAACAGGAAAACTGGTTTTTGGTAAAAACAAAACTCTAAAAATGATTAGATCAGGGAAAGCAGCAAAAGTATTTCTAGCATCAAACTGTGATAAACAAGCTATGGAAAACATAAAACACTATTGTAGTTTTGATAACATTCCTATTGAAATACTAGATGTTCCAAATTCAGAACTTGGAGTTGTTTGCAAAAAGCAATTTTCAATCTCTGTTCTATGTTTGCTTAAATAAGAACATGAAATCAATAAAATATGATGCAAATCTAATGAAAATCATGTCTTTATTTGAAAAAACAACAAAAGTTCATTTAAAGGATTGTTTTGAAGACAACTCAGATAGACTCGTGTTTGTTGTAAAGGAGCATAGAGTTGGTAAAGCAGTAGGTAAAAAAGCAGTGCATGTCAAAAAACTTGAAAAACTACTCAACAGAAAGATTAAAATAGTAGGTTTTACTCCTAATTTAATACAATTTGTCAAAAATCTTATCTATCCTTTAAAGCTGAGAGGTATTGAAGAGAAAGGAAAAACAATTGTGCTTGAAGGCAAAGACACACAAACAAAGGCAATGTTGATTGGCAAAAACGGTCAAAACCTCAAAAATTACACAGATATTGTAAAAAGGTATTTTGATATAAAGGAGATTAAAGTTATATAAAATGGGAAAAAAAGCAAACGGTTTAAATGCAGCAAGAAAGCTCAAGAAGAGAAGAAAAAAGTACAGATGGAGAGATCCATGGTACAAGAGAAGAGTTTTAAAACTAAAAGAAAAATCTGATCCTCTAGGAGGAGCTTCGCAAGCAAGCGGAATTGTACTAGAAAAAACTCAGCTTGAAGCAAAACAGCCACACTCAGGAATGAGAAAATGTGTTAGAGTTCAGCTTGTTAAAACCGGCAGGCAAGTAACAGCATTTACACCAGGAGATGGTGCCACTAAAATGATTGACGAGCATGATGAAGTCATGATTGAATGTATTGGTGGAAACAAAGGAAGAGCAAAAGGAGATATTCCTGGAGTTAGATGGGAAGTAATTAAAGTAAATGATCAGAGTCTTGAAGCATTATTATCTGGTAAACTTGAAAAAGCAAGAAAGTGAAATTTTCTAAAAAAGAAATTATTGATCTGTTAAAATCATGGTTTTTAGTCTCTATTGCATTTATAATATATCTAAGATTAGGATTTAACTTATCCGCACTACTTTTTTCAACATTAACAATAGGATTAGGCTTTATAATTCATGAACTTGCACATAAATTTGTAGCCCAGAAATATGGATGCTATGCAGAGTTTAGAAGTAATGATAAAATGTTGTTATTAGGCATAGTCTCTTCTTTTTTCTCTTTTCTATTCCTTGCACCAGGTGCTGTTGGAATATATGGGAAGGTCAACCCTAATCAGAGAGGCAAAATTTCAGCAGCAGGACCAGCAACAAACTTGATTCTAGCACTAATTTTTCTCATTCTGGTTTTGATTGGAATACAGCCGCAGATAACCTCATTAGGACTATTGATTAACTCTTGGTTAGGTATTTTTAATCTAATACCTATTCCTGGGTTTGACGGACAAAAAATTCTTGCATGGAACAAACTTGTATATACTGGGATGATAATCTCTGCTAGTATATTAATGATATTACAGTCAGTGTTTTAACAAAAACAAAAAGCTTTAAAAACCAGTATATATTCACTTTTAGTATGGTTGAAATTAAAGCATTTAATAGGTGGAGTACAAGTGATATCCAAGTATCTGATCCAGGACTAAAAGAATATATAACTCTTGAACCTAAAATAGTTCCAAAAACAGGTGCAAAATATGCTAAAACCAAATTTCACAAATCTAACACATTCATAATTGAAAGGCTAATCAATAGATTAATGGTTTCTGGACATAAAGGTAAAAAACATTTTAGGTCCTCAGGCCACAATACTGGTAAGGCAAACCAGGCATACAAAATAGTACTTGAAGCACTACAAATAATTGAACAAAAAACTAAAAAGAATCCAATTGAACAAGTTGTTTTAGCAATAGAAAACGGTGCTCCAAGAGATGAAACTGTCACAATTGAATATGGTGGTGCAAGATATCCTAAACCAGTAGAATGCTCACCACAAAGAAGAGTAGATCTAGCACTAAAACATATTGCTCAAGGAACTTATTCTAGATGTTTTGATAAAAAGAAATCTGCTGCAAACGCACTAGCAGAAGAAATACTAGCAACAGTTAATTTATCTTCAGACTCAAATGCAGTTTCAAAAAAGAAGAACATAGAACGACAGGCAGATTCTAGTAGATAGTTTCTATCTAAAATATACATATGCTGCAATAATTCTAATTGCAAATATTGTTAAGATAATCCCTAGAGCAGTTCCAACTGCTAATCCAATATAAAACAGTTTAGAAGCCAATCTTTTGGCATATTCAGGTCTTTGTTTTTTTAAATAATTTTTTATCGCAACAAGAGCCTTTCTTCTATTTGTAATGCCTGCTAGTTTGTCTGATAACTCTTTGTTTTTAATAACATCATTCACCCAGATTGCAAAATCATTCTTTTTTTCATTAACATGATGATTATAGCTTTCATCACTCATAATCTCTAAAGCCTCGGCTAATTCTTCTAGATTATGCAATTCAATAGTTGTCTTATGAATTTTAAAACTTGACATTTTTTTACCTCTTTTATTTTTTCTTTTTACGTTTTTTAGCTTTTCTTTTCTTTTTTCTGATTGTTCTTCTCCTTTTAGCATTAATCTTTTTATATTTTTTTACTAAAGCTCGGGATTCTTCAACTTTCTCCTGAATCTTTCTTACTAATGTATCCTTTGTTTTAATTCTTGAAATCTCACGAGCAAAATCACTGTCTCCAATAACCTCTTTTACCCAGTCGCTAAAATCATTTTTATACTTGTTAACATGATACCTAAACACATCTTCACTTGCTTTATCAAGGGCTTTAGATAATGTGTTTAAACTTCTTAAGTTCTGATTAGTGCAAAGCCAAAAACAATCCTTATGCCCAACCACTCTGATTAGCTTTCGTGCTCTAGCTAGATTTAGTTTTTTTGCCATTATTTCCTCATCCTTACCAAGAATTTTAATATCTTAATCTGAACTGCCTGTTTAGACGGTAGATTTTGGATAGAATCTGCTAGTTCATTTTCTCTAAATACTTGTCTTATCCATGTTGAAAAATCATTTTTATGAGAATTAACATGATGAGAAAAAACATCATCTTCTATATCATCAAGAGCATCAACTAACTCAATTAGGCTTTTAACTTGCCTTCCATCTGCCAAAACAAAATAATGCTCTGGCTTTACTTTTGTTTTTCCTCTTTTTTTTGCCATTATATTTAAGTTAAAGCTTTGGCATGCTCAAATATCTCATTAGGTTTTGGGTTTTTTATCTCTCTTATTCTAAGCACCATATCATTCATAATATTCATAAAAGAGATAAATGCATCATAAGGGCTATCATAAGGATTAAAATATTTATGAACATCCCCATCATTAAACCACTTAGTACACATATAATAAAAATGATCACTTGTCTGCAATTTTCGCCAATCTCTAAGTAAACTTTTCTTATTTGTTCTTTTTACAAGTTCCCCAATTTTATTAATCTCTTTAATAGCTGCATTCTGAATAGGATTACCAACCCAGGCACTTAAATCACGCTCAACATCTGCCCAGGAAATTGGATAGTGAATATCAAGCTCAGCAACAGGATCATATTTTTTAATAAGCTCTGAGGGTGTTACAAACTCATTATCTGGATGCTTTTTTAACTCATCTGGCAGATGGCTCATAAACTTAAAAATACCTGTTGAGCTCCATTGATGCTCTCCAAAGGTTTCATAATCCATAAACAGATTGATTGTATTACCATTGCCATTTGCCTTATTAACCCAATGAGCAAACTTAGGTGCTGTTAGAGGATACTCTTTCCAGCTTCTCTCTGAAAACCTAAATGCAATATCATCACTTAATCTATAATTTTTTAAGAGGAGTTTTATTTTATCACAGCCCTTTGGCTTGTATAGGAAATTTGGTGATCTCCATCCAAGAATATGGTCTGCACCCTCAGCTAAAATTCCTTTATACCCCATATCCTCAACAAACTTTGCTAATTCATTATTGTAGATTAGTTCAGTATTTCTAAAGATTTTGGGAGTTTTCTTAAAATGCTTTTTTATTTTTTTCTTATGGGCTGCAACTTGGATTTTAAACTCTTTTTTTGAATACAGAAACACTAGTGAATGATAGTATGTTTCATCTAGAATCTCAACATTACCTGTTTTTACCAGCTCCTTAAAAGATTCCAGCACTTCAGGAGCATATTCTTCAAATTGATCCAAAACAACACCAGAAAAAGAAAAACTAAACTTTGCATCATGCTTATGTATTAAACTCATCAAAACATTATTCATTGGAATATAGCACTTCTTAGCTACTTTTTGCATAATTTCTTTATTTTTTTTAGTATCAAAATAATTCTTATTCTGGCCAATATCAAAAACACTGAATTTTTTTAATCTGTAAGGTTGATGAACCTGAAAATAAAAACATATGTCAACCATTATGCAAACCTCTGATAAACATTAACACATTTTCTTGCTGACTCATTCCAGTTTATCTTAAAAATTTCACTAAATCCATTGTTGGCCATGGTTTCTTGCAAACAATCGTGCTGCAAAACACCAATAATCTGATTAGTCAATTTATCAACATCCCAAAAGTCAACCTTTAAAGCATGATTGACAACCTCTGAAACACCTGATTGCTTTGAGATAATGGCTGGGGTATTATTCATCATTGATTCAAGAGGAGTAATTCCAAAAGGCTCTGAAACAGAGGGCATCACATAAACATTAGCCATCTGATAAGCTCTATCAATATCTCTTCCTCTTAAAAAACCAGTGAACATAACATTTTTACCAAGATCCATTTCTGCAGCTTTTTGCATAACATAACTGTCCATATCTCCAGAACCAGCAATCACAAATTTAGTGTCTGGCATAAATTCCAAAACTTTTTTAGCAGCCAGCAAAAAGTACTCTGGACCTTTTTGAATAGTAATTCTTCCAAGAAACAAAACAATCTTTTCACTTTCAGAAAGCGCAATTCCCTCCTGGACAGGTTTGTATTTCATATCAACACCATTGTGAACAACAGTTATTTTATCTGGGTCAACACCATAATTATTTACCACTCTTGCTTTTGTAAAATTACTAACAGCAATAATTGCATCAGCTGTATGCAGACCTTTTCTTTCAATATTATAAACTGCTTTGTTAATATTCTCTCCTGCGCATCTGTCAAACTCTGTTGCATGAATATGCACTACAAGAGGTTTTCCTGTTTTTTTCTTAACTTCAACAGCAGCAGGATAAGTTAACCAGTCATGAGCATGGATAATATCAAAGTCTTCAAGCCCTGCAACCATTGATATTTTAGAAGCATATCTGGCAACTTCTTCCATCAGATTCTTACCATATTGGTTAGAACCCTCTTTTACAAGATCTAACTTATAATTGTGATATGTCTCAGAATTCATATATCCTTTTAGAGGTGAGTTTACTTTTTTCATCTTCACATTTGCACCCACAAGCTTGACAAACTCTGCTTTTGCATTTTTTTTCAAACTAGGTAAAACAAAAGTTACATTTACCCCCTCTTTTGCTAACCCCTTTGTCAAACCAAAACAGGCAGTGCCTAATCCTCCTGAATGATGTGGAGGAAATTCCCATCCTAACATGAATATTTTCACTGTTTACTCCTCTAACTAACCTATTTCTATCCTACTATGATAAAAAATCAGAAGTTCTATATATATTATTTACTGGTAACTATAGAGTGACACTCTGTGTTATTTATATGTAATCATTGCATATATTTAAGCTTTACTAATATGGATTCAGGTTGTCAAAACAAATGACTGATTCAAGAGCCAGAATTATATAAGTAAATTAAAAAAACTTATCAAGCTTTTTCTGGTCAAGACTAGCAAGTAAATTTTCTTTTGAATATCCTATAACTTCAAATATTTTATCAACCGCAGGAATAACTTGATTGTTTATGTAATAATTTTCATCATAGTTTTTGCAATCCTCTACTGGTTTGGCCCTATCTCTTATTTTATCTCCATCCTCTGATATAACATACTGAATAACAGTTCCAGGACCAACATCAAATCCTTTTTTCTTCAAAATCCTTGCAACAGCAACATGTGGTCCAATTGACTGATATTCAGATAATTCTTTTTGCAGTTGTGTGTGTATAACAAGATCTTTGATATCAACCTTATCTTTTCTTAAATCGTCAACAACTTTTTTTACATAATGCAGGGCTTTTTTGGTATCATTATCTTTTAAAATTAGCTCAAGCACCCGTAGTTGGGTTCTTTTGGCAATAGGTGAAATATTTCTTCTTATAGTTTCAAGTCCTGTAATTTTAATATCTCCTTTTTCAGATAAAAGTGCATACTTTTTTTTAGCCCCATATGAACCCATTTTTGCAGAAACAAAAATCCCTCGTGGATAAAATCCTTCGGATTCAAGCTCCATATGCTCAGGTAATTTATGGTTAACAGATTCAATAAATTTTTGCGCATCTTGCCTTGTTTTATCCTCTAATGCCAGAAAAATTGAATCAGTATCACCGTAAAGAATCTTGAAATTCTGCTCTTTTGCATCATCAATAAGCATCTGAATATAGTACCTGCCATATGAAGTAATTGACTTAGCACACTCTAAACAATACCATCTGCTTATATAAAAACCTAAATATCCATACATAGCATTTGCAATAGTTTTGATTGCATATTGTCTTGCAAATAAAATCTTTGATTTCTTATCCTTGATAATCTCATTTATTCTCTGTCTTCTTGTTATCAACTCTGAGATAAGTGTTGAAATAAAACCTTTTTTATTCTCACAAAACCAGTAATCCAACCCAGGAACTTTATTTTTTCCTTCACAACAATCACAATTTAAAGTATCTGGACTAATATTGTGAGTAGTAATAATAGAAGGATAAAGACTCCTAAAATCAGAAATAACAATATTTTCATATAATCCTGGACTGGGCTTGTAAACAAAAGCTCCTTTATATGTCTGGTTCCTTCTTTTTTTGAGCTCATCTCTGGAAGGTCTATTTGGAACTAGTTCATTGAAATCTTTTGAGCGTCTGATCAGATACCACTCAACTAGCTGAGAAAAACCCATTCTTGAAACATCATATAAGGTCAAACCAATTGCTTTGATAAGCTCAATCAAATTTGGCATAAGCTCATGAGCAAGCTTAAAAGTCAGTTCAGTATCTCTTAGATTATACTTGCAGTAAATCTCTAAATCTTCAGGTGATTCATTATACACTTTTGCAAGTTTACCTAGATCCACTTCGTCTTTTTCTGCTCCAATAAGCTCCTTGGCCACATCACCTAAACTATATCTTGGAGTATCAAGCGTGGTTCTAAAAGCTTTTCTGATAAATTGATATATATCCAAATGCACAATACCCATCATCCTTGCAGATGTTCTTCTGCCTTTTCTAACAATAATTGGGCTATAATCTAAACCAATATCTAGCTTTACATTGTTTTTTGACGCTCTAGTTTCAATATATGGTAAGTCAAACTCATCAGAATAATAACCAGTAATACAATCAGGTTTAAAGTCATTAATATGATCTTTTAATTTAGTAAGTAACTCAGCTTCATCTTCAGCAAATTCAATATAGTCCAAATCTGTTTGAAATTTCTTTGTTACAATAACCTTTCTAAAATCCTTTCCATATAAAGCAACCATAACAATTGGATCTTTTTCTGCATCAACATTTTTTCCCCTTGGATTATATGTCTCAATATCAACTGCTAGTACATTAATATTATCAAGAACCTCAGTTGAGTTTTGCTCTATAGACTGAGCATCCAAAACAGACACTCTTGATTTTTTATTAAGAAGCTCACCTTCTACATCTGTCAAAACAAAAGGCACAATTTCCCTATCAACCAGGTATCTTCTAGTAAACTTAAGATCATATTCAAAAACAGAATACTCTTCTCTTAATTCAGACTTGATTTTTGAAATATCTTTTGGATTTTTTGTATGAACTTTTAATAATCTCAAATCTTGATTAAGATATTTTCTTTTTACAATCTCAATTTTAGTAATTGGAATTTTCCTTTCATCATCCATGATATTTGAATTTTTAATATTTTTTTGTGCAGATTCTGGATCCTTGACTACCACCATTAGATATGGTTCAAAGTTTTTATCCTGCACACAAATTCTTTTACCATCAGTAGTTTTACCATATAAGAGTACAACAGGCCTATCTTTGACTAATTTATACGAAATATCTGTTGGATATATCTGAATCTTAACCATATAATGAAAAAAGTATTTTAGACTATATAAGTTTTGCTCAAAAAACACTAAACACAAGCTTTATATATGTTTTATTCAATAGAATACTTAATGAAAACACCAGACCCATACAAGGAACTATTTGACAATCTTGAGTTAATAAGTCCAGTAAAAAAATGTCCAGAATGTGGAAAATTAACTTTAAAGTTTGATCCAAAACAATCCAGAATACATTGCTCTAACTGCTCTTTTGAAAGGTATATGAAAAAATGAGCTGGATATTGTTAATGCTTACAGGCGTATTTATATTCTCCTTTGTAAACATACTAGACAAACTTTTACTAGAAAAATACTTAAAAAATTATACTCTTGTTTTGTTTAAATCCATAATCTGGCTAGTAATTTTATGCTTAATCCCATTTATTAATTTCACAATCCCAACATTAAATCAGCTAATCTTAATATTTGCAGCAAGTTTTTTTGGCCTTATCGCATTTGTACCCTATACTAAAGCATTTGAAATAGAAGAGGCATCTAGGTTAATTCCCTTGTTGCCCCTGCAAAGTCTATTTGTTTTATTACTCTCTGCAATACTTATAAACGAGAGATTAACTCTTATTCAATATACTGCATTTGTACTAATGCTTTTTGGAGGAGTTTTACTTTCTATCAAAAAAACAAAACATGTTTTAAAACTATCAAATGGTTTTTGGTTGATGATAACTGCTGTCTTTTTCTGGGGACTTAATCTTGTAATCATGAAGCATATCTACAATGTAGCGCATTATTGGTCTTCTTTTATTATAGGGGTTTTCATAAGCTCAGTTATTGGAATCCTCTTTTTGCTAAAAAAACCAATAAGAAAGGATTTTAGAAAAGTTCTAAAAACAACAAGTAAGCAAGCAAAAATAATGATTATCTCAAATGGATTGTTGCACATAATTGCCCTGACATTTACAATGTATGCACTAAAACAAGGAATAGCCTCATTAGTGTCTGTTTTAAGTAGTTTTCAAGGTTTATTTGTGTTTATTTTAGCAATAATTTTATCAAAATTCTTTCCAAAAGTATTAAAAGAAGATATATCTAAACAAGTAGTATTAAACAAGATTTTAGCAATAATTTTATTGTTGATAGGAGTTTATATGTTAAATATGAGGTAATAAAATGACTAGAAATAAAGAACAAAAAGTAGGTATATTTGTAGATGTACAGAACATGTATTATTCTGCAAAAAATTTGTATAAAAGAAAAGTAAATTTTAAGGCTATCTTAAATGAAGGAGTAAAAGGTAGAAAATTAATTAGAGCAATAGCTTATGTAATTAAAGCAGATGTTAAAGATGAGTCAAATTTCTTCGATGCTCTAACAAATATTGGGTTTGAAGTAAAGGCTAAGGAGCTCCAGGTATTTTTTGGTGGGGCTAAAAAAGGGGACTGGGATGTTGGCATAGCTATGGATATGATGAGAATAGCTTGTAAAATTGACACTGCAGTATTAGTAAGTGGAGATGGTGATTTTTCGGATTTACTGCATCATCTAAAATCGTTAGGATGCAGAACAGAAGTAATTGCATTTGGCAAAACTGCTTCATCAAAAATAAAAAAAGAAGCAGACTATTTTGTTGATATGGATAAAAATACTCGTAGATTTCTAATTCCTAATAACCGGAGAAGATCTAGAACTAGGAAAAAAAGCTCAAAAACAAAGAAACCCAAACAATCTAAAACCAGTAAATCCAAAAACAAGAAAGTTAATAAAACCAGGACCAATAAAAAAAGCAAACAATCTAGAGCTAAAAAGACTAAAACAAATAAATCCAAAAAGATTAGCAAACCCAAATCAAAAAATAATAAATTTAAACCAAAAAGAAAAAAACATAAATCTAAAAAGTCTAAACCTAAAACCTAAAAATTATCATAGATTATGCTCAGGTTATTGTGTATTTTTCTAACTTTTGCATACTCTTTTTTTAAAGAAAGATTAACCATTCCCCTGTTATCTTCCATACTAATAATCCTTTTTAACTTTTCCATTAGGTCCTCAAGATATTCTTGATGCTCTGAAACATGGGATGCATGGGTATAGGTTTGATTTTCAATACACTTTTTTATCTCTTTAAGAGACTCTTTTTCATGAAACTCAAGCTCATACTCGCGTCTAGCTTTAAAAGCTCTGTCTGAGTACGAAACTCCATCTAAGTCATACGAATTATTATCTTTTACCATGCCCTACTAAATAAGTAATTTTATAAATATTTAAATTTATTGTTTAGAAACTGCTCAAAATAAGTTATTTTGACATTCTGGATATATGTGGGACAAAAATAATAGAAATATTTTTTTCAAAATAATAGTAAATTCCGGTAAATCAATTCAATTCATATTTAAATACAAAACTTTTATATATTTGTATATATGTAGAAACATTTAGTTCGTTGTAAAAAGAGAGTGAAGCATGGATAAGTCTAAATCAGAGCTTGAAAATAAGGATGTTCTTATTAAGACTGATGTGGATTCTTTAGTAAAACTTGTTGAGCAAAAAAAAGAGATCTCTTTTAGTGACGCTGCAAAGGAACTTGGGGTTCCAGAAGGTACAGTTGAAGCCTGGGCTAATTATCTTGAAGAAGAAGAAATTCTCGGAATTAAGTACAAACTTACGACTCCTTATCTTATTTCAAATCAAACCAAAAAAGCTTCTGGTCCATCGTCTCTTCCAAAAATCAAGCTTCCAAAAAAGCAAAAATTTCCAGCTGCACACCTAAATGAAAAACCAGGTGAAGAAAAGTCTGAAGACTTTGAGATGTTAGATCTCCTTCCCGAACTTTCCAAAAACATGAATGAAATGCTGCAAAAAGCATACTCTCTTCTTGAACAAGGTAAGTTTGAAGAGGCAAATAGATTATACCAAATAATAAAATCTAAACATGCTGATCTGCCCTCTCGACTAAATGATGTTAAAAGGAATGTAGATGTGAAATTAACCAAATTAAATAAGGATTTATCTTTGCATATTAAAAATAAGCATGCTAAAAACAGCAAAGAGCTATCTAAAAAAATAAAGTCAAAATTAAAAAAGCTTAATTTTATTTTGCTTAGAAGAGACATAAAAAAAGCAGAAGAATTATACAAAGAGATTGAGGTTTTGTATGCAGAGTTTCCAGATAGTTTTGCAGTTCAAAAAGCCAAATTACAGGGAAATATATTGAGTAGTTATGAAAAACTTGTAAAACTTAGGGAATCATTACTTTTAAAATATACTAACATAAAAATAAAAGAATTATCTGATTTAATAGAAAAAATCAAATTGCAGCTAAAAAACAAACAAGTAGACTTGGCTTTTAAATCATATGAGCAAATAAGATCTATATATAATATGCTTCCTCAAGGATATTCTAAACAAAGAGCAAAAGTTGAAAAGCAAATATTTGATCTAATCCCTATATTAATATCATTAAAAGAAGAGCAATCAATAAAAATAGTAACAAAAAACAGATCAACAATAATTAATCTAATGCAAAAAACCCATTCTCTTATTGGACAAAATAAACTCCAGCAAGCATCAAAAACTTATGAGCAGGCAAGAAAGCTCTATAATCAGCTGCCAAAGCAAATAGGTAGAAAAGGAATAGATATTGAAGAAAAGCTAATTCATTTAAACAAATTGTTAATCGTGCACAAAAACAAGCATGCTATTGAGGATCTTGAAGCTAAAACCAAAAGAATAAACAAATTATTGAAAATGGCAAATAATTATGTAGAGCAAGGTAATATAGATATGGCAGATGGTGTTTATTATGAAATCTTGCACCATTATTCAACTCTACCAAGAGGATTTATGCATGAACAAACAAAAATGAGAGTAGATATATTAAAACTATACCGAGATCTACTTGTACGAGGAAAGAAACCGATTCTAAAAGACTTTGATGATTATACAGAAAAAAGATACAAGCAATTAGTCAAGCTTTTAGTGGATGTAAGAGAACACATCTCTAATAGCGAGTTTAACATACTTGAATCAAAATATAAAGCAATTAGAGAGTTATATGGTCATCTACCATTATCTTTAGTCCAGGAAAAGTCTAGAATCTCTCAAGAGATAGGTAAATTATATCATGAAGTAGAAACTATTAGTATAGTAAATAAATTAGATAAATTAACTAAAAAAGAGGAAATAAATAGACTATTAGTTGAGATAAAATCTGCACTGCACACTTTTTCAAAAAAATATCCTGAGGACATGAAGCTTTGGAATTGGGTAAGATCAAAATACGAGCAATATATACAAGGAATTAACAAACCAAAGGATGTTAGAAGCCAAGCTTTGCTCAATACTTTACTTACAAAAGCTCATCAATATGAAAAATCAGGTAAAACTATAGAAGCCCAAGCTTTATACAGACGAGCCTATAGACTTGATTCAAATAATCCAAATCTAAGACATAAAATTGAAAATGGAACGTACACGAAAAAACCAGAAAGCAAATCCTCAAGGGAAACAGAGAACAAATCAGAAAGCAAACATAGCACAGAGCACCACAAAAAACACAGAACAATTGGATAATTATCAGATAAATGTTGATAATTTGATTGTGCATGTAGATATTTTCCAGAATGAAACTGACTTTGTTCCCCAATACAGAATCTCTATCTTAAATATTAGTCCGCACACGAACATAATACTTGAAAAACTAAAAGAAGAATTCATAACAAAGGTAGCTACAGGTACGGTTCCTGTTTCACAAGAAGATGCTCAACAATCAATTCAGGAAAAGTTCAAAAAAGAAATTATCCTTTTAATTGAAAAGTATTTTCCTAAAATTGACAAAAAAAATGAAGAACTTTTGATTTCTTATGTAATGCGTGAAAACATTGGCCTTGGAAATATTGAAATCCTCCTTAAAGATAATCAGCTTGAAGAAATAGTTGTTAATAGTGCAAAAGAACCTGTATGGGTTTATCACAAAAAATTTGGCTGGCTCAAAACAAATGTAAAAATCCCTTCAGAAGCCAGGATTCGCCATTTTGCAACAATGATAGGAAGAGATGTACAAAAAGAAATTACCTTACTAAAACCATTACTTGATGCGCACCTTGCATCAGGAGACAGAGTAAATGCTACCTTAAATCCAATATCCGCAGATGGTAATACTATCACAATCAGAAAATTTTCTGAAAAACCCTGGACAATTGTAGATTTTGTAAAGAATCGCACAATCTCCTTAGAGGCAGCAAGCGTTATTTGGTTGGCAGTACAAAATGAACTTTCCATGCTAATAGCAGGTGGAACAGCTTCAGGTAAAACTTCCACATTAAATGTGGTTTGCAATTTTTTTCCACCTAACCATAGAATAATCAGTGTTGAAGATACAAGGGAAATAACCCTTCCAAAGAACTTACACTGGGTACCTTTAGAAACCAGGCTTCCAAATCCAGAAGGAAAAGGAGAAGTTACAATGCTTGATTTGGTTGTAAATAGTCTTAGAATGAGGCCAGATAGGATTGTAGTCGGAGAAATTAGAAGGAAAAAAGAGGCAGAGGTTTTGTTTGAAGCAATGCATACTGGACATAGTGTATATGGAACCTTTCACGCAAATGATGCACGTGAAACAGTTATAAGGTTAACAAATCCTCCAATAGATGTCCCTAAATTACTCATGCCTGCACTTTCAGCAATATTAGTCCAATCAAGAAACAGGAGAACAGGAACCAGAAGAACTTTTCAGTTAGCAGAAATAGTTGAATCAGGTGATGCTAATGTTTTATACCAACTTGACTTTAAAGATGATAGATTCAAAAAAGTTGCAGAATGGACAAAACTAATGGAAACACTAAACCTATTTACAGGAATGTCTCGTCAGGAAGTCAAAAAAGACGTAGAACACAAAAAGGTTTTGTTAAAGCATCTTGTAAAAGAAAATATGACTAACATACATCAATTAGGTATGTTCTTTGCTATGTACTATAACAACCGTTTAAATATGTAACATGAAAAAATTTAATCTGTATGAGGCACTAACCAGACCGAGCAATAAGCTCAAAAGAGAACTGCGCACAGCTCATATGGATATTGATCCTAAAAAATTCATTAAGAGAAATTTCCTAATTTCTTTGCAAATAACTTTAGCACTAAATGGAATCTTATTTTTCATTTTATTAAAATATTCTGGCTCTCTTAAACTACTTTTGTTTACTTTTCCATTCTTATTTTTACTTCTATATTTTTTCTTTTCAAATACTCCTAAAGCATATATAAAGAGAAGAGAAAAAGATATTAGTCGAAATATTTTGTTTGCAACCAGATATTTGTTAGTAAAAATTGATTCAGGAGAACCTTTGTTTAATGCAATGATTAAAGCATCAAATACTTATGGAGTGGGAGGAACATATTTTAAGGAGATAGTTGATGAGATAAATCTAGGTAAATCTATTGAAAAAGCAATAGAAGATGCAATTAATTACAATACCAATCATGAATTTCAACTAGTATTGCATCAGATTCTGAATTCATTAAAAACAGGTGTTAATATAACAACATCTTTGAGAAAACTGTTAGAAGAAATAACAAAACAACAGCAAATAGAAATTAAAGCATATTCCAAAAAATTGAATTCAGTTGTTTTAATGTATTTGATTGTTGCATGTGTACTCCCCTCACTTGGCATATCAATGTTTATTATATTTTCAAGTATGATAAATATAGTACTTAATTTTACAACTTTGCTAATGATAGTATTTTTTATAGCATTAATTCAATTAATTTTTATCTCAATTATTAAATCAATCAGACCAGCGGTGGACATATGAAAATATTATTCATACAAGAGTTTGGAAAAGCATTTATACCTCAGAAAATCAGGCCGCACATTAGAGAGTATTTGCTTAAAGCAGGAATAGTTAAAGTTCCTTATAAGACCATAGGTATCTTATTTTATTTAAGTGTAATACTTACTTTATTTGCATATTTTTTCATAATATACCCAGCACTGGCAAGCCAGGGAGTATTTGGTTTTTTCATATATACTTTTTTGTTTGTAGCATTAGCTTTGCTGGCTATAGCTACTTTAGTTTTTGTTTTAATATATACATATCTGGACTTGATAATTTTTAATCGAACCAAAAAAATTGAAGAAGTATTGGACGATTACCTTGGATTTGTTTCAGAAAACATTAAAGGAGGCATGGGTTTAGACCGGGCTTTGTGGGAAGCAGTAAAACCTGAATTTGGTGTTTTAGCCAAAGAAATACAAATTGTAGCAAAAAAAGTGGCTACAGGAGAGCAATTTGAGCAAGCTCTTGAAGAATTTTCATCTAAATATGATTCTCCGATGACCAAACGTTCTTTTAATCTAATCACAGAGGGACTAGGAAGTGGTGGAGAATTAGCAAGTATAATTGATAAAATAGTTGATAATATAAGGGAAACAAAACTATTAAAGCAGGAAATTATTGCGGCTAATACAACTTATGTCATATTTATTGCCATGATTGTAATATTTATTGCTCCATTATTATTTGCACTTTCGCACCAATTATTAATGATATTAATGAACTTTGCATCAAAAATGGGGCCTGCTCTTAGTAGAACTTCTATGAACTTATCTTTTAGTTTTGATAAGCTAGCTGTTCAGCCAGATGATTTTATCAAATTTTCAAAAATCACTTTGGGAGTTATTTCTTTATTCTCTTCTATGATAGTCTCACTAATTAACAGAGGAAATATTAAAAGTGGAATAAAATATATTCCTATATTTATTGGATCATCACACATAGTATACTTGCTGCTATTAAAGGTATTATCTGGTGTATTTGGAGCACTGTTTGCTTAAAACAAATTTTTAAAAAAATTGATTATTTTTGCAAAAATTCCAACTTGTTTTTCTTCCTTAACTAAATTATTACTTGAGTCTTGCTCTTCTTGATTTCCAGACTCTTTATTGTCTTCTGTTTCTTCTCCATTTTCATCAATTTCAACGATGGTATGGTCAGAATTTTCTTTATAGTCTGGATCTTTGTAAATAATTAATATTTTCTCGCTGCTAAAGTCAAATTCTTCATAAAATTGGGTGCGATAACTCCCTGAAACATTAACCAAAATTATTGATTTATCTTTAAATGAAGGTGCAAGAAATTCTTTATAATAAACTTGTTTTTCTTGACCTGGTGCTAAAGCATCAATTGTTCCAGTAAAATCTGGGAAAAGTCCAGATTCAATCTCATAATTAACATCAAATAAAACAGATTCTGTATCCTTGTTCTCAATATTTACTTTAATATTGGTTTTATTGCCAACACTGAATCTATCTTTATTTAACATAAAATTAATTTCAGCATCAATAGGTGAGAGTGAAGTACTTACACTATTTGAGCTAACTTTAGTTTCATTATAATACTTCTCTTCAATTTCGCTAAAAAATTCATTGGTTACTGTGGTGTTTAATTTATAAGATCCTTTGTATAAATATTTTACATCTATTTCAAAAACTTTTTGCCCATCAACAACTCCACTCCAACTTAGTTTTTTATCTTCTTTTTGCAGATCATCAGAAAAATCCTGAATTCTAGTATGTTTTGGAATATCAACAAAAAGATCATGCACTTTTGTTTCTTGCTCTGAACCTAATGTTATTATATACTTGCTAGTATCACCAAGTTTAAGTACACTATTTGAGACCTCTGTGCTAATACTCATTGGGTTAGTAGGTTCTATAGTTATGATAGATATCTGGCTACTCTCTTTTGATCCTGTGGTTCCTTCGTATTCATAACTCATAGTTGCACCCCAGCTAGCATTTACATGTCTTAAAACTTTAAAAGAATAGCTGATTTCCTTTTGGTTTCCCATCTGAGAAGAATCAAAAACTAGTTTATTTCCTTTCTTAACAAAACCATCTGTTTCTGTTATCTGCAGACCATATGGGACAAACTCAGAATATTTAACATCACTAATTTTATTCTCACCATCATGAGATAAAGTAATTAAAACATCTGCTTGTTGATTAACCAATAAATTAGTCTCACTTACAGTTCTAGATATATAAACTGTGGGAGTTAAGCTAGTTAGTCTAATATTAATTTCAGGAGTCTTGGTTGAGGTTTGTGAATCATACTCTCCATAGCCTTTTGCCTGATCCCATCTTGCTCCATTGTAACACAATCTATACAGTGAGTCTGCTTGGCAGCTTTGATTATTTGCAATGATAATCTCATCATCATATTCTAAGCTAACCATCTCCCAACTCGAACCTACTTGAGTGAAAAACAGTTGATCAGCAAAAGTAAAATTGCTTCCAGCTAAAATCCAGTCATTATATGTTGAAGCACTAGCAGAAGCTAACAAAATAGAAAATAGTAAAAAATAACTTAAAGGTTTATGCATATTTCTCTTTTATTTTTTTAAATATTTTGTATTCTGGACTATTTTTGAATCTATCTTTTCTCAAACCACCTAATTGAGCAGTAAGTGAATCAACCATTTTGATAAGGAATTTAGCATCTTTTTCAGCTTTTGACTTATACAAAACAACTTTTTGAATACTTTGCTGCTCTTCTGCTTGTTTTGGTTTCTCCTCTTGCTCTGAGCCATACAAAATTCCTTTGATAAATCCTTTTTTTTCAGGTTTTTTATGATCTATTTGTGCTGGTGTCTCTTCTACAGTTGCTTTAGTGCCAAATAGAGTATTGTTAAGCCTTGTCCAAAAACCTTTTTTAGAAATTGTTCTGTCTGCTTTTTCAAGCTCAATTTCTTCAAGATCCTCAACATCCTTTTTTCTTTTTTTCCTTCTTGGTTTGAAGTATTTTTGCTTTGCCCGCTTACTAAGATAATCATCAAGTTCTTTGTTTAACCATTTTTTTCTATTCATACTTTTATCTTTGCTATCTGGCATATATAAACTTTACGGGAAATAGGTATTGTTTAGAATACATGTGTATAGTGTGTTAATTAACTATTCTATGATTCAATTTATATATGACTTTACCTTACCTTGCTATAAAATGACAGAATTACTGGAATCTAAAGTTAGAAAAGCATATTGGGGATATATTCACTTAAATAGAGATGAACAACTCAAACACACATTAATACAATCATCAAATGGAGTTTACAGATTATTAAGAAGAGTTTTTGAAGCAAATAAAACTATGCAAATAATTAAAAAGTCAAGCAGAGATAATCTGCCATATTTAGGAATGATTTCCTGGAGACATGTTCAAGGCAAATTTAGATTATATGGGTTAATAACAGCATCAGACATTTCACAAAAACAATGTACCCAACTCCATGAAGAGGTTGTAGAAATTGCTAAGATTAAACGTGTAAATGAAATAATCACTCAAACAGGGATTTCAAGAAGAAAAATGGAGCCTTTGGGTTGGCAATATAATGGGCCAGCAAAAGATGGAGATAATGGAGTATATGTTTTTCCAATAGATAATAAACCCTATCATGAAGCTGTTAAATTATTCAATAAAATAAGAGATGTTCCTTATGTATTAGGAAAAGGTGGAACCCCTGATTTGATAATTGAAGATAATTGCGGTGAATGTACACGTAAGAATCTCAAGTTAGCAAAGGATCTTACTGAAAACGGACATTCAATTGAAATACTTGTTTATAAATTTGATTGGAGAGATTTGCCAATACCTGAAGAAATTAAAGAATTACTAAAAAGACCAATCCAACATCATGTTACAGTATATGTCAAAGATTTAGATATTGAACTAGATGCAACTTTTCCATTATATATGCAACAATTAGGATTTAATGTTAACAATTGGGATGGGGAAACATCCACACAAGTGTCAGTTAATCCTTTGGCAGGTGGCAAAAAAGTCAATTACTCTGTTTTCCTTGCCAAATATAAAGCTAGTCAAATAATAAAAAATGTGAGATCTCTAGTATCTCCCCCCAAAACCCCCTTCAATAACGCGTTTAATGAGTGGGTATCAACTCATATCTAAGTATGTTTTTCACAATCATTTAATCCTTATTTGAAAATTTTACAGGTTTAATATGTCTGAAAAACGTTGTTTTTCTGATCATCCCAGAAATCTTCAATTTCTAAGACCTCACATAATATCACTTACGTTCTTAACTTTCAGCGTAGCTAAAAGCTTCAGTGTGAAATTTTCAATTCAAGGAAATCTTTGATTTCCTGAACAGAAAATGTTTCACATTTTCAAGTTCCGAAAAAGTGGTAGTCAAAGCAGAGGCGACAATACCCCACATCATGTCAC
>JAANXH010000049.1 GCA_018263355.1 Candidatus Woesearchaeota archaeon
ACTGCCAAAAAGAATCAACCCAAACAAATTGATTGTAGGAATCCAGGGAGGACCAGGAAGTTTTAGCCAGCAAGCTGCAAAGCACATTTTGCAAAAAAAAGGCATAAAATATGAAATAAAAAACCTATACACAACAGACAAAGTACTAAATGCCTTACATATTGGTGATATAGATAGAGGAGTATTTGCAGTGCACAACTCTGTGGGAGGGGTAGTGCATGAGTCAGTAAATGCAATGGCTAAATTCAAATTCAAGATTATAGAAGAATTTTCCATAATAATAGCTCATAGCTTGATCATAAGACCAGATGCAAAACTAGAAGATATAGATACTATCATGACTCATCCACAAGTAATCAAGCAATGCAAAAACACGTTAAAGAAAAAATACCCCACAATAAAACTTACAAGTGGAAAAGCACAGTTAATAGATCATTCAAAAGTAGCCAGCATGCTCAAGCAAAAAAAGTTGGGCAAAAACATCGCAACCATGGGAAGTAGTGATTTGGCTAAACTGAATAATCTTAAAATAGTTGAAGAAAATTTGCAAGATCAAAACCAAAACCATACAAGTTTTTTTTGGGTGAAAAGAACATGAGACAAAAAAACACTAGAACCAAACCAATTCTTAGCACCACTTTTAGCTACTTTAATAGATTTTATTTTTGAAAGTCCGGTTTTCTAAACTGGACCCACAATTTTAACTTAAATTTTAGACCATGGAGGAAACAAACATGAAAATAAAAAATCAAATCAGCTTGCTTACAGGCAAGAACTTAGTAGATAACAGATTAAGTGCAGGCAATCTTGACATAAGAGCGCAGATAACCAACAGACAATTAGAACTTATTGCAAACAAAGTGCGCAAAGACATAGTAAAAATGATTGCAGCTGCTGGCAGTGGTCATCCAGGTGGAAGTTTGAGCTGCGCTGACATAATCACAGCCCTGTACTTTAAAATCATGAAATTAATACCAGAAAAACCTTGTTGGCAAGGCAGGGACTATTTTATCTTGTCAAAAGGACATGCAGCTGCTGCGCTATATTCAGCAATGGCTCGAAGAGGTTATTTTGACAAAAAAGAGCTAATGACCTACAGAAAACTCGGTTCAAGACTCCAAGGCCATCCTGCAAAACCATACATGAAAGGAATTGATGCATCCTCAGGCTCACTAGGACAAGGTCTAAGTGTTGGCATAGGCATAGCTCTAGCCTTAAAACTAGACAAAAAACCAAACAGAGTATATTGCATGCTTGGAGATGGAGAATTAAACGAAGGCCAGATATGGGAATCAGCAATGACAGCATCACATCATAAACTAAACAACATTGTAGCAATTGTAGACAATAATGGGCTTCAATTGTCAGATAAAACAGAGAATATCAAAGACCTAAACTCAATTTGCGAAAAATGGTGGTCATTTGGCTGGTATGTGATAAATATTGATGGCAATAATATGAAAGAAATAATTGACGGGTTTCAAAGAGCCCAAGATGTAAAACACAAACCATGCGTGATAATTGCAAAAACCATTAAAGGCAAAGGAATATCATTTATGGAAAATGACCCTAAAATGCATGGGAAATCACTGTCTCAAATTGAGCTAAAAAAAGCATTAATAGAGTTGAACAAAAATGAAACCAAGACATAGCAAAAAACTAGAATCAATAAGACAGGGATTTGGAGCAAGTTTAGTAGAGATTGGAGCAGAAAATGAAAAAATAATAGTCTTGAGTGCAGACTTAGTTTCAAGCACAAGAGTTAGTGGCTTTAGCCAGCAATTTCCTGAAAGATTCCTTGAAATAGGGATAGCAGAGCAGGACATAATGGGGATAGCAGCAGGCCTGAGCTTTAGAGGAAAAATTCCAATCATTGCAAACTATGCAGCATTTGTACCTGGAAGATGTTATGATCAGTTGCGCCAAAGCATAGCNTTTAATAATGCCAATGTGAAAATATGCAGCAGCCATGCAGGAATCCAGACAGGACCAGATGGTGCATCACATCAATCAATAGAAGACATTGCATTAGCTAGGGCTTTGCCAAATTTTACAGTTATAGCACCTGTTGACAGCATTCAAATTCAAAAAGCATTAAGACAAGCAATAAATCTAGATGGGCCTGTGTTTATCAGATATAGCAGAAACAAAACTCCAATCATAACAAAACCTGATTCAGAATTTAGAATAGGAAAAGCACAGGTTATGAGAAAAGGTCAAGATGTGACAATTATTGCTTGCGGCACAATGCTTGCAAAATCTTTGCATGCAGCAAAATTTTTAGCAAAAAAAGGAATAGGTGCAAGAGTAATAAACTGCCACACAATAAAACCAATAGATAAAGACACAATTATAGAGGCAGCCAGGCAAACAAAAGCAATAGTCACAGTAGAGGATCACAGTGTATTTGGAGGTTTGGGCAGTGCTGTATCAGAAGTGATTGTGCAAAATAATCCAGTTCCAATGAAAATAATTGGAATAAATGACAGATTTGGTCAGTCAGGCAGTGCAAAAAAACTCTTGGAGGAATATGGGTTAACAGTAGAGAACATAGTGAAAAATGTAGAATTGTTAGTGAAGGCCAAGACATAGAAGTACAGCAGATATATCAGAACATATGACAAGTTATATAAATGTAAATACTCAATGTTGGAAACATGGAATTCACAGCTGGTATAATCATCAGAGATAAGAAAATTTTACTGGTAAAAAGATCCATGCAGGAAAAAGTTGAAAAGAATAAATGGACTCCTCCTAACGAAACTATTGAAGATTCTGAGAAACCTGAAGATGCAATTGTTCGTGGTATAAAGGAGGAAACAAATTTTGACTTTAAAATCAAAAAATTGTTGTTTAATCATTTCCATAATAATCTTAGAACTTATGTGTTTTTAGGTAACATTTCAGGTGAACTAAATCCAGAAGCTTCGGAAGTTTCGGAGCTAAGATGGGTTTCATATAAAGAATCCTTTCAACTAGAGTTCGCTTTTGGTTATAATGAAGTTATTGAGAGGTTGCATCAGTCTGGTTATCTCTAGTTCTTAACTAATATTTATTTCTTATTGAAAATCACGCATTGCGAGATTTTCTACTGGGCACAATACCTCTCATAATATCACTTACGTTCCTGACCTTAAGCATAGCTTAAGGCTTTGGTGTAGGGATTAGTTAGAAGTGTAGCTTATAACCTTGGAATGTAGCGAAGTGAAATGAGTATGGTTGCCAGAGCAACTCACGAACAGATCGGAAGAG
>JAANXH010000005.1 GCA_018263355.1 Candidatus Woesearchaeota archaeon
CAATATTTAGAAAATCCTGGGCTTCATGGAAAAATCTAGCAAAAAAAAACGGCCAGAAAAAACTAAACTTTTTCTAAATCCAGTCTGCAATTAAAAAGATTACAGTTAGAAAAGCAGAAATTGCAATACACATCATTACTGTAATATGGAATCCATAGGGGTGGTTCTTTAACGGAATATAAGTGAAATTCATTCCATACATAGCAGAGATTAAAGTCGGAACCATAAATATGAGTGCTAAGCTGGCTAATCTTTTCATAAAAATATTTAGCTTATTTGAACTAATAATTGATTGCAGGTTAAAAAGGTTAGTAATAACATTTCTCTGGATAGTTTCAGTATCTAATATATGCAGGGCATCATAGTAAAGTTCAGAGAATAATTCCAGATCTTTTTTAGATATGATTTTATGCTTGCATTTTCTTAGAGTATTTAAAACCTCAATATTTGCAAGTAGAGCCTGGTTAAAATAGCTCAAAGCAACACTAGACTCATAAATATTTTCCATCCCAGTTTGAGTAAATCTTTTCTCTTGCTCAAAAACCTCCACTCCCTCTGCAATCTTATCAATATGCTCAAGAAACAAATCATTAATTGCATCCAAAACATGAAAAACAAAATTACCTGATCCTTTTTTCAATAGGAATTTTTTCTTATCTAGATTTTGTTCAATACTTTCTAAAATTTGATTTTTTTGTTTTTCTATTGTAATAATCTTGTTTTTATAAATGTAAAAATAGATAGGTAGGGTAACAATATCTTCACCCTTAACATAAGGACATCTGTAAATGATCTCAATAAACTTTTTTGCTGTTAATTTAGGTCTTTCTTCTTCCTGTACAGATTCAATAAGTTCAGATTCAGGAATCTTACTCAGTCTAGAAAGTTTTGATATGTTTTCTGAAGAAGGGTTAATACATCTGACCCAGGCAAATTTTTTCCCAATTTTCTTTGAATCTACCTGTTTTACCTTATTGTTTACTAAAGTAATATTTTTTATCATATTTGATTTTTTAGACTGATGATATAAAAAGTTTACTATTAAATGGTTAAGGTTTATACCTATTCATTGTCCTTGGGAAAGGTATAGCATCTTTAATATTATCTAGGCCGCAAATCCAGGCAATCACTCTTTCTACTCCTACGCCATAACCTGAATGTGGAACAGAACCAAACTTTCTCAAATCAAAATACCAATCATATTGATTAGGATCCTCTCCGTCTGCTTCGAGTCTTTTTTTCATATCCTTTACATCAAGACTTCTTTGTGAGCCTCCAACAATCTCACAATATCCTTCTGGTGCAATCATATCAAAGCATAAAGCCTCTTTTGGATTCTCTTTAGCAGGTGGCTTGTAAAAACCCATAATCTCTGTTGGGTAATGTGTTACCACAACTGGAACTTTGAAATGTTCAGCTATTTTTGCCTCTTCTAAAGTTCTAAGGTCTTTGCCCCATTTAACATCCATCCCATACTTTTCGTTTACAATTTTCAAAGCTTCTTTGTATTTGATAGTTGGGTAGTCTGCTTGTGCATAATGTTTTATAAGTTTTACATCTCGCCCGAGAATTTCCAGTTCTTTTTTGTTGTGTTTTAAAACTTGTTTGATAATGAATCTTATTTCATTCTTGGCTACTTGTGTTACTTCATCAAGCTCCATCCATGCAGCTTCCATTTCAGCCATCCAGAACTCAGTTAAATGTCGAGAGGTATTTGATTTTTCAGATCTGAATGTTGGAGACATATCATAGATTTTTTCCAGTGCGAAAATCGCAGCCTCTGCATAAAGCTGCCAGGTCTGAGAAAGATAAGTTTTATCTTTGAAATACTTTACTTCAAACAAGGTAGCTCCTCCTTCTGCTTGAGATGGTTGAAAAATTGGTGGATCAAACTCATAGTAGCCTCTATCTCTGAAAAACTTATGAATAGCACCAACAACAGTGTGCCTAATTTTCATAATAGCCACCATTTTCCTTGATCTTAACCACAAATGTCTTTTTTCCAGTAAAAAATCTCTTGATTGATCTTTTGTGATTGGGAATGGTTCTGCCGGCTGAACAATCTGAATTTTTTCAGCTTTAACTTCAAACCCAGTTGGTGCTCTTTCATCTTTTTTAATTTTACCTGAAATCTTAACAGAAGATTCAATTAGTAATGAGTCAATATCATCCCATTGTTCTTCAAAATCTTTCTTCTTTAAAACACACTGGATAATGTTTGATGAATCTCTTAATACAATAAACTTTATTTTATTAGATCCTCTTTCTCTATAAACCCAGCCCCTTAAATCAACTGTTCCTTCTCCTTTGTCTAATGCTTCCTGAATTGAAATATACTCCATTTTATTACCTCTGTTGTTTTATTTCTCTTGAAATTTAAAAATCTTTTCAAAGCATAGGTATTCCTCTCTCTGCAAATTCTGTTTCCATAGCTTCTGGCCAGACACTAGATTGTACTTCTGCAATATGAGCTTTTTGCAATAAAAGCATACACATTCTTGATTGTCCAATTCCTCCACCCATTGTTAAAGGTAACTCTCCTTTAATAACGCCTTTGTGGAACTCAAGTGATTTTTTGTGAGATAACCCTTGGTGCTCCAGCTGTTTTTGCATTGCTTTTGCATCTACTCTAATCCCCATAGATGTCAATTCCAAAGCATCTTCTCTGACAGGATCCCATACAAGAATATCTCCATTCAATCCTTTTTTACCCTCTATTGTTCCTGTTGACCAATCATCATAATCTGCAGCTCTTGCATCATGAGGCTCACCAGATTTTAATGGATGCCCTATTCCAACTAAAAAAACTGCACCATATTCCTTTGTAATCTCGTGTTCTCTTTGTTTGGGTGTTAAATCTGGATATTTCTCTTCAAGATCTTCAGAATGGATAAATTTAATCTCTTTAGGTAGAATTGGTTTCAACTGAGGATATTCTTTGACCACAGTCTCTTCAGTTTCAAGAAGTGAACTATAAATATCTCTAATTATTTTTTTGAGGAATTTTAAAATCCTCTGTTCTTTTGAAATTACAAGTTCCCAATCCCACTGATCAACATAAATGCTGTGAATAGCAGACACATCTTCATCCTTTCTAACTGCATCCATATCTGTATATAATCCCGTGCCTAAATCAAAACCATATTTTCCTAAAACCCATCTTTTCCACTTGGCAAGGCTGTGTACAATCTCAATATCATCTTCGGTGAATTTTGACTTGAATCTTACTGGGATCTGTGTTCCGGCCAGATCATCCTGTAACCCTTTGCCAATTTTAAGAAATCTTGGTGCTGATACTCGCAGTAAGTTGAGCTTTTCAGCAAGTTTCCCTTCAAATGTATCTTTAATTAGCTTGATTCCTTTTTCTGTTTCAAAAAAATCAAGTTTTGGTTCATATTCTTTTTTTATTGTTTGTTTCATTTTTATTCCTCCATTTAGTATTTTTTTAAAAAACTGTGTGAGAGCAATTAGCCCAAATTAATTATTAAAGAAAACATTTGCTAAACAAATAACAGCTTGATATTTGGTTTGTTTTACCATGATTTCAGAGAAGGAATATCTTATATATAAATCTTTTTACCAAAATATGGAAAATTTTTGCATAAAATGATAAAATTTATATATTTGATGAAATATTTTTTCATAGTATGGAAATTGATGAAAAAGACAGAAAGATAATTCAAGCTTTAAAACAGGACTCGAGCAGGACTACTAGTAAAATATCAAAATTAACTAAAATTCCCATTACTACTGTTCACAATAGAATAAAAAAACTGGAAAAAAACAATATTATTTCAGGATATACAATACAGCTTAATCATGAACTTTTGGGAGAAGATATTCTTGTTTATATCCTGGTTTCTGTTAAATACACAACTAAAGAAATGTCACAGGAAAAAATAGCCAAAAGGATCAAGCAAAACAAATGTGTTGAGGAGGTTAATATTATCACTGGAGACAATGATATGATGGTAAAAGCCCGCTTTAATTCAATATCGAACTTAAATAAATTCATAACAAATGATCTTAGAAATATTAAAGGTGTAGATAAGACAAAGACTCTGGTTGTGTTGGATGAGGTATGATATCTACTATAGTTTTTGATTTGGGAGGGGTTGTTTAACAAACGACTGGCATTATGATTGTCAGGAAAAATTTGATGAATTTACTCAGAAGGCGAGGGGTCTAAATGTCAGGACTGTTCGTCCTGATCATGCTCAGGAAGCTACGCTTCCCGACAGCCCCGGGCTTATCTCACTAGCGTTCCTAACACATAAATCATAGATTTCTGACGTTTAGCCCGTAGCATTATGATGCAGTCACTCCACACATTCGTGTTTTGTTCGGCATCCATAAGCTTTGCTTCTGGAGTCTGAAAAGCTATCGTAAGATAGCTGCCGAGTGAACAAAGTGAACGAATGCATCTGCT
>JAANXH010000050.1 GCA_018263355.1 Candidatus Woesearchaeota archaeon
CCTATAGTAGTGTTTAAGAATATGTTTTTTGAGATTGAGAGGCTATTTCCAAGTTATCTAAAGAAACTACTCGTTTCATACTTGCTAAAGCAAGAGTTAAAACCTGGCTTTTAACTAATTGTCGTCTCTTTCACTTAAATCAGGCATTAAGCTAACACAGAGTAGTTGACTTTGCCGATTTTCAATAACATTTTTAAGTCTAGCTGGGATTATATCTTGGATGCAAGAGATAAAAGATTATTTGTCCAAGGAAGACATTGATTATAAAGCTTTTGAGCATCCCCCTGTATTTACCTGTGAGGATGTTAAGCAACACAAACATCTGAAAAAAATTAGAGGTGTGCATTCTAAAAATCTTCTTTTAAAAGACAAGAAATCTAGGAATTTCTATCTTGTTATTATTCCTGAAAATAAAAGGGCTAATCTAAAAGAACTTAGTCTGCGTGTAAATAAGAAGTTAAAATTTGCAAATGAAGATGATCTTAAGAATATTTTAAATACAGATACTGGTGCAGTTTCTCCTTTTGGCTTAATTTTTGATAAAGATAAAAAAACAGAAGTTTTGGTTGATAAAAAAATATGGTATTCTGATTTTGTAAGTTTCCACCCAAATATCAATACTGAAACATTAGAGATTAAGGGTAAAGACTTTCAAAAATTCATCAAATCATTAGACAATAAAAAGAGGATTATCTGATGGAGATTTCAGTTATTGCTTCTGGAAGTAATGGTAATAGCTGCTTGGTTGAACAAAAAGGTGTATCTCTCCTTATTGATGCTGGTAAAAGTGGTAGAGAACTTGAAAAAAGGATGAATTCCTTGGGGAAGAGTTTGGAAAATGTTGATGCTCTTGTTTTAACTCATGCTCACAGTGACCATGTGTGCGGAGCAGGTGTTATTCATCGCAGGTTTGGGATTCCTATTTATGCTACAAAACAGACTATTGAAAAAAGCAAAATTGGTAAGGTTAAGATAAAACACTTTGACAAAAGCAAGAATTTCAGGGTAAAAAAAATGGTTATCAAACCAGTAAGAACCTCACATAGTGTTGATTCTTCTGGTTTTGTAATTGATAAATTTGGCTTATTTACTGATACCGGCAGGGTTACCTGTGAGATTAAAAAAATCATGCCAAAGTTAAAATCTGTTTTAATGGAATTTAACCATGACATAGATATGCTAAAAAACGGCCCATATCCTTATTACCTAAAACAGCAGATTTTATCAGATAAAGGGCATCTTTGTAATATTGATGCTTGTAATTTTCTAAAACAATATGGAAAGAGTCTGGAGTTTGCGCTATTAGGTCATTTATCTGGAAACAATAATACACCTCAAATTGCATCAAAGAATTTTGAAGAAAAAGTGTCTGAAAAAATTAGTTATTGTGTATGCAACAGAA
>JAANXH010000051.1 GCA_018263355.1 Candidatus Woesearchaeota archaeon
AAACGGGTCAGCTGGATAACCTGAACCAAATTCAATATTGTACTTATCTTTAATTTTTTCAATTTCTCTGTCCCGAGTTACTTTAGCCAAGATTGAGGCAGCACCCACAACAATATAATTTTGATCTGCTTTATTTTCTACAACTAGTTTTGTTTTGGTTTTAACTAAATTTTTCATGGTCTGAGTATAAGATTTGGTATTATTGCTTGGACAATCAACATAAGCTATATCTGGTTTAAGCTTATTAATAATTGAAGCAAATTTTTCAGCTTCAAGTAAATTCAAATTTGATTTATCTGAGTTTAGAGCTTTGTCTATTTCTTTAGCACTTACAACTGTAATTACAAAATCTTGTACTGTCTCACATATCTTATTAAAAAGAAACTCTCTTTTTTGAGGAGTAAGTTTTTTAGAGTCTTTTACTCCCATCTGTTTTAGAGTTTTTATTGTTTGTTTTTTTATTAGAATTCCACAGATAACCATGGGTCCGATTACAGGACCACGACCAGCTTCTTCAACACCACAGATTAACAATAGATCACCAATTAAAAGAAAGGTTTGGGAGTTTAAAAAGGTTTTTTGTAACCCCTTACTCAATATTCAAACTAAATTCCTGACTGCCTAAGAATAATTTGTCAAGAAGTCCATCCAGAATTAGAGTAGCTTGGGTTTCTTCAACTTCTGTTGTAAATGTTCCTCTAAATTTTTGAATGGTTACTTTATCTTTTTGTGGATTTAAAGTAAAGAAAATCTGCTGTTCACCATACTTTTTCCCTAAAAATATTTAAACTTGTAAAATTATCTATTTTTATGCTTATTGGAGTTGTTGGGAAAACTAATGTTGGCAAGTCTACTCTATTTAAAGCTTCAACTTTGGCAGAAGTTGAAATATTTAATAGACCGTTTGTAACAATAAAACCTAACCATGGATGCGGTTTTGTCAGAGTAAAATGTGCTGAATCTGATTTTGATATAAAATGCCAGCCTAAAACTGGTTATTGTCTTCAAGGGATTAGATTTGTTCCAATCGATTTGTTAGATGTTGCAGGTCTTGTGCCTGGTGCTCACAAAGGTGAAGGTTTGGGAACCCAATTCTTAGATGATTTAAGCCAGGCAGATGTCTTAATACATGTTATTGACATTTCAGGTTCTACTAATGCAAAAGGAGAGAATGTACCTTCTGGAGATTATGATCCTGCAGAAGACATAAAATTTTTAGAGCAAGAAATTGATATGTGGTTTTACAAACTTTTAAGGAAAAAATGGGAAAAATTTGCCAGAACAACTCAACAAACAAAAAGGAAAATTGATGAAGCAATTGCTCAGCAGTTTTCAGGTTTAAAAATAGATATACATATGGTTTCTGATGTAATGGATAAGCTTAAACTTCCAAAAAAAATAAGTGAGTGGAGCCAAACACATCTAAAGGATTTTGCATCCGAGCTTAGAAAAGTTTCAAAAAGAATGATTATTGCAGCAAATAAAGCAGATATTAAAGGTTCTAAAGAAAATTTAGAAAAACTCAAGAAGGAATTTCCTGGATATATGATAGTTCCATGTAGTGCAGAATCAGAATTGGCTTTAAGAGAAGCTGCAAAAAAACAATTAATTGAATATGTTCCTGGAGATGATGATTTTAAAATAATAGATAAAGAAGGATTAAACCCGAAACAACAAAAAGCACTTGAGTTTATTAAGTCTCATGTTCTTGATAAATATGGAAGTACTGGTGTGCAGGATGTTTTAAACAAAGCTGTTTTTGATATTTTAAAGCATATAGCAGTATTTCCTGTAGCTACTACTAAACTAACAGATAAGGATGGAAATGTGCTGCCAGATTGTTTTTTAGTACCCGAAAACATAAATCCTAGAGAATTTGCTTATAAGATCCACACAGATATTGGTGACAAATTCATCAAGGCAATTGATATGAAGACTAAACTGCTAATAGGAAAAGAAAAAACACTAAATCATGGAGATGTTGTTGAGATAGTCACAGATAGGTAATTGTTTGAAATTCTCCCTAATTGAGGACATGTTATGTAATCCATACCTGATTTGAGGATTTTTTATTGTATGGTTTTAAATACTTTCAATTCTGTCAAGATTGATAAGAAAAAAATGGTAACTATATTGGTGGCAGGACTACTTGGATATTATATCTCAAGACAAATGAATCAAATCTTTGATATAGCTGGCGGCTTGGATAAAACCACTTATAGTCCAAATCAAGTATACAGGAGAAAAAGAGTTAGGAAGGCTCACAAAGGTTTTACTTCTGATGAGCAAAATGATTTGGATAGTCTTGTGGGTACAAGTGCCAACTATTCTGGTAGAATAGATTAATTATATCTTTCCTCTTTGATAAGTATGACAATTAATTACCCTATTCTGCATGGTGGTTAAGCTTAAGGTTAATTGAGTTTGAAGTTTTTTTTAATATTTTTAATGCCTTTTTTCTAACACTCTAAAATCAAGCAAATAAAGACTAAGATATAGTTTATCAAAAAAATCGTTTTTCCGGTTTTTGCTTGTTAAGATATAAAAATGTCTAATTAACCTGCACTATTATGATAATTGACTTAAAAAAAGATGCAAATTACAGAGGCTATTCTTTTGAGATATTTGCTGAAAGATATATTAGGAAAAAAAGAAAAAACAATTTTATTTTCAGAACTGACAGATTTAAGAGTTTAAAACAGCTTGTTGATTATTACAGGCTTGATTTAAGTGGTATCTCAAATATCGAGATAATTGAGGATTATTATTATAATGTAGATATTATTGAATTTGTTTTAAGGGATACAGATACAAGACGGGTTGATTCAGTGGGTTTTTATGAAGTTAAGACAAAAGTTCACAAAAGGAAAAGACTAATTGAAATATACAAAAAGACAGATGAGCGTTATAAAAGATTAATCCAACTAGGGTTTATAGTTAAATTAGTCAATATAATCTTATTTGAAAACTGGAGATTCAGTATAAATATTTACAACTATAAAGATTTTAAATATGTGGTTTTGAGAAATAAAAAATTTGATAAGAATTTAATTAGTGATTATTGATATTTTTGGATTTCTTTGTATATTTTTCTAAAAAAGAAGACGCCGCGGATGGGATTTGAACCCATGTGTGCGAAGCACAGAGGATCTTTGTAGTATATAACCTTAGCAATCCTCCGCTATGGCCAGACTAAGCGACCGCGGCTTAGTCTGGGGAAAGAAAACAATCTTTTTAAGACTTTTGATTTAATAAGATTTATAAATCTCCTGAACTTACCTACCCCTAGAGCGGGGTAGGGCAGTTAGGAGTGCCCGTCGGGCTCATAAGTCTTAAAAGATTAAGAAACCCGAAGGTCATAGGTTCAAATCCTATCCCCGCTACTTTCTAAAGAAACATTTAAATATGATCTTAGTGATTTATATTGTATGTTTGAAAAAATTCAAAATAAGAAAAAAAAGAAACAATAAAGTAATAATTCTTTGAATATTAAGCATTTTAATAATAGCTTTATTAGGAGTTTTTGTGATATCTCCAAATCTAGATAAATTTAAACAAACAATTACTGGAAGAGCTGTATTAGGGGATAACCTTCTGGAAATATCAAAACAAGAATCAGATTCTTCTTTAGACCAACCTGACAAAGTAGAAAAATCACTGATTAACTCTCAGATTGATATGGTTGTAGAAGAGTTTTCACTACCAATAAACGAGTTAGATGTAATAATAAAAGCTAAGCAAGTAGATATTCTCACACATACTGCAGATATATCTCTTACATTAGATGGACCAATGGAAATGCAGGCATTTAATGGGAAATTGCAATGGGAGAACTCAATGCTTACATTAAGTGGACAGTTAGACAAGCATCTGTCAGAGCAAGTAGAAATTAATTGGAAAGCCCAAGATGATGTTGAGATAAGAGTTATTAAAGGTACAGTTAAAGTATCCCAGTTAAGTATTTCAAGTTTTGAAAGCATAGTCAGTGGACAAATAAATATTGGAGAAAAAGTTACTCAGAATGCGTTGGGTCCAAATGTCAGGACTGTTCGTCCTGATTATGCTCAGGAAGCTACGCTTCCCATCGGCCCCTGGCTTATCTCACTAGCGTTCCTAACACATAAATCATAGATTTCTGACATTTAGGTGGGGGAATCAGTTGCAAGAGCAACTCAGGAACGGACCAAAGGGGAGTGAGATTAGTTAGAAGTGTAGCTTATAACTTAGGAATGTAGCGAAGTGGAATGAGATTAGCTCTGAACAGCAGATTTTCTTTACTTTGCACAATAATTCAAAAAATTTATATAAATATGAACAAGAACTAGTTATTATGTTTGATATAAATATTATTAGAGAAAAACCAGAACTAATTAAAAAAGACTTAGAAAAAAGAAAAGATAAAGATAAACTTAAGTGGGTTGATATAGTTAAAGAAAAAGATAAACTTTGGCGCAAGCAGAAAAAAACTCTGGATGATATGAGACATCAGAGAAATAAGATATCTAAAGAGATCAAGAAATTAAAAAAACAGGGAAAACAGGCAAAAGAGCAATTAAAACAGGCAAAAAAACTACCTGAAAAGATTAAACAAACAGAAAATCAAGTTGAAAAGCTAAAAAGTGAGATTAAACATTATCTAATGAGTCTTCCTAATTTAATGCACAAATCTGTACCCTATGGTAAGGATGATAGTGAAAATATTGTAATTAAAACCTGGGGGGAAAAACCAAAATTTGACTTCAAAGCAAAAAATCATTTTGAAATTGCTAAAAAGTTAGGTATAATTGACGGTCAAAGAGCAGCAAAAACAGCTGGAGCAGGATTTTATTATTTAATTGGATATCTTGCACTTTTGGATATTGCAATACAAAGGTTTGCAATTGACTTTTTGATAAATAAAGGATATACTCTTGTCCAGCCACCTTTAATGCTAAACAAAAAATCATATAGTGGAGTAGTTGATTTAGAAGATTTTGAAACCGTAATGTACAAAGTTGAGGATGAGGATCTTTATCTTATTGCAACTTCTGAACATCCAATAGGTGCACGTTTTAAAGATGAAGTGATTAATAAAGAAGATTTACCATTAAAATTTGTGGGAGTAAGTCCTTGTTTTAGAAAAGAGATTGGATCTCATGGGAAATATACAAAAGGACTATTTAGAATGCATCAGTTCAATAAAATAGAACAATTTATTTTTTGTAGACCAGAAAATTCCTGGAAATTTCATGAAGAACTACAAGAAAATTGTGAGGCATTATACCAAAAACTAGGATTGCATTACCAGGTTACAAATATCTGTACAGGAGACTTAGGAACAATTGCAGCAAAAAAATATGATGTACAAGTCTGGATGGCAGACAATAAATTTAGAGAAACAGGTTCTAACTCTAACTGTACAGACTACCAAGCACGAAGACTAAACATAAGATATAGAGAAACTGAAGGTCAGAAAGCAATAGGTTATGTGCATACACTAAATAATACTGCTCTTGCAACTTCCAGGACCATGATTGCTATTCTTGAACAATACCAGCAAAAAAATGGCTCAGTTATTATTCCAAAAGCTCTAAGAGATTATATGAATGGGATGAAAAAAATTGAGTCAAGATAATACTTTAGAAATTGTTGAACTGGTTAAAAAGCTTGTCAGATTTAAGACTATAGCTAATAATCCAGAAGAATTAAGAAAATGTGTTGATTTTGTCCAGGACTATTTTAAAGATGGTTTTATTGTTAAAAGACATAGCAGAGAGAACAAACCTTCATTAGTTGTTCAGTTCACTGATACCAAATGTCCTGATATATTCTTAGTTGCTCACCTTGATGTGGTTCCTGCAAAACCTGAAAAATTCAAACCCGTTATTAAAGAGGATAGATTATATGCACGCGGAGCTATTGATAATAAAACAAGTGCTGCAATCCTGATGAAATTAATGAAAGATCTTAAAGAAAATAAACCAAGTATTGGTCTGATGTTTACTACAGATGAAGAGATTGGTGGTGCAAATGGAGTAAAATATTTACTTGAAAAAGGATATTCTTCCAAATTTGCAATTGTTCTTGATGGAGGGGAGGAGTATAACATTATTACTAAAGAAAAAGCAGCTCTTCATTTGAAAATTATGGCTAGCGGTAAGGCTGCGCATGGCTCAAGACCTTGGGAAGGAGAAAACGCCATTGAAAATTTAATTGAATTATATAATGAATTAAAAATAAAATTTCCAGATACAACAGAAGAAAATAGGTGGAAAAATACTATTAATATTGGATTTTTCAAAGGAGGCTCTGCTATCAACAAATTAGCAGACAAAGCAGAGATTGGAATTGATATGAGGTTTATTAGTAATAAAGATAAGGAAAAAATTAAAAAATTAATTAAAAACAAAGGATTTGAATTTGAAATTCTAACAGATGCGGGAGTAATGGATACTAACCAAAATAACAAATATATTAAAAAGTTACAGCAGACTGCAAGTGAAGTTGCAAACAAACAAGTTGTTTTTGATAGAATTCATGGTGCAACTGATGCCAGGCATTTTGCAGACAGGAGTATTCCTGCAGTTATGATGCTTCCAAATGGAGGAGGAGTACATGCAGAAGAAGAATATGTGAATCTTTCAAGCATAGATGTTATTTACAAAATTCTAAAAGATTTCGTCTCTTTAATGGGCTAAGAGATTTTCAATAAACAACTAAACACTTTCTTGACTAGAATATCTTCCTTTATACTCTGCCTTACCATCACATCTTTCAAAAACTATTTGACAAAACCTTGTACCTGGATGCAGTGCTAGTTTAATGTTACTTAAATTAATTATTTCTAAAACCTGTCTATTATCTGATCCTGGCTGGACAAAATTTGCACTTACATGCACTGAAAGACCCATTCTTGCAAATCTTGATCTTCCCTGCAGCCACCCGCAAATATTGTTAGCCAAAGTTATGTGTTCTTTGGTTATTCCTTGAATAAGCTGACCCGGTTTTATTATAAAACTATCTTTAACACGCACAATTTTTGAGTAGTCTCTCACATCAAGATTCTCCTTAACATCTATTATTTTACTATTGTTGTTAAAAACTCTAAACTCATCTGCTAAGTGCAAATCAACTGAACCTGCTTCCACCTGGTCTTTAGAAAAAGGATTAATTTTAATCCTGCCTTTTTTTATTTCCTTTAGAATTTGGTTTTTTGCTAATACTGTCATAAAATGCTAAACTGTTAACTGGTTTATATACCTTTTCATATGTTAATTTACTTAAATGTTAGCTAAGTCACAGGATAGCTAAATTTGGTTAATGAGAATTTAGTTCCTAAAGCTTGTCCACTTAGTTATTCTTAATCTTTCCAATTATCTTACTTACAAGATATAGCAAATATATTTCTCTCAATTTATTTTGATGTGTTTCATGTTCCAAAAATATTTAAGTGAGATACACAATGCTATTTGTATAGATACAAATTTGAGGTGAAATTATGTTAAAAGAACCAAAAAGTATGAAGGAATTAAGATATCACACTTTTAGAGATATTGGAGATGGTGAGGCTAGAGTCTGGGTTTTTAAAAGAACTTGTTCTGAATGCAAGAAAGCTTTGATGAGCAAACCTAGAAACAAAAAAGGAAAAACTAAAGTGCGATCAAAAATATATGTTTGCCCTGAATGTGAACATAGCATCCCAAAAAAAGAGTATGAAGCAGACCTTGTAGCAAATGTTAAGTATACTTGTCCTGAATGCAAACACAAAGGAGAGATACAAGTTCCATTTAAGCGAAAGAAAATCAAGGGAATAAAAACCTTAAGAATTAAGTGTGAAAAATGTGATTCAAATATTGATATCACAAAAAAACTAAAACAACCAAAGAAGAAAAAAAAATAGAATGCTACAGACATGGCTTAACAAAATTAAAGACTGGCTAAAAAATAATGTTTTTCCTGAATTCAAGATAGCGCTTAAGCCATTAATTGCAAAAAAAAAAATAATAATTGCCAGCATTATTATCTTGATTTTTGGACTTTTGTTAGGTAGGATAAATAAAGCTCTTCTTTTTGTTCCACTACTAATAATTCTTGCTTCTTTTTCAATGATATATAACCTCTTAATAAGATTATCTTTAGGTTTTGAGCTTATTATGCTTTCAACAGTTCTTTGTAGTGCAGCTTACGGTCCGGTTGTTGGGCTTATTGTTGGGAATATCTCATTATTCTTTGCTGAAATCCTAAGTTCTAAAATGAGCTATAATACTTTTATCAGTTTTATTGGTATTTCTATCGTAGCTGTTGTGGGTGCAGGATATAGTGGAGAAGGAATAACTTCTTGGGGGATTATGATGACAATTTTGTATGACTTAATAATTATTCCACTGTATTTAATCTCAGGCAGTAACCCAATTTCATCAATTATTTATGTTGTAACTCATATCCCTTTTAATATCTGGGTATTTTACAGGGTTGCACCCTGGCTATTTAAAATAATGACTACTTAAAGTCTAAGATTAAAAACACTTATATAGTAAAATTGGTTCTCTTCTTGTATGAGAACAAAAACTGGCACTAAAAGCATTAATTCTATGCTAGTTATGGGTATGCGATATGTCCACTCATTGTTTTGTTAATTATTTTTGGTTTTTATTATCAGAAAATTTTGTTATTCTTTTCTGAGATTTTACCAAAATTTATATATTAAAAATTATCTAGGAGGTAAATATGACAAAAAAACGTATTTTGGTTACAAGTGCATTACCTTATGCTAATGGAAGCATACATATAGGCCATTTAGTAGAGTATATTCAAACAGACATATTTGTAAGGTTCTTAAAATTAATTGGAAAAAATGCTATTTACTGTTGTGCAGATGATACTCACGGCACACCTATTGAGATTAATGCTGCAAAAAAAGGAGTAAAACCAGAAGATTTCATAGCTAAGTTCTTTAAAGAACATAAAAGAGACTTTGACACATACCATGTAAATTTTGACTCATATTATACCACAAATAGTCCTGAAAACAAAAGATATGTAAAATTAATCTATAAACGGCTAAAACAAAAAGGATTAATTTATACAAAAGATTTAGAGCTGACTTATTGTGAAAATTGCACCAGGTTCTTACCAGATAGGTATGTGAGAGGCACTTGTCCAAATTGTGATGCACAGGACCAGTATGGTGATGTTTGTGAGAGCTGCAATACTGCACACAAAACAACAGATTTGCTTAATCCTAAGTGTTCTATTTGCAAGCAAACTCCGGTAAAAAAGACTTCAAAACATTATTTTTTCAAATTAAGTGCATTTTCTGACAAGCTAAGAGACTGGCTGAATAAAAATAAAGAGCTGCAGCCAGAAGTAAGAAATCAGGTTTTAGAATGGATAAACAAAGGTCTAGAAGATTGGAATATCAGCAGGGATCCTCCTTATTTTGGTTTTAAGATTCCTGGAGAAGAAGACAAATACTTTTATGTGTGGCTTGATGCTCCAATTGGATATATTGCAAGTACTGCTAATTATTGTAAAAACAAAGATATTACTGCTGAGGATTACTGGCAAAAGCCTGGAAGTGATATAATTCATTTTATAGGAAAAGACATTATTTACTTTCATTTACTATTCTGGCCAGCTGTGTTGATGGGAGCTGACTTTAACCTACCTAGAAATGTTCTTGTGCATGGATTTTTAACAGTTAATAAACAAAAAATGTCAAAATCAAGAGGAACCTTTCTTACAGCACAAGAATTTGCACAACTAACTAAACCAGAGTTTCTTAGATTTTATTATGCTGCAAATTTAGCTAGAAAAATGTCTGATGTAGACCTTGATCTCTCTGATTTCAAAGACAGGATAAACAATGAATTAGTGGCAAATGTAGCAAATTTCTTTTACAGAGTACTAAGTTATTGTAATAAAACTTTTGAATCAAACATAATCCCAGCAGAAAAAAGTTTCTTAGATAGTTTTGATTACAATGATATAATTAAAGATTACAATAGAGTAGAGTTTAGAAGTGTTGTTAAGAAAATACTTAAGATTAGCAGTAAAGGTAATAAGTATTTTCAGGACAATGAGCCCTGGGCTTTAATTAAAACAGACAGAGAAAAAACACATCAGATAGTAAGTAACTGTGTTAATCTTGTCAAAGATATTACCATATTGCTCAAACCAATTTTACCTATTTTCACAGCAGAAATTGAAAACCAGCTTAATTTAAAAGAATTAACAACAAAACAGCTAAAAGAAAATTTAGGAAAGCATAAAATCAACAAAGCAGAGATTCTAATAAAAAAGATAGACCCAATTAAACTTAAAAAGTTTGATAAGTTTGCAGATTTAGATTTGAGAATTGCAAAAATAGATACTGTTGAAAAACATCCAAATGCAGACAAGCTATATGTTCTGAAGCTTGATATTGGTGGTGAAGAAAAGCAGATTGTTTCAGGTCTTAGAGATTATTATGAACCTGAACAGCTTCTTGGTAAAAAGATAGTACTTGTTTATAATCTAAAGCCGGCAAAACTAAAGGGAATTAAAAGTGAAGGTATGCTTTTGGCTGCTGACACCAAACAAGGACCAAAATTAGTATTAGCAGAAAAAAGTAAATCAGGAGATAAAGTTATAGTTTCTCAAATCAAGTCAAATCCAAAAGATCAGATAACAATAGAAAATTTTAAGAAAATCAAACTTTATGCTAAGAATAACCAAGCTTGGTATGACAAAAAACCATTAAAAACTTCTGTTGAAAACTTAATTGTTCCAGGAGCTAGGGATAAAACAAGAATTATCTAACATTAACTTTAGTAAATAATTCCTATAACAACTCTCTGGAGTTGATCAAACCTTACCTTACCTGGGTCTTTATATGGGCTGTTATCTCCTTTTAGGATTGCATACCAGCCCTTATTATCAAATCCTGTTTCTACAACCCTGTGGATCAAAACTCCCTTTGCATACTTTGATTTATAACTTACAATATCTCCTTCGCAAATCTCTTTTGGATCTTTTGGAACATATTCTAGGGCATTTGCCCCAATATCTATTACTGGGTCCATAGAATTTGTGTCTGTAAATGTTGCCCATTCTGCATCTTTGTAATTAATAATAATTCTATCTTTATAAACAAGAATCTGCTTTTCAGATACTCTATCACACGGACTAGGTCTGTCTGTTAAATTTGCCTTAAAAAAAGAAGATATGGTATCTGTTGCCTGGCCTCTTTCTAAAAAAGAATTTGTCCGGGCAGAGCTTACAAAACCTACTAGAATTAAAGCTATAAGTAAGCCAAAAACTAATTTAAATTTATGTTGACCAACCCCCATAATAAAGTGGTACTTTAATGTATTTATAAATCTTTTGGTTTTTTACTATTTTACAGTAACTACAAAATAAAATCAATACCAAAATATATAAATAGTTTTTGCACTAATCCAAAATCATGGATGTAATAAAGGGTGAGCAGTGTCCAGTATGTTCAAAAAAAACATTAGAATTAAGAGAGGATTGTCAAAAAATACCTCATTTTGGTCAAGTTTATATTTTTTCTATGACATGCTCAAATTGTAAATTTCATAAAGCAGATGTTGATTGTGAAGAAACAAAAGATCCATGCAAACACACAATTGAAATTGACTGTGAAGAAGATTTGAAAATAAGAGTAATTAAGTCTTCAGAGGCAACTATTAAGATTCCCAGAATTGTTACAATCACTCCAGGTGCTGCATCTAACGGGTATATTACAAATATAGAAGGAATAATAAATAGAGTCAAAAAACAAATAGAAATTGCTAGAGACAATGCAGAAGATAAATCCGCGAGAAAAAAAGCCAAGAGGCATTTGAAAAAAATAATCAAGGTTTTATGGGGCAGAGAAAAACTAAAAATAATAATTGAAGATCCTTCTGGAAATTCTGCAATAATTTCTGATAAAACAAAGAAAACTAAATTATGAAAATATTTCAACACTTACACTTCTAAATTTATCTATTTCACATATTGTTTTTCTATATGCCTCTTCTGTGCAGACCACAATTACATCAATATCATTGCCTTGGTTAGGTTTATATCTAAAACGATTGTACACCTGATTTTCATATCCAAATTCATTTAATGTAGATTCAAAAATATATGCCACATATTGCTCTAGCATTAAACCTCTTAAATGTGGTATATGTTTTCTATAATCTTTTTTACTAACAATTCCACTTTTATCTAGTTCAGTTTCAGAAATAGTTCTATTCATAATATCAGCATAAGATATACCTTCATCTCTTAGAGACCCCACTACTTTTTTTGGAGCTCCATTATGTCCATTTTTCAAAAATTCATCTATTAATTTTTCTAAATAGCTTTCCTTAAAAGAATCAACCTCAATATGAAATCCAATTTTATTATGCTGAAAAAACTCTGGAAGATATTTATGAAAACCCAACCCATACATAATATTAGAACAGCCTAATTTTTGAAGATACAATCTTGCCTGTTTAGCTTGCTCTGCTTTTGCACTATATTCACTTCCAAGCCTAAAAACAACCTCGATTGCAGCACCAAAGCAAAAATAATCTAATTGGTTTCTTAATTTTTGCTCTGTATCGATGCGTATCCCCACTATATATTTAATAAAATTATTTTGTATAATATAAAATTTACTAATACAATTTTAGTAGTAAATCCAAAAAATATATATTTAATCAAGTTTTTATTTTAACAAGGAGGAAATTGTTTACAGATGAAAATTGGCATAATTGGGGGGTCAGGTTTAGATGATCCAAAAATACTTAGTAATCCTGTAACTATTGAAGTAGATACTCCATATGGTAAACCCTCTAGTCATATAACCTCTGGAAAGATAGCAGGAACAAAAGTTGTGGTTTTAGCAAGACATGGTAAGAACCATTCATTAATGCCAACAAATGTTCCATTTCAGGCAAATATTTGGGCATTAAAAGAACTTGGCTGCACCCATATTCTTGCAACTACTGCTTGTGGATCTCTAAGAGAAAAAATATGTCCTGGACATTTTGTTCTTTTAGATCAATTTATAGATAGAACAACAAAAAGAAAATCTACTTTTTATGAAAAAGACAAGGTGTGTCATATTCCTATGGCAGAACCATTTTGCAAACAACTAAGAGATTTACTTGCAAAAACTTGTAAAGATCTAAATCTAGATTTTCATAAAAATGGGACTGTTGTCACAATTGAAGGACCCAGATTTTCAACAAAAGCTGAATCTCACATGTTTCGCCAATGGGGAGCAGATGTAATTAACATGTCAACTGTTCCTGAAGTTGTATTGGCAAGAGAAGCCGGGATCTGTTATCAGGCAATTGCTATGAGTACAGATTATGACTGCTGGCACGAGTCAGAAGAGGAAGTTTCTATAAATCTTGTGCTAAAAACAATGGCTAAAAATGCAGAAAATGTTAAAAAACTTATTGTTAACACAATTGCGAAAATAAATTACAATGATTGTGCTTGCAAAGAATTTATTAAAACAGCTGTACTAAGGTGATTAAAAGTGGATTTAAGTAAAAAAACTAGAATTATTCCAGATTTTCCAAAAAAAGGAATCATGTTTGAAGATATTAGCCCAATACTACAAGACCCAGATTCATTTGAACATGTAATTTTTAAAATGGTTGATTATTATAAGGATAAGAAAGTAGATGTTATTGCTAGTGCTGAAAGTAGAGGTTTTATTTTTGGAGCACCTCTAGCTTTAAAGCTTGGAGCAAGTTTTGTACTTCTAAGAAAACCAGGTAAACTACCATATAAGACAATTAGACATGATTTTGAAAAAGAATATGGGACAGATGGTTTTGAGATTCACACAGACGCAATTAAACAAGGAGATAGTGTTTTAATAGTTGATGATCTACTTGCAACGGGTGGCACTAGTCAAGCAGCAATAAAACTTGTTGAAAAACTTGGAGGAAATGTTTTAAGCTTAGCTTTCTTGATTGAACTAGGCTACCTAAATGGAAAAGAAAAGCTAAAAGGATATGATATATTTAGGCTAATTAATAGAGAATAATCAAAAAACAAATAAATTTATATATTACTTGTTTATAAATATACATACGCATGATCAAGAATAAAAGAGGTTTTCAACTTTCAATTAATATGATTATTATTGTAGTAATTGCTTTGGTTTTTCTTGGTGTTGTTATTGGATTGATCATGAAATCAGGAAAGATAATTGAAGATAAGATCCCTGAACTTTTTGGTCCCGATGATGCTTTATGGAAACCTGATGCAAACAATCCTGTTTACTTAAGTCCTCCTAATTTAGAATTAGACAGGGGGGAAAATAAAAAAATTGATCTTCAGATCTTTAACTATGCTGCAAGCAATGTAACATGTAGTATTAATTTTGACTTGGATGCTGAAGAAGAATTTGTGGAATTTAGGTATTCCAAAGCGAATAGACCAATCCCTGTTGGCATGGTAGGAGGATGGACTATTGGTGTAGTTGCCCCAAAAACAACACCTTCTGATTTGTATATATATACTGTGAATATTGAATGTGAAGAGTTTTCAAAACAATCTGATATCTTGGTTACAATAAACTAAACATCAATTTTTTATTTTAGTTAGCAGATTATATTCTCCAAGGTTCATTCCAGAACTTCGATTTGGTGCGCTACTACTTGATCGTCTTGGAGCTCTCCTTTTACCTGAATATATTCACCCAGGCTAACATTTAAGATTCCATCTTCAAAAACCAAAACTTTTGTTGTTTTTGGATTAATTAAGTTTACCATAGATATTTTTCCATAGTTGTTTACACTTTCCACAGATCCTGTTAGCTTCACATCTACAATCTGAGAAGAGGGCTTATCTACTGGATTATACACAGGATAATCTCTTAAAAATAAAATAAGAGTAAGAATTATTAATCCTATAAGTGCAGTTGATATTGAAATTTTAAGTAAAAAATTATCATCCATACTAAAAAAATCTAAATATCAATTATTAACTATATCTCATTAAAAACCAAAATATTTCCGACATCTGTGAATTATTATGTTTTAGTCATATTATGGTATTTCATAACTGTTTTTGCTATTGCCTGATTGCATTGTGCAATTCTTGCCTGTAAATCTTGTGCATGTATTTCAAATCTTTTTCTTCTAGCTCTAACACCAAAACCTTCATAAAGAGAACCATTCTCTAGCTCCCAGTCTTTTTGTCCTTTTGCTGAAGATAAATAACTGTATTCTTGATAAGCATAATCTAACAAATCAACTACATGACCAATTGTAAATAGGTCTTTTTCAACTGTCACTGTTTCTTTTAATGGTACTAAAACATTAGCATCAGTTTCAGCTGCACAAAAATAATCTATTGATAAATACTCTCCTCTCTGTCTGATTTCTCCTATCCCAAGTTCCTTGACTTTTTCAATTTTATTTGAAATTTTAATCACCTTTATTATAACAAAAACCGTTGTGGGGAGCCAGACTCGCGCCATTATATTGCGTTCCTAGCTTGACAAGTTAAGTATCAATGTACTTTGAGGCTTGTCCTCAACCTCTTTAACATGTGTGATTTTCAATAATTATTACAAGATAGAAAGATTTAAAGTTAATGTTTAAAGCTTATAAGTAATTACATATATTTAAACAAATCATAGAGGATTAAATTTAACAATATATTGGAGAAACTCTTACTTAAACTCAACTTTTTTAGCTCTTATACCTTTCTTTTGTGTGTGACCAGTATTACAAACCCTGCAAAAGAATCTTAAATCTGTTTTTTTGGTTGATTTTTTTCCATATCTCTTCCATTTAGTCAAAGCACCTTTAGAAAGCTTACCTTGGTTTCCAAAACCAGTACCTTCTCCTCTTTTTTTCATTCTGTGCTTCGATCCTTTTTTAAGAGTGCTAGGTCTACCCTTTTTTGACTGCAATACTTTGTGCTCTGTGTGTTTTTTGCACTTTGGGCAGTATTTCTTTCTAATTTTTGGAATTTTCATAAGCAAAAGTAATTAGAGTATATTTAAATAACTTTTGATATAACGAAAATCTACTGTGAGGAGCAATCCCCATAATAAATTATGGGGTTTTTAACACTCCTCACTTTTACTTAGAATGCGTTGGGTCTAAATGTCAGGACTATTCGTCCTGATCATGCTCAGGAAGCTACGCTTCCCATCGGCCCCTGGCTTATCTCACTAGCGTTCCTAACACATAAATCATAGATTTCTGACATTTAACCAGTAGCATTATGATGCAGTCACTCCACACATTCGTGTTTTGTTCGGCATCCATAAGCCTCGCTTCTGGAGTCTGAAAAGCTATCGTAAGATAGCTGCCGAGTGAACAAAGTGAACGAATGCATCTGCTTGTCAAAGGGAAGAGTGCAAAAGCCCCCGCCTTTAGGCGGTGGGATTACTTTGAAGGTTAAGCCTTTTAAGTTAGGAACTGAGCAAAGCGGAGTGAGATTAGTTGCCAGAGCAACTCAGGAACAAAGCGAAGCGAAGTGAGATTAACTCTTCAAAGCAGATTTTCTTTACATGCAGATTTTCTGACTGAAAATCACGCACTAAAGCTTTCAGCTACGCTGAAAGTTAGGAACGTAAGTGATATTATGCTGGGTATTCCCTATCCCCATCAGAAAATACCGCTTCTTGCGTGATTTTCAATAAATTCAAGAAAAAAATCAGCTTTTTATCTCTTCTGCCCGAGATTTACTAATAAGCACATCTGCAAGCTCCACAGGAAGGTTTGCCACATCTTCTTCTTCAAATGGTCCATATACTTCAAGCTGTTTTCCAACAAATTTTGGGACTGGTTTTAAAAACCTGATCAATTTTTGAGAATTTTTAGATTTTTGTGATTTTTTAGGCTTACTTGGTTTATTTGATTGATTTTTTGGAGTTTCTGTATTTTGATTTGGTTGTAATTTTATTTTGGGCTGTTTTGTGTTTAGTACTTTTTTTAAGATCCCTTCTCTTCCACTCTTAAGCTGCTCTACTAAACTATCAAAGAGCAATTTTTCTTGTTTAAGAAGTGCTCTTCTATCAAGCATTTCACCTGTTTTCACACTAATGATTGCCATATTCACTATTTTTTTCTCACGCTGATCATAAAGCTGCTTTACTAATTTGAATATACTCTCAAGTTGATTTTTCGCTTTACGCTGTTCTGCATCTGCAAAAACACTTGAATCAGATTTATTAATCAATTTTTTCTTTTCAGAAATATATTTCACTAAGTCCTCAAAAAAAGTTTCTTCTAATCTTTGCAGCTCATTTCTGTTTTTTTCATTTCTGAGAATATCAAATAGTGTCTCATAGGTTATCTTAATTTTCTCCCCCATAAAATAAAAGGGTTTTGAAGAGTTTATATAATTTTCTGTTAACTTTATTTCTAAGAATTAACACTACAAAAGTCAATTAATTAGACAAGATTTAAATAAATTCACCAGCCCCCATTTATTATGAACAGATTAGAATTCACAGACATTAGTTTTGAAGATAAACAAGACAAAGTACGGGTTTTTTTCCAGGAAAACTATTATTTTGATATAGATAAATCAGATTTAGAAAGTATTGCCAGATTTAGTTTCGGAAAAGAATATATTGAATTTGATTGTTCTGAAAAAAAAGCTACTAATAAACTAAATCGATTAATAAGAAATAATCTTGTTCATCTTACTAACAAAATTACCAAAAGAAAAACAATTTATATCACCAGAAACTTAGGGGTTCCTCTTATTGGGAATAATGCTTTTGGTATTGTGGATAGAAATACTTCTCTAATTGAAGTAAAGCCAGTTACTGGCTGCAATCTTAATTGTGTTTTTTGTTCTGTTGATGAAGGTCCAAAAGGAAAATGGGAAAGAGATTTTTTAGTTGAACCAAATTATCTTGCACAAGAGTTTAAGAAACTTGCTGAATATAAAAACTGTAATGTTGAAGCACATATTGGAGTACATGGCGAGCCTTTATTGTATCCAAAACTTGTGCAATTAATTGAATTACTAAGCTCTATTGAAAATGTTAAAGAAATTACAATGGATACAAATGGCACATTATTATCAAAAAAGTTAATTGATGATCTAAAAAAAGCAGGCTTAACCAGAATTCAACTCTCACTTAATGCTCTTGATAAAAATGTTGCTTGCAAACTTGCAGGCTCAGCATATAATTTGGATAAAGTTCTAGACATAGTCAAATACTGCAAAGAAAAAATAGAAGTATTAATAGCTCCAATTTGGGTTCCGGGTTATAATGATAAAGAACTAGAAAAACTGATTAAATTAAGTAAAAAATTAGGCTTAAACATAGCTATTCAAAACTTTTTGAGCTATAAACAAGGAAGAAACCCAGTCAAGCAAAAATCTTGGAAAGAATTTAATAATAAGTTAAAACAGCTTGAAAATAAACACAATGTAAAACTATTATATGATGCAGAAGATTTTGAAATACACAAAACAAAAAAACTATCAAAACCTTTTAAAAAAGGAGATTTTGTTAAAGCAAAGGTTGTTTGTGATGGCAGGCTTGCTAACCAAAAAATCGCAGTAGCTAATAATAGAAATATTACAGTTAATAATTGTAATAAAAAAGGAATTGTTAAAGTTAAGATAATCAGAGATAAACACAATATTTTTTTTGGTGTTTAAAGAAAAAAGAAAAAAAAAGAAAAAAATTTAGGTTTACTCTGCAGGTTCTTCAGCAACTTCTTCAGCAACTTCTTCAGCAACTTCTTCTACAGCTTCTTCTTCTGGAGTTGGTACTCCAACCTGAATATCTGTTAAGCTTGTTCCTGTAACCTCTAATTCAACTCCTTCAAAGTTGTCATATTGGTCATAGTTACCTACTACTCTTGCTGCTCTTCTGGAATCCATTGCGCTGTAACCTGCAACAAGTAATGCCATGTTTCCGTTGTCATGTTCAAACAACTTAACCATTGCTTTACCCATCTCAAAGTCAGCTGCACAATCTGTTGGATTACCCATTAGCTCTGCTGCTAAAGTGTTGACACAAGGTCCACCAACCACTATTGCGTTCTGTGCGGTTAGGCTTTCAACTTCTATGTCCAGAACTGCTGCTCCAACTTCGATTCTTTGGACTTCCTCATATGAGGATCCTGAACCTCCTTCACTGACAACAGCTGCGTTTGACTTAACAAACACATTTGCATGAGCTTCTTCTCCTTGATAAGTAATTTCTACTTCATACTCATCTCCGGATTTGTCCCATTCAACCAAGGTACCTTTTTCAGTATAGTGCCCATAACTATCTGAGTCACCAATTTCATGGTACCTGTCAGTCTCGTCTTCTGCAAGAACAAAGTCTGTATCAGTCTGGTCATTTAGATAGACTGTTGCTTTATTTTGTGCAGTTGCTCGTAAGCCCACTTCAAAGCTTCCTCCTCCTTCCAAAACACCATTCTGGTCTTCTTCAGACAAAGTGATATTATGGGTTGGGGTTCCACTGACTGAACTCTGTAAGTCAATAGTAAAACCTTCTGCAGTGTAGATTTTGTTACCTACATCAGCTGATGCGCTTACAGTTGCAGTTTCAGTAGTTGAATTAACTGCACTAAATACTGCACTTACATCTCCTACATTCACAGTACAAGGCACTGATGAACAAGATCCAGTGTACTTTGTACCACTAGAGATATCCTGCAAAGTGACTACCTTGTCACTATCGATATTGTCATACTCAACAATACGGGTTTCTCTTTCATCTGAACTTGTCAAAAGCAGATAATCTCCTCTTGTCATTTGTCCAGTAGCTACAAATAGCCTTCCGCTTCCAGCAGTTGTTGTCTCTCCAAATTGTGTGTAATTACCATCAAAGTACAAAATGTCAAGATCCACTTCACCAGATTCCAATGGAGCTATCAATCGGATGTTATCGTCACCGTGAGGCTCAACTACAATAGTTTCTTCTTCTCCACCACTGGTCATTCCAGCAAATTCGACTTGGTATGAGTCAAATCCTGGGAAGGATAGTGACTCACCTTCAGCTGCAAATAACTCATTATCTGGTACCCAGGTAAGCTCTAGCTTATCCATTGTAAAAGTTGATCCACTTATACTCATGGATCCAGTCCAGTCAACATAGAGGTCATCTACGTCCTCTCCACCGACTTGTACTTTAGAATCCAATGCTGTTGGAGTTGTTCCGTCTGCATCTGTAAGTACAACTTTTTGTGCACCTAGATAAAACTGTACAAGATCTTTTCCTGCGCCAGCTTCTCCAGCTTCGTTACCCATTACTTGTTTAATTCCTACTTCAATACCAGCAAGTGTTTGTGTTTGGTCTTTTGAAAGTTCTTTAGAACTTACTCCATTCACACTCAAGATTACTGTTTCAGCAGAACTACCTGTATCTGAGATAATATCTACAGTTACCTCATAATCTTCACCAGCTACTGTAAAGGTTTTTGTTTCACCTTCATACATAGTGTTAAGGGTAACTCCTCCCATCATCTCCCAAGCAATTTGAGTACCGTCTCTTTCTGCCTTGGTTACATCATATTCAACACCCATTATTTCAATGGTTGTATCCTCAAAATCACAAAGTTCATCTTGTGAACCACAATTAGTTCCTGAATACCAGTCACTTTCTGCGTTCTTTGTGAAATCTAGTGTGTACCTCATAAACCAGGTCTGCGAAGCTCCGCTTCTTGGTTCATATAGCATCACATATGGATTATCTTCATCTTTGTAGTCTCTGTGTTTCAAGTAAGTAACACTTGAATTGTCGAATTCTAGTTTCTGCTCGTACTCATAAGAAGTACTTTCGTCGTCTCCGTCATTAACAAAGGTTCCTTTTACCAACAATTCTGGCAAGTCTTCTTCATCTAATTTTGACTTTACAGTTGCAAGGTTTTCTCCTGCTGTCAGTTTATTACTGTCAGTAGCAATCTTTACACCTTCCCCAGAAACAGTCACTTCTGTTGAAGATCCTTCTACTTCTGTGGTTACTGTATTTGCATACTGTAGACTTGTTGCAATATCTATGGCGCCTAGCACATCTTCTGTTGCTGCTTCTGCTCCTACCACTAACAATGCATTAAATGCACCGTCCTCCACAAAGGGAGCTGGGTAATTATCCAGATCAGCTGCTGCCATGGCTCCAAGGATTGTTGCTCCAACCATTGTTGCTCCAGTTCCTAAGGCCACAATTCGTTTTATGGCCTTTTTCAGCTTCATATAAACACCTCCTAAATGTTTTTTGGCTATCATATACTGTTAGCCCTGTTAGCATTAAACCATATAAAGAAAATATAATCTCTTTTTACGGCTAGCCATTTACTAACAGTTAACTTCGATTACCAAATTTTGATTTATAAATATTTCGCCGGTAAAGAATATAGAATTATGTTGTTTTTAGTCTATACCCACTCTACTAGCAGAATTCTCCATTTTAGACTGGTTGTCACTTCACGATAGAAAACCTTGTTTTTAGCTGTATTTTTCGTGTTATTTAAAAAGCCCCATTTAATGTATGATTTAGTGTGATATATAAATATAGGATTTTATAGAAAATAAGAAATTATTCATACTAAAAATTTAGATAAATTAAAACACTACTTAACCCTATAATAATATAAAATATTCTCAATAATAATATAAAATATTCTCAATAATAATATAAAATATCTATTTTAGAAAAGATGATGCGGAGAGCAGGACTCGAACCTGCGAAAGCACTAAGCTAACAGGTGTCCTCAAATCAAGTTGGAACCTGACTCACCTAAGCCTGTCCCGTATGACCTAAAACCATACTTTTTATCAAGGTTTGATTTTGTTTGGCCACTCCGGCATCTCCGCTTAACAAAAAGGTAACAAGAATATAATATATAAATTATTCTATTGAGAATTTTGAATGCATTCATTCAACTTTTGTTTATGCTCAATACCAGTTTCATTCGGCAGTTAAATACTTGCCTGAAGTGCAATCTAACAAACCCAATAAAATTCTCAGAGAGAACTTTGAAATCATAGCTTACCAGTACTTCAAAACACGATTTTTAATAAAAAGAAGGTATTTCAAAGTTCTCTATTACACAATTGATTTTAATTGTTTATTTAGAATGGGCAAAATCAACTACTCTGTGTTAGCTCCATAAATGCCAGATTTGTGTGAAGGAGACAACCATTGTAAAGGTCATTGGGGAAACAGTTTGCCGTCTATTAATAGGACTTAATGCAATATCAAGGAGAGTTTAGCAAACTGGCGACTGAACCGGCAATGTGGAGCTAACCGCAATTAACTTGACTTTACCTTTAGAATGAAAGATTATCTAACATCTTATTCAACTGAAAAAGAGTAATCTACTTCTAGTTTGTCTTTTACTGACTCTAGTTTTTTGATAACTTCTTGTAGATCTGCTTTGAAACTTGGCTCAAGCTCAACTGCTTTCTTAAAATGATTGTAAGCTGAAGCATATTTTTTTGCACCTAAACTTATTGCCCCAATGTTTCTATGAATTATTGCATTCTTAGGATCTAATTTTAAAGCTTTGTTAAAATTCTTAATTGCTAAATTGAGCTTGCCAAGATTTGCATATACATTTGCAAGATTATTAAAAGTCTCTGGATCTGATGGATCTAGTCTGGCAGCTTTTTCATAGACCACAGCAGCTTTTTTTAGATTACCCAGCTTTGTCTGGGCTTGTCCAAGAAAAAAATAAGAAAGTGGTGCTTTTGGAACAAGACTAATTACTTTTTCAAAGCAATCAACTGCCTTAGAAAACTGCTCTGTCTTCATATAACTCTTACCAAGATTAAAATAAACATAAACATATGTTGAATAATATTCAACATTGTCAGCATCTCCAATAAGTGCTGCTGACTTTTCAAAGTATTTTATGGCTTTTGTATAATTTTCTTCTCCAAAATAAATTGACCCAACCTCAAAATAAGGTTTTGGATTTTCTGGAGTTTGTTTAATCTGCTCAATTCCCATTCTTAGATATTTTTTGCTTTTTGCCTTATCAAACTCTTCACTTTTCTCAACCCTAAAATGATGCAAGGGGATTTTTGATTTACCAATTTTTCCCTCTTGTTCTTTTATTGAAGGTTCAATCAGTTCATGAATCATGCCAGAGAATCTGTATTGTTTTTCATTTCTAAATAATCTTACCAGCTCGGATGGAAACCATCCTTTATAGTTTTTACTTTCTTTGTAATCATCTCCTTTAGAAGTTACCTCAAAAGTAAGTGGCTTGTATTTATTAAAATAATTTCTTTGTATTAGTGTATATGCGTCAAAATCCTTTGACAATTGATTAATTAGTTTTTCATGGTCTTTTTCTGAAATGGTTTCATCTGCATCTAAAACTAATATCCAATCTTTTGTTGCATTTTGCAGTGAAATGTTTCTTGCCTTGCTAAAATTATCATCCCATTCATGTTTTATTACTTTAGCTCCAAACTCTTTAGCAATCTTTACAGTATTATCTTTAGAACCTGTATCTACAATAATAATTTCATCAACTATCTGCTTAACACTTTCAAGACAATCTGTTAAAAAATCCTGTTCATCCTTTGTTATCATACAAAGACTGAGTGTCGGCTTATTGGGCATCTTATCACTTTATTTTTTTTTGTTCCAATTATAGGATCTTAATCTTTTACTTTTTCCATATCCACAAGATGCACAAACCTTTCTGGACTTGTGGTAAGTTCTTTTCCCACATCTTCTGCAGACTATGTGAGTCTTACCCTTACTCATCTTTCCTTTAGAAGGAGTACCTTTAGTCATTTTAAGCTGGTGATATAATTGTTATTGTATCCCCTCTAATGAATACAACACCTAATTTTCTTTTTGTTTTACCATCTTCTCTTTCTTCTGCATCTTCTAACACTGCATTGATATGAATATCAAAAGAGATTAAGTTACCAACATACTGGCGTCCGTTCTTTTGTTCTACTATTACTCTTTTATTTCTTGCTTGGTTTAAAGCATCTAATGGTCTTTTATTTTGTGCCATATTATTTACACCCCGTAAAATCTAATATTTAATGGTATTTAACCATGGTTTATAAAGTTTGTGGATATATTCCTGATAATTCGAATATTAATCAAAGCAAAACCTATTTAAATGACCAAACATTCCTTATGTATAGAATGTTAACCCAATATAGATCAAAAAGAAAGATTACCGGCGGCAGATATAAAAAATATAGGGGGAAGAGACTCTATGAGACTGCTAGAATCGCATCTTTGACTAAATTAGGAAAAACAAGATTATCAAAAATTCAAACTCTTGGTGGAAATTCAAAAAACAGATTACTAAGAGAAGAGTTTGCAAATGTTGTAGATCCTAAAACAAACAAGGCAAAGAAAACTAAGATCAAAACAATTCTTGAAAACCCAGCAAACAGACATTATGTCAGAAGAAATATCATGACCAAGGGAACTGTTATTGATACTGAGCTTGGAAAAGCAAAGATCACATCAAGACCTGGTCAAGATGGAACTGTTAATGCTGTACTTATTTCTTAGATTTAATCTTCTAAATATGAATCTAGAACATTAAGGAATAAATGTCCAACCTTTACTGGTGTATAATCAGAGATATCCTGAGCCCCATCAGGTCTAAATTTTGGAAAACTTTTCACTAATAGAGTTCTTTTAGAATCAGTTTGTTCAAATTGATTTCTGTTATACCCTCCCCCAATATTTACAAAATTAAGTATTCTTGCATGTTTAATATCTTCCTCCAAATATTCTTCTAATAAATAATCATAATAACCATGTTCTCTGCCTTCATTATATAATGCTGTCCCTTCTTCTCCAAATTTCATTCCAGGTTCAACATCACATAAATCACAAAGAACAGCGTATCCTAGTGCCTCTCCATTATGAAAAGCAGATTCTCTTTGTTCTAAACGCCCATGAAATTTTTCTTCTAAAGATTTCATACAGATAAAATATACTTCTTTATTTATAAATCTATCGGTTTTTATTAACTTATCAGTAGTAATCAATCCTTTCCAACTAACTTTTTGTATTTTTGTTTTTGCTCAATAAATTCTTTTTGGGCATTTTTAGCTGATTTTTTTTCTCGACTTATTAAAAAATAAGTTCCTATACCAACTCCAGGTACAATTACAAAAAGCACAAGTAAAAAAATCAACCAAGGAAATTTATTTTCTGTTTGTGGATTTTCCTGATTAGGTTTGACCTCAGGCTCAACAATATTAATTTTGGCTTCTGCTTCTGAATCCACAACAGTATTTACTCTTTGACCAGATATAACAAAATAACTAAAACCTGGAGAGTTTGCTAAGTAAAATAAATGAGTATTGTTTGACCCTGTTTGCTTTGTATCAAGCTTAGACCATTCATTCTCCCATCTATACATACTTACTGTACTTGAATTTACACTATATGCACTAATCCAATCCCTGCCAACTTCAAATTCTATTTTAACACTAGATATCACACTATCATTAATATTATCACTAGTTTTTATCTCTATGTATTGATATACTGGTCCTCCAATATTCTCAACAGAGTCTGGCTGCTCCACTAAATTGCCAATTGTGATTTCCGCTCCCCTTACTTTTTTTGCAGCACTAAACATGATTTTATTTACGGCAATTTTTGCTTCTGAAATTTGCATTATGTTTTTATCTAAACTTAAAACATCCCATAATTTTGATTTACTTGTCTCTTTCTCTTCCCCTACTGTTGGAACAAAACCGCCCCCTCCTCCACCTCCAGAAGAAGAAGAAACTGTTGTACTAATTATATCTTGGAAAACACCTATGTTTTCAGGGCCAACCCCAGAAAAATGGGGAATCTTAAACCAAAGCATATTATTATCTGCATCTTTATAACAAAGTTCTGTCAAATTCTCATCTGATTCATTGCAAGCAACAGATGAATTAAGGTATAATTCATATTCAGTACCAACATAATCCTGATAATCTGATAAATCACTATTAGAAGTTATATTTGTTGTATTATCTCCAGCAGAACTGTTCCAAACTGCATTCCAATCATCATCATATAAAACTGGAATTGAAATGTTTATTTGTAAGTCCTCATTGATCCCTGCTTGACTTGAGGTTGCTGGTACATATGGGGCCCCGATTATAACATAATCATAGATTTCTGGTCCTGAACTTCCAAATCTCCATGCCTGTGAATAAGCAGATGTGCCCTGAGTGTCAGAAGAGTTAGAATCAAATAATGCATCAGGAGGACCAGATGCAAGCATATCTACATTAACAAAATGTACTGTTATATTATTTGAATTTCTCATCCTAAAACTAATTGGTACTCCACTCATTACAATGGACAAAGGATTTACATTGCTTCTATTAGCTTCACCTCCAAACAGGCTGCAGCTTCCATCATAATTTGGAACATCGCAAGTGCTTCTATATGAGATCATATCAACAAATAAATCTCCAAGTGAGTCTCCGTCTGGATCTTCTACATTAAAAGGTTCATTTAAACTTATGTTAAGTTCAGATGAAAGCTCGGCAAGATTAAATGATTTTTTTGCTGGTGCTCCACTAGAAGAATAAACATTAATTCTATCAATTCCTGAAATGTTTAATATTGGAACATAAAAACTTCCATTAGAATTCTGGCTAACATCTGTTGTTAATGTGAAATTTACCTGCTCGTAATTTAATTTAACTTCTACAGACGCAAATCCACTTATTGATGCGCCAGTGCTGTTGTAAATATTAATCTGTTTTAGTTTCAAAGGTATATTCTTCTGACCACTAAATCCTTTTACTGTCAAATTTGACTGGTTGCCAAGCAGTTTGTACAAAGAAAAGTTAACAGGCCCAGGACTTGTTTGGTAACTTAAGGAAACTTGCTGGAAACCACCATAATAACTAGAATTCTTTTGAGCTATTGCAAAAACAAGTACTGTTGAATTTTCTACCTGAGCTGCAACAGAAATATTATACTCTCCAGAGGAATGATTGTAAAAGTCATCTCCTGTAGAGTTAAACATAACTTGAGCATTATCTCCATAATATACATTTCTTCCTGGTTCTAAAAGATATGAAACTACAAGCAATGAATCTAAATTTGCTGAATCATTAATTGTTGCATATCCAGTTAGCCTTTCATTAGATTCTGTACAATTGAAAGTTTTTTCATAATAAGATGAAAGGTTAGTCACATCAACACTTACTGGAAAACTGTTGTTAGGATAAATCATTATTGAGTAATTCCTGTTATTTGGCACAGGAACTTGCTCATTTAAGGAAAATGAATCAAAATCTTCCTCAACAGAATATCCCAATTTTTTGTCTTTAACCTGGTATTTGAAAGGTATTTGTGAACCGGTTGAATTTATTGCAGAAAAATTTAGGATTGCTGCGGGCTGTAGATAAAAGTCTATAGGAGATATATTTTGAATCTCTGTGTATGGAAACTCTGGCAGAGAGGCTCCAATATAATCAACTTGATCTTCATCAGAATGTTTAATTGTAGGCTTGTAAAATCTGTTTTGATAAATTCTTATATCTGTAATATTAAAAAAACCAGCATTATCACTTCGAGTAAAATGGACTTTTTGAAGATCCATTCCTTCATTATATGTGTATATGTTCATTCTTACTGCAGTTTCGTTGATAATTGAACCATTAGTGTATTTGGTATATCCATAGAAATCAAAGTATTCAATTAATGTTCCATCTACCACCAAACTTCTATTTTCACTCCAAATCTTCTGACCAATATTATCATATGCAAGACAGCCCCAAGTATATGTTCCGTTCCCCATACTCATTGTCCAAGTCTTATTTATTGACTTTCCAATATTTGACTGAGAAACATTCAGTGAAAAAGACTGATTAGTTTTGTTAGTCATATACAAACTTATGTTAACTATCCCTTGATCGTCTGAAGCATAACAATTAAAAGAAACATCTACTGGATCAGTTGAATTCTTTAAAGAATTATCTGTTGGGCTTCCAAGTAAATTGATTGGATTTTCATCTTCTCCTGCTCTAAATGCATACAAATTCTGGTCCGAACTCCCAATATAAATTGTATTGTTAGCAATAATGGGTGATGCAAAAGTTGACAGTGACATAGAATAATTCCATAGGTGATCTCCATTACTTGTATTTAAAATTATTAATCCTATAATTGTTCCAACAAACAATTTATCCGAAGATACAACAGGAGATGAAGTCACATCATATGTTGAAGTATAATTCCAAAGCTGAGTGCCTGTTGAGGCATTTAATGCATAAACTACATCTTCATCAGTTCCAAAATAAACAACACCTGATGAGTATGCAGGAGAAGATTCAATATAATCCATTGCTGAATAATTCCATATATGCTGTCCAGTGGAAGAGTTTAAAGCATAAATAGAGTTTAAAAAACCAAACCACGAGTCTATGCTTCCAAAAAACACTTTTCCCTCAGCAACTAATGCAGAAGTAGTTATATCTCCTCCTGCAGAAAAATTCCAAAGCAAAGAACCATTAAATGCATCCAGTGCATAAATACTATTGTCTGACCAACCACTCCCAAAATAAACACTATTATTTGCAACAGCTGGGGCAGAGGTGATTGCACCAATAGTTGAAAAATTCCAAAGTTGGGTTCCAGTTGTTTTATTTAAAGCATACAGACTATAATCACTGCTTCCAACATACACTGCCTGTTGCCAGACAGCGGGAGAAGAATAGGAGATGATTCCATTTGTGGTATAATTCCACATCTGTTCTCCTGTAGTCGCATTCAATGAATACACCTTATTGTCATCACTTCCAAAATATATTTTACCTTCTGAGATTGCTGGAGATGAATCTATTTTATCTAAAGTTGTAAAATTCCATATATGCTGACCTGTTGATGCATTCAGTGCATATATTTTTTTATCTCTACTGCCAACATATACAAAATCACCTGCAACAGCAGGAGATAGTGAATTAATACTCCCATTTGTGGTATAATTCCACAATATTCCCATCTTAGTTATATTTACAGTTCCAGGATAAAATCTGGAATTATTAAGATTACGACCAAACATTTTCCATTCATTAACTGTATTAGAATTAGAATCTGCAGTTATCAAACTAATTAGCAATAAAAATAAAAGCAAAAGTACTAACCCCTTTTTCATACAAGAATGATTACTTGACAAGTATATAAATTTTATCTGTTTATTAAATATGACCAATTAAATTAGAAAAATATAAAAACTAGATAAATAATTTACATAACACCTCAAATGAATTGTGAGATGTGTGGTTCTAAAAAAGCTATTAACAAAACAAACATAGAGGGTGCTGTATTAAGTTTATGCTCTGGTTGTAGTTCATATGGAGAAGTTATAGAGCGGATTAAGCCTAAACCAAAGAAAAAAGAGAAAACCTTTACACAATCTCCAGTAAAACAAGAAACAATCCTACTAATTTCTAAAGACTACTCTAAAAAAATAAAGAATAAAAGAGAAAAATTAGGATTAAAACAAGAGGAATTTGCAAAAAAGATAAATGAAAAAGAATCTCTTATTAGAAAAATCGAATCTGGCACAACAGAACCAAACTTGGACTTAGCAAGAAGAATAGAAAAATTTCTAAAAATCAAAATAGTAAAAGCACATAAAGAACAAACAGAATATAAATCAAAAACCAAAGCTGGGCCCGTAACAATCGGAGATTTAATAACAATAAAAAAGAATTAAAATATAAATGTGAAGTTTTTTCTAATAGATAATGAAAGTACAAATCTTTTCAAATGATCCAATTATGAATATATCCATAGTCTTTTTTTTTATTTTGTTTTTGTTTATCCTGTTTTTGTTTATAAGTTATTTTTTATCCTTATTTAAGAAAAAGCAGTTTAAACAGCTTAAAGAACCAGTGAGCATAATCATACCTATGTTTAATGAAGAAAAACGAATCAAAAACTGCCTTAATTCAATAATCCATTCTGGCTTTCCAGTAAAATTAATGCAGATAATGCTTATTGATGATGGTTCTACAGACTCTTCTCAGAAGATAGTTAATGAATTTATAAAATCTAGAAAAGATATTAATGTTAGTCTAATAAAACAAGAACATAAAGGCAAAGTCCAGGCTTTAAATAAAGGTGTTTCAAATGCAAAACATGATCTAATTGTTACAATTGATGCTGATACAATTATAAAACCAGGAGCTATTAGCAGTATGATCTCTCCACTTTCAAGAAAAGATATTGGTGCAACAAATGGAGTGAGTTTAGTACTGAATCCTAAAACAATTCTTGAAATTTTTCAAAGTGTAGAATATAAACTAAACAGCTTGATAAGAATAAGTTTGACAAGATTATTTGACAATGGAATTTGGTTTTTTGGTGCTGCTGCTGCCTATAAAAAAAAAGTATTACAACAAATAGGGGGGTTTAGCAGCCAAACATTAACTGAAGATATGGATATTAGTCTAAAACTATATAATGCAGGTTATAAAATTTATACTGCAGAAAATGCAATATGCTTTTCAGATAGCCCTAGAACGCTCAAAAAACTCTTTGCCCAAAGAACAAGATGGTGGTTTGGAGTTTTATCTGCTCTGGTTAAAAACAGAAACTCTTTAAAAAAAGCAAACCCATCAATTTGGTTTTTGTATGTCAATCAGTTTTGGTGGACTTTTTATTCTTTTTTTAGTATTCCTTTATTTATTTATCAAATAGCTTACTGGTGGCCAGGAAGTGTTTGGTCAAGCACAATTTATTTGTTTAGATGGTTTAGTTTGCTTGGTCCAATATATGTCATATACAAGATTCCTGTTTGGGGATTATCTTTTTTAAACATATTTGGAGTAGTTTCTGGATTAATGTCAACCACATTAATTCTGATTTCAATATATAATTTTTCAGAAAAAGTTAAGTTTAATGAATTGGTTGCAATATTTTTTTATTTTCCTTATACCATTATTGGCAATTGTATTATTGCATCATCTATGTTTAAATACAATCTAGAATCAAAGTTTATAGATAAAATAGTAAATCCCCGTAATAACTCCAAGAAGTAAAGATATACTACTTAGGATTATGGCTATTACTGCAAGTTTTCTTCCACCATATCTGTCTTGATCTTTATGTGCAAGTTTTAAAGCAGTAATTCCAAAACAGATTGAAACAATAGTTAATGGAAAGTTAATCAATGGAATAAAAAAACATAAACTCAGAACAAAAGCAACAATTGCATAGAATCTATCTTTTTCATTCTTGTTTCCCATTTTAAATCTTGTTTCCTGCTTTTTCTATCATAAACCAATTCATAGACCTGTTAAATATAGCTTTAAAAATACCAACATTAACATAATAAGTAACAACCATACCTATACTTAAAGATGCAATTATCAAGTGAAATATATATTTGGTGTGATTGCTTTTTATCAGTGCAATAATTGATGTTAAAGTAAATCCAAAGGTAAAAAATGTAGTTTTACTAAATTCTGATATCAATTTTGTCCATTGGATCGGACCTGGTGTGCCGGTCATAAAACTAAGTATTCCTAAAACAAACAAGCACATTAAAAGGAAAGAAAAGGAGTATCCTGATAGCATTATCATAACTCCTATTTTTGATTTAATATTTATTTTTGAAGATAAAAGAGAGCTTACAAGGTGCTCTTTAAAAGCACTTATTACTCCATATGCCCATCTCATCTGTTGTTTATATAGATCTTTAGGTCTAAATGGAGTTTCACAGTCACAAGATAAATCTTCCAGATATTTTATTTTATATCCCTTTTTTAAAATTCTAAATGAACACTCAATATCTTCTGTCAGCGCACCATTTTTCCAGCCACCAACTTCTTCTAATGCCTTTTTCCGAATAACCTCAGCTGAACCACAAAGAAAAGAGGTTCCTTGTTTTCTAACCATAGAAGGCATTACAATAAAATGAAATGTGGCACTAACTGCTCCTCCAAGTATTGAAACAAGATTTTGGCTGAAATTTTTTATATTCCATCTTGCTTGAACTACACCTAAAGAATCATTGTTTTTAAATGGTGCAATAATCCTTTTTAAAAAATCTTTTTTTGGTAGAAAGTCTGAATCAAATATAACAATAAACTCTCCTTTTGTGAATTTTAACATGTGATTTAGATTACCTGGTTTAAAACCTATGTTGCTTCCTCTCCTTGTTACCTTAATTAATTCTGGATGTTTAGATGCGAATCCATCAATCTTTTCAGATACTCTTTTTTTACTACTATCATCTCCAATTATTATTTCATATTTGTCTTTAGGATAATCAAATTTTAAACATTTTTTTGCACATTTAATTGCTGCAAGCTCATTATATGTTGGGATTTGAATAGTTACAAAAGGAGTATATTTTGTCTTAAGTGATTTTTCTTCTTGCTTTTTTGTAATATAAGAATATATTAATAACAGCAAATAAAAAACAGATACAATCATTATTACTCCAAGAACAATATCAAAAAGTACATTAAAAACTAAATGTAGGATATCTAAAATTGGTCGACTAAGTGAAAAATAGAATTCAGAGAACTTCTTAGGGAATTCAAGGTAATACTTAACCCACAATTGTATAAATCTTGCTATTAAATCAGTCGCCATGTAAACACACTTTATTTAAAAAAGACCTTTAATATACTTATTAAATATTTCGGTTGTTACATATAATTTATACTTCTATAGATATATTTAGTGGGATAAACTCCCATACTTGTACTGCTTGCATATCAATAATCTTGTGAAAAGTTTGGTTATTTCTGAATAAAAACAATAATCCTTGTTCTTCTTTATTCCAAACCAGGTTCTGCTTCATTCGATTATCAACTAAAATATAAGTAATATTGCTAGAATTAAGCATTTGTGTTGTTTTATAATAATCCCTAGACTGAAATATTTGTTCAGATATGTCTTTTTGCTCAAAAACTGAAAATCCTGTATAATATTTAATTAATGGATAGTTTGAGTCATGAGATAACACAATTCCTTTCTCAAAATCATTTAATTTTTTTAGTGCTTTTATTGTGTCCTGATCAGGATATTTGCTAGAAACTCTTTTAATATATGAAAAAGAAGAAAAGAGCAAACCACATATTACAAGCAAAACTGTAAGTTCTTTTAGTATTTTCAATTGCCATTTCTTTTTAACAAAATTAATCAATCCTTTTGCAGCAAAAAAGGAAAAAATCAGGTTAAGATAAACTGAGAGATTGATCTTATATAAAATCATTACTAAGATTAAAACAAGAACAAATCCATGCAATAGCCCATATTTTTTTTTGTTTTTCCATGTTGAGAAAATACCAAGCAAAGCAAGGAATATATTAAACACTCCTAAACCTAAAAGAGCTCCAAAATCAGTAACAGAATCTGTAAAAATGTCCTGTAATAAAATCCTAGGTTCTGGCTCAATATAATAGTTTGACACTACACCTAAAAATAAAACTATTGCAAGCAAAAATGCATATCCTCTCTTATTTTCAGACTTAATAAGATAATAAACTAAAATCAAAGATATTAGTAGAAGTAATATTAATCCCTGAAGACTTAAAAACATTAAAATTACTCCTGCAGCTATTTTAGCTTTTTTATTACAACTCAAAAGGTATCCTGCCAGTAGTATTAAAAATATGTAAAGACTATAAGCTGATGAAAAAACAAACATGAAAATGAATGCTGGAGAACTAATAAAAATTAAACTAATTATCCATGCTTCATATGTGTTGGTTAACTTTTCACAGAAAGCAAATAATAAGGCTGCACTTCCTAAACAGAATATTAAAGCAACAACAATTGATGCAGCATACAATCCGATTATCCTTCCTAAATTACTAATTAAGAAAACATATGGCTCATTTATCTGAGGGCCCAAGCTCTGAGCTTGAATAAGATTTGAATAAGCTTGCTCTCCAATTAAAATGGGTTGTGATTGAATCATCCTAATAATAAAAGTAAGAGACAACATAGATAAAGCTAAAATTATTAAAACCAGATAGTTTTTTTCCTCTAAAAAATTTTTAATTTTCATTTGCTTCTTTGATTGTACAATCTACACTATAGATTATTATTGTTTTATTGTATCTCTGCGTAAAACATCTTTCACCAAGGTATTGAATCTTATTAATGTCATATTGGGCTTTTGCTCTTTGTGAAAACAAAATATAATCAACTTCATATTTATTAAGTAATCTTATTGCTTCTGTTTGAAATATTGTTGTATACATTGAATTTGTATCAGAATATATTTGATTAATATCTGGTTGTAGCAAAAAATTCTCATCAATTACATTTTTTCTTTTAGCTATCCCTGTAATCAGATGACCTTCTTTTGGTGTAGCTAGAACTACTGAATCTTGAGGAGTATTGTTTTTTATCCAGTTAAATGCTTCAATTTCTTCTTGTGTAAAAGAATCTGATACATTAGATGCTGCATATAGAATTGAAGGAACAAATGCAGTTATAATAAAAACCAAGATTAAAACAAGATTAATCCATTTTTTATACTTAGTAAACTTGGTTTTATTAAAATATACTGAAAGTTGCTCAAAAGCCTTTGCAGAAAGTAAAGTTAGAATAATACTAAAATATACTAAACCTATCTGCATACGTATTAGTCTTAACCAAATCAAAGAAAATATTGTGATTGCAAAGGAGATTATCAGATATATGTCTCGATTCTTCTCTCTTAAAAGGTGACGGTAGATTACATAGATTCCAGCACAAAAAGGAACTATTCCAATTGTGAATATTGAATCTAAAAGATTAAATTCAAGAAAATATTTACTGATAAGAACAGACGGGATATTTTGATGAATTAAATTAGGACCATATGCTAAAAAAGCATTTTTAAATATAATAAAAATTAACCAGAGAATAAAGAAACATGAGAATGTTATTAACTCTAACTCAATTCTACGGTATCTTAATCCTTCTAACCAAACAAAGAAAAGATAAACAAGAAAAGATAATAATGGAAGAATAATTAATTGGTGACTTGCTGCAAGAATAATAAGTAAAATTAGAAAATTTAGAATGTACTTCTTATCTTGAGTAATTTTCATAAAATAATAAAGCAAAGCAAAAGTCAGTGGGACAACTAAAGAGTATACTGAAAGTGTATTGAGATCCTTGTATAGTACTGGAAGAAAAGCTGAGATTAATGCAACAACTAAACTTATGTTATGTTTTTTTGTTATTTTTTGTGCTATTTTATAATTAATTAAAATAAGAGCGCAAAATAGAATATTAGGCACTAACTTAACAGCTAACCCTAGAGGTAAAATTAATGCAAAAAATGCTACCAAATAATGAAAAAATGGCAGAAATATATAAAAACGACCAGAATAGCTTAGTGGATCACTATAAATTGGAATACCCGTAGATTTGATGCTCTCAATTTGTCTTTGGTTAAAATAAGAAGTTCCATCACTAAAATGTGGTGTCTGAAAACAAAGGTAAAGTCTTATAAAAAGAGCAAATGCAAATATAATCCACACCTTAGTTTGCTTTCTCATCTGTGTAAAGCATGATTATATCTTATATATATGTTTTCCCAAGAGCATTTAATCCAACATAAAATAACCGAAATCTTTATTAGTCAGATAATATCTTTAATTATGATAATGTTAGTATTGAGGAGGGGAAAATGGCTTCTAAAAAAAGTAAGAAAATAGCAATTAGAAAAAAATCAATTAGTAAAAAAGGTAAGAAGAAAAAATCTAAAGATGTTGACTTGATTGTAATCCCATTGTCTAAATTAATAACTTGGGTGATTATAATTGCAGTAATTGGAGTAGCATTGGTTGGTTTAAGATATACTCAAGACACACAAGGTACACCAGATGTATCTACTGATATCCCAGAGGGAACTGCAGCAATGGTAAATGGAAAAGCAATATCTTGGAATGAAGTTGACGCAAGATACAATGCATTGTCTGATGAGGCGAAAGAAAGTATCTCAAAAGAGACGATACTAAACCAAACTATAGAAGCTACTATTGTAGCACAAGAGGTTGAAAAGTTGAACATTCCTGTAAATCAAGAGGAATTAAATGCTCTTTTTGAAAGAGTTAAATCTCAATATAGTGAAGAAGGTTTTGAACGAAGACTGCAACAACAACAGATTACTGTTGATCAGTTCAAAGAACAATTAGCTCAAAACTTGGTGACAAATGAGTTATTTACTAGAAATGTTCCTGAACTTAAGGTGTCTGATGAAGAAATTCAGCAGTTTTTTGAGAATAACAAAGCACAGTTAAACACACCAGAAATGACAAGAGCATCACATATCTTGCTAAATTCAAGTGTAAAAGCACAGCAAGTTATAACTCAAGTTAAATCTGGTGCTGATTTTGCACAAATGGCAGCTGAGCATTCAATTGGACCATCAGCACAGGTTGGAGGAGATCTTGATTTTTTCAGCAGAGGTATGCTACTTCCAGAGTTTGAAGGTGCTGCATTTAACTTAAGTGTTGGAGATGTATCAGACATTGTACAAACTGATGCAGGATATCACATAATTAAAATTACAGACAGAAAGCCTGCAAAAGAAGCAACATTACAAGAAGTAAAACCAATTATCCGGTTAAATCTTTTTGATGCAAAACTCAGATCAAACCAAGGTAAGGTTGGAGACTACATTAATACTTTGATCAATCAAGCTGATGTACAAAGGTTTGAAAGAAAATAAAAATTATTTCTTTTTTTCTTTTTATTATATCTTAATATAGAAGATTATATCTTAAATAAAAGAAAAAAAATTAAATATCTTCTTCTGTCAATATCTTGACCTTACTGGCACCTTTGAATTTTGAGTCCATTGCAACTAAAAAGTTAATGTTTGCTCTTTGTGCAATACTTACCAAATCTTTTTCTACTACTCCATCAAAGATAACTGCATACATTCCTTTTTTCAAGCTTTTTATTGTTGTTTGAAGCTCACTTAAAGGAACTTTACCTAAGATTTCAAGCTTATCATCAAGAATATATGCCCCTCTAGTTCCAATCAGATCTTCAAGCATTGATTTAAATTTTGTTTTTTGATCAGAAGTCAGTTTAATTTTTTTTGAACTTCTAGATTTGCTCTTAGAACGTCGGGAAGATTTGCTAGACTTACTAGATTTTTTTGAACTTGCAGGAAAATCACTTTTTTTCATTTCAAGTTTTGCCTGCTCCATTGCAATTTTTGACCTCAGTGCTTTGTGTAATTCCTTTTTTGTCATCTCCTCAACTTCTTTTCCATCTGGTGCTGTAGCAACATAATCAATCTCTGCCACACTTAACAAACCTTTAACAATCAGTTTACCACCTCTGTCTCCATCAACAAATACTGTGGTAATTTTTTCATTACATAATTTAACAATAGTATCTGGTACTGAAGTTCCATTCATTGCAATAGAGTTTTTAATTCCATGTTTAAGCAGGTTCAAAACATCTGCTCTTCCTTCAACAACAAGAATTTCATCTGATTCATCAATATTTGGGCCTGCAGGCAATCTTTCTTTTCCATATTCTCTAACTGCCATCACCCTAACTGAATAAGCTACTTCATCTGAGATTTCCTGAGAATCAGGAAGCACTCCATCCATAAGCTCTTTTAAAAGCTCTTTTGCACGACTAACTACAAAATTTCTTTTTGAAACTCTTACATCTTCTATTTTAGTAACTTTAATTTTAGCATTACATGGACCAATTCTTTGAATAACTTCCATTGCAGCACCGATTATTGCTGTCTCTGCCTTATCCATGCTAGAAGGTATTAAAATTGAACCTGTTGTTTTACCTGATCTAGTTTCACATGTAACTTCTATTCTTCCAATTCTTCCACTTCTCTGGAGTTCTCTTAATTCTAACTCTGACCCAAGTAGACCTTCTGTTTGCCCAAATATAGCTCCAATAACATCTGGTCTGTCTACTATCCCATCAATTTTTATTGATGCATGAATTATATATTTAGCTGAAACTGGACTAATCTTTCCCATTTTACCTCACCCTCGGTTTACAAGAAGAAGTATAAATTATGCCTTTTTCCCAAAAAAATTAATGAATTGACAATCATGAAATACTCCTTCTTTTCTTATTAGAACAAGCAACACTTAATTTTTGGTTAAAAAATAACCATCATTTTTAGTTGAATTGAATAATGATTGAACGTAATATGCCTGTTCTATTGAATTAATTATGAATTTAATGTGGCCCGAAACACTAACTCCCAAATTCATGGCTTGGCTTAGCCGTGAGCTCCTCTGAGTACTCTCGTGACGGGCCTATTTATAAGATAATGAATAGATATATAAAAAGGTTATGTTTTATTTTCAATCTAGCGGGAATTATGAAAAAAATTGGATTGGCTTTAAGTAGTGGAGGAGCAAGAGGATTTGCACAAATTGGTGTGCTTAAGGTTTTGGAAAAAGAATCAATCCCTATTAGCTATATTGCTGGTACAAGTATGGGAGCACTAATTGCTGCTCATTATGCACTTTATAAAAACATTTCAGAACTAGAGGATTTTGCACTTTCTTTCACCAGAAAAGATGTTTTAAAATCATTTGATTTAAATGACCCTCGAAAATCTTTAATTAAAGGAAAAAAAGCCAAAAAAATCCTAAAAGATTTATTTGGAGAAAAACGCTTTAAACATACTAAAATTCCTTTAAACATCAATGCCACTGCTCTAGAAGATGGATCAGAAATAATCTTTAGATCTGGAAAAATAAGAAGAGCAGTACTTGCATCTGGTACAATTCCTGGATTACTTCCTCCTGTAAAGTATAAAGGCAAACACCTTGTAGATGGAGGACTTGTGGATGCTATTCCTGTTAATATAGTTAAAAAAATGGGTGCAGAAGCAATATTGGCTGTTGATCTATATACACTTGAAAAAACAGCTTTAAAAAGTACAAACCTAAAACCAATTATAAAGAGAACTAGGGAAATTCTAATGTCAAAACTTGCAGAGTATGGAGAAAAGCAATATGGAAAAGATATTATTGTTATTAAACCAGATTTAGGCAGAAAACCTGATACTTTTGCTTTTCACAAAGCTAAGCAGAAGATAAGAGCAGGAGAAGAAGCTACAAAAAATGCACTGGATAAAATCAAGAACCTAACAGATGAATGAGAACAAGCATAGTTTGATTACTTTCACCACCAAACAGTAAAACTTATAAATACAAACATCATATTATTCTACATTATGGTAAAATGTGATTGTCCCTGGCAATTGTAAACTATTTTTCTACTTTTATTTAGCTTTAAATCCTTTATTTAAGGATTTGTTATTTGGATGCTGGCACTAGATTTCTTTATTTTATATTTAAGAGTATATTTGGGCTTATTTTTTAATTTAGCGAAAGCTTTAGGGTTTATTTACTTCTTAGAAACGAAAGATTTAAATACAAGTTATATCTTCCACTAATTGTTGTCAAAATGACAAAAGAAAAATATCAAACAGGATTTTGGCGTTAAAACTAGTTCTTTGTAGTTATAATTAGATTTTTTTTAGATCAAATTAAGATTAGAATCAATGGAGGTAAGCAGAATGTTTGAAGAATTAAAAGATAAATTAGCAAAAGGTTTTGAGATCTTTTATGTTGGACGCGAAAATCATCAACTAAGAGAAGAGCTCAGAAAGTTAGGCTTTACTGAAGAAGCAAGAAAGGCTAAATACTACTCATTAGATTTACCAGGTTTACAATTTGAGGAAAATGTTTTATTAATTGACAAAAAGTTGTACACTTTTGCAGATAGAGAACTTGAGTACACTGGAATTGAAAGAACAGTAAATCACTCAGACTTTGCTGGTGCAATCACAATCACTTACACAAAAAAGGGAGAAGTATTGCATGAAGATAAAAGATATACAACAGGTTGGTATCATTCAACATGGTAAATACAACAATACACAGGGGACATGGCTTAACTGGCTAGAGTAGCTGGCTCCAGACCAGCAGGTCCCGGTTCAAGTCCGGGTGTTCCCATCCAACAAAGATTGGATGAGGAAAAAAATGAAAGAAAAAATTAGAAAAATTAGGACAAAGAGTGAGTTAAAACAGGTACATACAGCATTACTACTCATCACCACATGTGTGATGGAACAAGCCCAGATTACGCTACAAAATTCACATACTTCAGAACTGGAGATGTCAACAAGTCTCTGTTAGAATTAGTGTGTCCCAGTCAGATGGAGAATTTAAATGAAACCGAAAGTCGTTTTGATGGTAAATGATAGGAAATCGTGCAATATTAGATGTAATCATTGCTATGTTCCTGACTATGGAAAAAGAACATCTAAATCCACACTTGAGGAAACAATAAGGCTTCAAGAACAGGGTTATGATGTAATTATTGCAGGTACAGAGACTTTGGCTGACCCAATGTATTTACACGCATACAAACAAGCAGGACAGGATTATCTGCTGACAAATGGCTTAATCTTACTCCAAGACCCAGATATTTTTGACAAACTACTTAAAGCAGAAATCAAAACACTGCAAATGAGTGCTCATTTTGAAGTCCAGGAAGAGTTAAATAGTATTCCAATTGATGTTGTAAAAAAAGCTGTTGGACTCTCAAAAAATAACGGATTCAGAGTAAGACTTGCAACCACAATTACCTCTGTTAATTATGAAGAAGTTCATCTAATGAGTACCTTAGCATATTACATGGGTGCAGATGAGATAAAGTTTATTAACTATCTTCCGATTGGTAGTGCATCAGCTAATAATGATTTAACATTAGATGAAGTACAGAGATCAAAATTCTTTGATCAAATAAATCAAGTTAGAGATTTTATAGATATAGACCAACTGAGAATACTATTACACGGTAACTTTGGTCCAAAACCAGGATCAAAAGGAGAAGTATTAGCAAATGAAAATTGCTATTGCCCTGCAGGAGATGAAATCATTGCTATTAATCCAAAAGGTGAGATCTACGGTTGTCCATTTCTTATGGAAAGTCAAAATATTGGGACATATCAAAATGGAGATCTATTGATTCATAACACTTTAACAAAAGATAAAAGACAAACATGTATTGCTAATTTACTATGAATATACAAAAATTTTAAATAAGAACTAAAATGAAAGAAGATAATATGAAAAACACAATTGATACATATGGATCAGAATTAGTTGAGGATTATAGTAGAGTTATGAAGAATTTTGGATTAGAATTGTTCAACCCAAAGTTATTTCCTAATCCAAACAGAATTATGAGAAGAGGTATTGAATATGGTGGAAGAGATTTGAAAAAGATAGCTAATGCAATTAAGAAAAAAAAGCCTTTTTATGTGCTTTCTGGAATTATGCCTACTGCAGACAAAATACATCTTGGAACAAAGATGGTTGTAGAAAACATTGCCTATTTTCAAAAACAAGGAGCTATTACCTACATTCTTGTTGCTGATTTAGAGGCTGCAGCTGCAAGGGGAGTTCCCCTAAAAGAAGGCAGAAAAAGAGCAATGCAGTTTCATATTCCTGCATACATAGCATTAGGATTAGATCCAAAAAAAACTTTTTTTTATTTTCAGTCTGAAAACAAGACAGTTGTACATCTTGCATATGAATTTGCAAAAAAGATAACCCTTAATGAATTTAAGGGAATATATGGTAGTGCTGACCCAGGCAGAATTATGTCAGCAGTAACACAGGTTGCAGATATTTTGTTCCCACAAATACATAAACAGAGAATGCCAGGAATAATTCCAACTGGAACAGATCAAGACCCACACATAAGATTAACTAGAGATATTGTTTCCAGAACAAAATCTAAATATAAATTTCAAACTGTTTCATCTTGTTATCATAAATATATGCCCTCTCTTGATGGTTCACTAAAAATGTCTAAGTCCAAACCAAACTCTTGTATTAGTCTACCTGAAGAACCAAAATTAGTTTGCAAAAAACTTAAGAGTGCTTTAACTGGGGGAAAAGACACAATTGAAGAACAGAAAAAACAAGGAGGAGATCCTGAGAAATGTATGATTTTTGAATTGTACAAACAACATCTTATTGAAGATGACAATGAACTTGAGAGCATTTATAAAAGATGCAAAGCAGGCACTCTTCTTTGTGGTGAGGATAAAAAATATGCTTGTCAGAAAATGACAGAATTCATGGAAAAGTTTCAAAAAGATCTTAAGAATGCCAGAAAAAATATTAATAAACTTAATTTTATTAATTTCAATGATTAATTTTATCAGTAAACTATATAAATTAGATTCATAATAAAAAACTAAAGAGGTGTTTAAATGGAAAAATACGCTCCCTTACCAGGAGGATTTATGGCTGCTGCAATAATTGGATTATTTGTATCTGGTTTTTATGTTATTAAACATAGCAAGACTTGGGGATTTACATTCCTTCTTTTCTTTGGAATCCTATTCATAGCTTCACTTATTACAATGACATATGGACCAGAAGAAGCAATGCTAAAAAAATAATTATTTGCCACCAAATAATTTATCAAATTTTTCTTTAGCTCTGCTTTCTTTCCAATAAACAGTGTGAGAAGCTCTTTTTTCAAAAAGTGCAATTGCTACATTTATCAGATCTGTTTGATACTGTTTAAGTTCTTTTTTTCCAAATAGCTCTTTAGAGTCATCAATACACTCTTTCATTATTCGAATATTATCTTTTCTTGCCTTTTTCTCCTCTTTTTCTTCTTCCTCTTGTGTTAGATATACTTCTTCCCATACTGGATATGTTGTTCCTTTTACAGTCCTTGGAAAACTTTTACTAAATCCCATATTTATATTAAGAATTTTAAGCTATTTAAAGGTTTCTGGTACTAATCCGAAATCTGTTATCCCGAAAGTGGGGCACATCCCGAAACAACTGAGTAATACCAACTAAACAACTAGTGAAGTTAGAGCACTTTAAACCTCCACAAGTGTGACTTTCAACAATTCTGAACATTAAAAACAGAATATTTGTTTCTGGTTGAGTCAAGTATGAAATGTTAGCCAAAATATACCGCTCACTTACCAGTTTGTGAAATTATTAGCAATTAAATTTACAATACTAATTTAGAGAAGACAAACTGTTTTGCATAGCTTCTTACGATTGTTGAGGTCTCGCTCACCAATCAGGTATTGCTTTTGGCTCTCCTCATCAAACTTGACTTCATCTTTGTTTCGATAAATTTATAAACCTTATATTATTTGCTAAATTAGGTGATTTTAATGACTGTTGTAGGCATGAGTTTTACAAAAATAAACATTGAAAAGAAGAAACCAGCCAAAGGTAAACTTAATATTAAAAATAATATCGCAATTAGAGATGTAAAGCAAACTGATCTTTCATTAGGTAATGTTAAAGAACAAGGCTTAAAATTTATATTTGAATATACTTCTAATTATTCTCCAGATGTTGCAGAAATCAATATTGTTGGTGAAGTATTATTCTTAACTGATGAAAAAACAGCTAAGGAAACTGAAAAAAACTGGAAAGATGAAAAAAAGATTGCAAAAAAGCTAGTAAGGCCTGTTTTAAATTCTGCCTTAACTAAAAGCAATATTCAGGCAATTATGCTAAGTAAGGAGATTAATTTACCTCCTCCAATCCCTCTTCCAAAAGTTGAGTCTAAAAACCAAAACTATATTCGTTAAATTATTCAACAAAAGATTTATTTATTAAAAGGTATTACAGGTAGCTATGGCAAGTAAAAAATTAAAAGTTGCAGAAGCAATTCAGGATGATGTAAATAAGGGAATAGTCAGAATTGATACTTCTAACATGCACGCAATAGGTGTCAGACCAGGAGACATTGTTGAAATTTCTGGTGAAAGAAAAACTGTTGCTATTGTTGATAGAGCATATCCCGGAGATATTGGACTTGATATTATAAGAATGGATGGAATTATCAGGAGAAACTCTAAAGCAGGCATTGGAGAGGTTGTCCAAATAAATAAAGCTGAAGTAAAAGAAGCTAAAAAAGTTATTATTGCACCTGATAGAAAAGGTATTTTGGTCAGAGCATCATCAGAGATTTTTAAAAGAGGACTGATGGGTAGAGCTGTTGCAAAAGGAGATATTGTAAGTTTAGGTGGCTCAAAAAGCAGAAGAAACACATTATCTGAAAGTTCTATGTTTGAAGATGTTTTTAATATTCCAAACGAATTACTTGGATTTGGATTTGGAGACTTAAAATTCAGAGTTGTAGACACTCAGCCAAAAAAAGCAGTTATTATTTCTGATTTGACAAAAGTTGTTTTTAATCCTGAAGCTGTTGAAGTAGCTGAAGACAGAGTGCTTGAGGTTACTTATGAAGATATTGGTGGACTGGATGAAGAAATCAAAAAAGTCAGAGAAATGGTTGAATTACCCCTAAAACATCCAGAAATATTTGAAAGACTGGGAATTGAACCACCAAAAGGTGTCCTGCTTCAAGGCCCACCAGGAACTGGAAAAACTCTGCTAGCTAAAGCTGTAGCTTCTGAAACAAATTCTCATTTTATACTAATAAATGGACCAGAAATAATGAGTAAATATTATGGTCAAAGTGAACAAAATCTTAGGAAAAAATTTGATGACGCTGAGAAAAATGCACCGTCAATAATATTTATTGATGAGATTGATGCTATTGCAAGCAAAAGAGAGGATGCACAAGGAGAAGTAGAGAGAAGAGTTGTAGCACAGCTGCTTGCTTTAATGGACGGGCTAAAATCTCGTGGAAAGGTTATTGTTATTGCTGCTACAAATGTTCCTAATTTACTTGATCCTGCCCTAAGAAGACCAGGAAGATTTGATAGAGAACTTGAGATAGGTGTTCCAAGCAAAGAAGGAAGACTAAATATTTTAAAAATTCACACTAGAGGCATGCCTTTAGCTGAAGATGTTAATCTTAAGTATTTTGCTGATGTCACTCATGGTTTTGTTGGCGCAGATCTTGCATCACTTGCAAAAGAAGCAGCCATGATTGTTCTAAGAAGATTACTACCAAAATTACAATTTAAGGAAGAAGAACCTATTCCAACAGAAGTTTTAGAAAAACTTAGAGTTACTAGAGAGGATTTTAAAGAAGCACTCAAAGTTGTCAGACCAAGTGCAATGAGAGAAGTACTTGTTGAAGTTCCAAATATTAAGTGGACTGATGTTGGGGGATTAGAACATGTACAACAAGAATTAGTTGAAGCTGTTGAATGGCCTTTAAAAAATCCTGAAGCGTTTAAAAGACTCGGAGTTAAACCGCCTAAAGGTATATTATTATATGGTGCTCCAGGAACTGGAAAAACCCTATTAGCTAAAGCTGTTGCATCTGAATCTGAGGCAAACTTCATTCTTGTCAAAGGTCCGGAATTATTAAGTAAGTGGGTTGGAGAAAGTGAAAAAGCTGTAAGAAAAGTATTTGAAAAAGCACGCCAAACTGCACCAACAATAATCTTTTTTGATGAACTTGATGCTATAGTTCCAAGAAGAGGAACAAAGTCAGATAGTCAAGTTACTGAAAGAGTTGTAAACCAAATCTTAACAGAAATGGATGGACTGGTTGATTTAAATGATGTTGTTGTAATTGCTGCAACAAATAGACCAGATATTATTGACACTGCACTACTTAGACCTGGAAGATTTGATAGATTAATTTTAACACCTGTACCAGACAAAAAGGCCAGAGAAGAGATACTTAAGGTTCACACAAAGAATATGCCATTAAAAGATGTTGACATCAGTAAGCTTGCTGAAAAGACTAAAGGATATGTCGGAGCAGATATTGAAGCAATTTGCAGAGAAGCTGCAATCTTAGCATTAAGAAAAGATATTAAAACAAAAAAAGTACTAGAAAAACACTTCAAAGCAGCTATGGAAAAAGTAAGACCTTCAATAACAAAAGAAATACAAAAAGCTTATGAAAAGTTTGGAAAAGTATATAGGTCTGCAGCTGGAAAAGAAATGAAGGAAGAAAAACCTTCATATTATGGTTAACAATATGAAAAACTTTCATAGAAACTTAAACAAGATAATAAAAAGCTATAGGAGAATTAAATCTAAGCAAAGAAGCATTAAACATGATGTTGATAAACTCCATGATATGGAAAAAAGAACAAAACATCTTGAAAAAAAATTAACTCATCTTAAAAGATTAGAAGATACAGAAGAAATTGCAAAAGAAGCCAAAAAGATAATTCGTGAAGAAAAAAATTATCTGGCTGACATGGAACAAAGAGTTAAAAGAACCATTAAATGGGCAAAAAATCAACGCAGGTCAATTAGAAGAATAAAAAAGAAGATTTAGCAAAGTTTTTTATTCTATTTCTGTATTCCTTTAGATATGAAAGAAGGAAAAGCTGATTTAAAAATATATAAAGGTAAAATATCAAAAAAACTAAAAGTTTTTTACAATCCAGCTATGAAGTTAAACAGAGACATTTCTATTTTGCTTTTAAATTGCCTTGGTAACAAATATATGCAAATTGCACTTCCACTTACAGGCTCAGGAGTAAGAGGAATAAGATTTTTGCTTGAACTAGATAAAAATGTTTATAAAAAAATAGTGTTCAATGATTACAGCAATAAATCAATTGAATTAATAAAACACAATATTAAGATCAATGAACTAGAAAAGGATTATGAAATAAGTAACAAAGATGCAAATCTATTTTTACTTGAAAGCAAAGGTTTTGACTACATAGATATTGACCCTTTTGGAACACCTAACCCGTTTTTGGAAAGTTCAATTTTAAGGTTAGCAAGAGGAGGGATCTTGGCAGTTACAGCAACTGACACAAGTGCTTTGTCTGGGTCTTCTCCAAAAGCCTGCAAAAGAAAATATTGGGCAAAACCTCTCAAAAACGAATTTATGCATGAGACAGGAATAAGAATATTAATAAGAAAAGTACAGCTTATTGGTGCAGCCTTTGAAAAAGCATTAACTCCTATATTCTCTTATACTGATCAACACTATTATCGTGTTTTTTTTAAATGTAAGAAAGGAAAAAAGAAAGCAGATAAAATCCTGCAAAAGCACAAATATCTTTTATACAATCCAAAAACTCTAGAAAGGGAGGTATCTGATTTTAATAACAAAAAAGGTTATGATTATGCTGGTCTTTTGTGGACAGGGAATTTGTGGGATACTAAACTTGCTGAGAAAATGTATTCTAAACATCAAATAAGTAACACACAGTTTCATAATCTTATTTCTTTAATAAAAGATGAATGTAAGATTAACTCTGTTGGATATTGGGATTTACATAAATTGGCTAAAACAAAGGATAAACCTATTCCCAAAATTGAATCATTATTAAACAAGGATGCTACAAGGACTCATTTTCTGGGATGGGGGATAAAGAGCAAGAATTCCCCAAAATTTTAATCTTTATTGTATCCAAGTACAAATACGGCGTTTTCTTTTTCTGGATGATACATCTGTAAAGTATCTGGATAAAAACCTATTCCTTCATTAAAAGGGACTGCGTATAGTTCATTAATCTCAGCAAGATTCTTATTTATATGAGGATATCTAAATGCCCCAGGCAGGTGAAATCCCCTCTGGACACCGACTACTTGTTCTCTCTCAATTCTAACATTTGGTATTGATGTTGCAAAACAATATAATGGATTTTCATCTGGATGTTGAGGAGCTACTTTTTCACCATATATTCTCTCAAGTGCATTTGCAATATCTAACTGTGAAGTTTTACTATCTGCTGCACAATAATTGTAAATAAAACCTAACCCATATGTACGCATTTTACCATCGTGAGAGATGCTACCAAAATCTGAAGTTAATACATTACGTGTCCTAGCCAATTCTTTAACACGTCTCATAAGTGTAAGCTCTGGCGAGTGTAGGTTTGCTGCAACTCTTTTATATTCCTGTTCTTGAAAAACACCTATGGAAACCACAAATAATACATTAGGAAATCTGCTCCACACTTCATAAAGGCGAGACTTTCTTATCATTTCATCATCCAAATTATGATTTTCAACATCTAATCCTTCATGAATCAGCCAGGGAAACAAAAGTGCATTTGTAGGAGCTCTTACAAACCTTTCCCTTTTAGAATATGCATATATCGGATATTGTCTGTTTATTGCACCATAATCTTGTACTAATTTGTCTACTTGCTTAGAAACAAGCTTTTCTAGAAAATCTACTCCTCTTAGTTCTCTTAGCTGACTTTGAGAAAGAAGTTGGTTTTGATATGCAATCTGTCTAATCTGTTCATCGAGCAATAATACTTCTCCACCGCTATCAGTAAATTGAAGTGCTGGGCTGATTAAATCAGTTAATGCCAATGCAGCTTGATCATCAATAATTTCTGTACTATTATTTTCAGAAAATAATGGAAAATTAACAGCACAATGTTTACAGCCAAAGAGATTACACTTTGATGTTAGAAATAAACTCAATGTATTTATGCCTTGAAACAAAGCAGGGATATTTCCTTCAGCAAAGGAATCACCTAACCGAAAATACTTGTAATTTTCTGACAAATCTAATAATTCAAAGGACATTTTTCTCACGTTATAAGATTGATGAATTCTATCTTGTATTGATTTTGTATGTCACACTATTGTGTTATCACCAATTTTTTAGATATAAAATAAATTCAAAGCAAAACTTTATCCAATAGCACGTCTAACATCTGTTACTTCTGCTGATGCAACATTCTCCATTGCTTCAACTTCCTGCTCTAAATCATCAACTGAACCTTTTGACTCCTCTCTTACAAAGAAAATACTTAGTGATTTTAAACCAAAAGCAACTGGTTGGATATCTACTTTTCCAACTTCGCCATCTGCTGCAGATATTTTTTCTTTTATCTGTGATTGCAGCTTATCCAAATCTATTTCAGGAGATGCTGGCATTACTTTTAATGTTATAATTACGTCTGCCATTTTTAGTTAGGTCCTTCAAATCCACATTCAGTACACTTGTATCTTGAAGCTTTTTCTCTACAGTGCTTACACCTTGTTACAGTTGTTTTTCCACACTTTGGGCATGGAAAGCTTACTGTTGCGGGATCATTTGTAACTCTTTTACCACATGAAGTGCATTTTAATTCTTTCTTAGTCATGTATATTAGGAGTTTTGTTTTGCTTTTAAAGCTTATGGTTTTCTTTTACTAATTACCTTAACTTATATAAGCCAATACACAGATATATTAGAAAAACTTATATATTCAAGATTTAGGATTAAACTTATGGAAAAAAAAGGTACTTTTAATTGGGCAAATCAAAAGTTAATTGTATTAGCTATTGTAATTATTGGGATTATACTTTTATTATTTTTCTTTAGAACTAAATTAAAAAGTTTATTACACTTATAGTAAAAATGAAAAAAAGAGGAGAGTTTACCCCCACAAAGGTCTTAGCAGTAATTATTCTCACATTAATTGCTGGACTTGCAATATGGCAAACTACCAAGGCAGCTGGAACAGATACTTCAATATATGTTGATGATCGTATTTGCGCTGGTTCTATTGCTGTTGCAACAAAAGAAAAAATCCCTGATTTTAACTGTGAAGCACAAAGATTAACAATAATTAAAGAGGATTTTGATAAAGGTGATAATGTTACAAGAGAGCTTGCTAATAAGATGATAGAATTTTGGTACACAGTAGGTGCAGGCGAAAATCAACCTTACCCATTAAAAAGCACATTTAATGAAGTATGTTTGATAGGCTACATAATTGAATTTAAAGATATTAATAATATTAAAGGGATGGATTTATTTATGACACAGAATGAGGTACGTGGTAAAAAATATCACGAACACTTATATTCCAGAGCTGCAACAGATGAAGAGATTCAAGAGTTTGAAAAACAGGAAGACATTATTGATACTTCTGTTTCCCAAGCAATAGTTTGGAGGGTTAACAGGATAGGATCTCACGACTATCAATCAATGGAAATTATTCCCTATCAACAGTTAGATAAAAAATGCAGTATTGTGATGAATTAAAATGATACCTTGGTATGTATATGCAATAGGAGGTGTTTGTTTTTCAGCAGCTTTTGTAGTTTTGCGGAAAAAAGCCTTGGGTTCAGAACACTCTCTAAATTTTGAATCAACCAGATTACTAATTAATGCTCTTTTATGCTTAATATTATTCCCTTTACTTGATTTTAATTTTGACTTAAAGTTTATTTTATTAATGTATCTAAACTCTATTTTTGGTACAATAGGGATTTTGCTTGCTTCCAGAGCACTCAGACATGGTCAGATATCATTAATTACTCCTTTAGGAAATATTAAACCTGTATTTGTATCCTTGCTGGCTTTTCTTTTTTTGGGAGAATCCATAACTTTAATTCAGGGAATGGGAATTTTGATTATACTTATTTCAATGTATCTGCTTGAATCAGACCACCATGTTTCAAATCTTGTGCATCCAATCAAAAATTTGACAAAGGATCACTACAGCATACTGTTTATCTTGGCCTATGTGTTGTTTAGTATTGGAAATATTTTTGACAAATTTTTTGTCAGTGAAGTTAATATTTACACTTACGGAACCATATTATGGTTCTTCTTGGCACTTAATATGAATCTATACCATGGGATAGTGCATGGATTCAAAGAAGTAATAACCTGCATGAAAAATAATAAATTGGTTTTTCTGGTTTCATTGTTTTCAATAATAAGCTGGTTTTTGGGACTTAAGGCAGTTTCAATGGCATATGTTTCATTAGTAGCACCAGTCTTGACTCTATCTTCATTATTTGTAATAATTTTTGGGGGTAAGTTTTTTGAAGAAAAATACCTCTATTTTAGATTAGGTATGGCTTGTTTAATGATAATTGGATCATATCTGGTGATCGCATGAATAAAAAAGCAATGGCTATGAGTACAATTGCATTGGCAATACTTGTTTTTATTATAGGTTTACTAATTATATTTTTTATTTCAAATTCTATGAATGATGGAGAACAATATACAGACAGAAAATTATGCGAAAAAAGCATTGATGCAAGTTCCAATAAATTAAGAGAAGAAATGAATGGACTATTTGATCCACATGGAAATTCAGTTAAACTGGAATGTTCTACAGAATATATTAACTACAAAGAAAAAGATCCTGAAAAGATTAAAAGAATTATTGCAAATAAAATGTATGATTGCTGGGATATGTATGGGGAAGGGGAGAAGGAAATTTTTGAAACTAAGGATGGAGCGTTTTGTGCAGTATGTTCTAGATTAACTTTTAAAAAAGAGGTTGAGGTTAATGATTTTTTATTGTATTTGAGAGATACAGATATCCCAAACAAACCAATCAAATATTGGGAGTATTTTATGGGATCAGAAGTAAAAAAATTTAGGACAGAGTATTATGAGAATACAGAACTTGAAAAATATGATAAGTTCAGCACTTCTGAACCTATTGCTATTGTGTATTATATGAACAAAGATGCATTTCCAGGAATAACTGGGGATTTACTCGAAAATTTCCAGAGCACAAAAAAAGTTCAGGCAATTAAGGGAGGGGGAGTAGGTATAGCAACTGGGTTAGTAGGAGGTGTAATTGCTTGCGTGGCCGGTGCCCCGGTTTGTGGAGCCGCAGGTATTTTTATTGCTGCCACTACTGTGGGGGGGTTTTTAATAGGAACTGGTGGGGGCTACACTATAGGTTCTGACCGGAGTGCAGATTGGGATGCAAGAATTTTATTAACAGGATATGAAAATTTAGATAAGTTAGAATGCACAAGATTAGAATCTAAATCAACACCCTTAGACGTTATCCAAAAATAATATAAACAAAAGAATTATTGTGTATCAAAATGAGGAAAAAAGCAGAATTAAGTTTTGTTTGGTCAAAGTTAATAAACATTGCATTAGTTTTAGCATTATTAATTATATTAATATTAGCGGTTTATTTTCTAAATGACAATTCAAAGGATATCTGGAAGTCTATTAGTAATATTTTGAGGTTCACATGAATAAAAAAGCTATTGCCACTTTTTCAATAATAATTGTTGCTGCTATTTCTTTAATAGTACTAATTGCTGTAGGTAGTCAAATTAGGAAAGTGAATGAAGGTATGGGTTTTTTTGGTAATTTAAAGTCTTGGGTATTTGGTGAGAGTGAAAAAAGTGATTTAATTGAAGAATTTAAAGTAGAAAAAAAACTAGGGAAGAGAGTGATGATTCAATGGAGGTTAGATCCCGTAGTGGAGAAGGACGCAGACTTCTACCCAGAATTATATTATTGGGATTCTCCAAGCAATAAAAAACCAATTGAATTAAAAGGTGTTACATCAAAAGATAGAATACACACTCTTTACTATGAATTACCTAATTATAAGGATCACACAATCTCCTTGCAAATATTTAGAGAGTCAGAAGAATCTTTAGAGTCAGAAGGATTTATAGATTTAGAAAAAGTAGAAGAGGATACAGAAGAACTAGCTGATGAGGATGAAATAACAGTTAGTTTTAGACAGGAGATGGACCATACAACATTTACAGATTTTACAGGTTTAATTGATAATTATATTGGTTATAATCTTTTAGAAAAAGGAGAATCAGAAATAGTATTTCCACATTATTGGCTAGAAAAAGATTACATGGTTGTAGGATTTTCAGACGCAAATGCTCAAAGAAAAAAATGTGGGTTTGGTTCTACAACAATATTAAGACCTCCTGAGTGCGCAGGTAAATCCTGTTTATGCTTGTGTAAAGGACATTCATTTAATTCATGCCAAAAAACTTACTTGTGTGAATCTTTTGATGGTATAGATATTGTTGCAAAAGAACCAATAGAAAAGAGTTCAAAGAAAGTTTCAAGAGGAAAAAAAATTGAAAGATGGAGAGATCAGAAAGATATTCACATAGTGTTTATGGGAAAATGTGGAGTAGGTAAAAAATGGAATAATCATAATAGAGACTTGAAATTAGTTTTCAGTAAGGAGATTAGAAAATTGGAAAATTTCGACACGCCAATCAATGCAAAAGTGATTTATATTGATATACAATAGGTGATAAAATGAAAAAGAAAGGAGTAGAACTGACTTTAAATACAATAATTATTGCAGCAATATGCATAATAGTATTAATAGTTGTGCTGGCAATTTTCACAAATTTATTTTCAGGAATAGGTAAGGATATTGATAAACTCGCAAAATGCAAAGCAATGGGTAAAAACACAGGATCTTGTGTTGCAGAAAATGATGAAAATAAGAATTGTATGCCTGGGTTTGGAGGTTGTAAACCAAACCAATTTTGTTGTTGGTCAGGATGAAAAAGAAAGGAGGGATAGAATTATCATTAGTCCAAATATTTGGCCTAGTAATCTTAGCTTCTATTCTAATTATAATGCTCCCAAAAATATTTGGGGTACAGAATTGGCTTATACAAACTATCAAAAATATGGTTGCTAAACCAAATGTATTTAATCTTGCATCAGAACATAATTTTAACCGATTAAATAAAGATATCTCTAGCTTTATTGATTCTAAAAAACAAAAAGACAGTATATCAATACCTTATACATTGGGTAAAAAATACTCTTTAATAGGTTTTAATGAAAATGATATTACAAATGAATGTTTCAAAAAATACAGTAAACCCTATATTTGCAAAAATGACGCTTGTTTATGCTTGTGTGAAAATAATAAAGAAAAAACGTGTATTAACTGTAAAAAATATGATATCCGAAGAAGAAAAGTTTATTTTATTGGTGGAGAGGATAAGATAAATAATTGTTTTGAAGGTGATGCAATGAACAAGATTGACCCAGTTACAAGAGACACAGCTTATTGCATGCAAATAGATGGAGGAAAATGGATAGATATCAATTGGAAAACTAGTAACCTCTATATTGAAAAAATCACAGATAATGAAAATTATGAAGTATTTATTTATATAGGAAGAGAAGATGATTCTAAAAACCGCATATCTGGCTAGTTTTCAAAAATAATATAAATACCTAATTCTAAGATTCCATTAATGATACAAAAGAGGTTGAATAAAAGAGCTATGACTACTGAAATAATGTATCTAATTTTGGATTTACTAATCGCAAGTATATTTCTTTTATTTTTGACTGGATTTATTTATTCAAGTGTCAAAGGAAACACAATTTTTGTAAAAAACTATATTACTAGAGATATTGCTCTAATGATTGAAACAGGCGTTGCAAGTCCACATTATCTTAAGTATATTTATCAGGAAAATGTTACAGATTTCTCGATTAGTGTATCTAATAATAAAGTCAATATATGGGATGGAGGTAAAGAGAATAATGTTCCAAATACTTACTCTTATGCATATATTAAAGATCATGAATTTAACTATGGTCCTGAAAACAATAATCTGCTTGTTTTCTTAAATAAAGAGGTGTTTATTGTAGATGGAGAGTAAATCTGGAGAGATTACTTTTAATCAAATATCGCGAATGATTAGATATATCCTTACATTATTTATAGCATTGAGCATAGTCTTGCTAATAAGAAATACACTTATTGTTAACATAAATATACAGGAAATACAAAGCCAAGTTATTTTCAATAATATTTTCTATTCAAAAAAATGCTTTTCTTATCAGGACCCAGAGCTTAATAGAATTGTTCCTGGAACTATTGATTTAAACAAATTTACTGAAGATACAATAAACAACTGTTTATATTTTGGAGAACCAAATAATATGGCTGCTGCTTTAGTTACATTAGTATCAATTAAAGATGGTACTGAAACAGATTTGTATTACAATAAAGAGGGCTATGAGATACTTGAACCAAGAACTAGTTTTGATGGAACTGGAGCAGCAAAATCATTCTCACATACAAAGTATGTATTTATTAAATCAGAAGATTCAATCAGTCCAGGAGTGTTATATATAAAATTAATTTTACCAGAACAATGAACAAAAAAGGATTTTACACAGATTACATACCAGATATTATATCCTGGGCAGCATATGTATTAATTTTTATACTTTTTGTTATATTGTTTACTATTAGATTTTCAGGATGTAAAAATCTGGGAGACACAAGATCAGAACACGAACTAATTGGAAAATTTGAGGGTTCACTAAACAAGAACCAGATTTTATTAAGTTTTCTGAAGACTAAAGTTCAAATTAATGAAAGAGACAAAACCATAGCTGAACTAATTATAATCTCAATGCAAGAAGATAATTTTGATGTGTTTGAATCAGTATTCAAAGAAACAATCGGTGAATATGATAGTCTGGCAAATAGCAAATGTTCTCAAATAACAATAATATACCAAAATAAAATTATAAAAACTGTAACAACAGAATCCTGTAAAGAAAAAGCACTCAATACTGGGGATATCAAAAAAGGTAATTTAGGCAAAGTAATTATTCCAAGATATTATGCAGATTCTTTAGATGGTGTTTTAGTAGCACTTGTACAAGGTGAGGAAGAAGATGAAGAATAAAAAAGGTTCTTTCTATCCTTTCATTATAGTATTTATTTCTCTAGCAATCCTAATAACTACATATATTTTTCTCACACAAGTAACTCTTAATCAAGAAATTGGCGATGAACAACTAGAAATATTTAACTCATATCATAAAGGAGAAGAATTTATTTTTTATATGGAGCTTGCAGGAAAATATTCTTCTAATCAGGCGGTTCATGAGCTTGCACAAAGGGGGGGTTTTGCAGCTGAATCTGAATGTGGTCAATTCAAAGGCCATAATATGTGGAACTATTTGGGAAAAGAATGCATTCCAGACCCTACAGTCTCATATGAATTTATTTTTAATGAAAAAATAATAAAATACTCTTCGAATTTCCAAGAAGAATTAAAATTAAAGTATAATCTAGATTTTACTGACTCTGGATTTATTGCAAGTCCAAAAAACATGGTAGATATAATTATTCAAGATGATGAAGATAATCCCTTTATGTTTAGACTAGGCAATGAAATTGATTATACTGAGGTAGAACCAGAAAAAGATATCTGCAGAGATGTTGCAGATGGTGCTATCAAATCTGTAGAGATGAATTGTAAGTTTGCTGTTGATGGAAACCCAGATATTCCTAATTGTGATCAAGGATTAAATTCTGTAGACTTTAATAACTTTGCACTAACTCAAATAGACAATCCACAACCAAAGATTTCTGGTCCAGGCATGGATTTTTGTAAAAATGGAGAAGTTTATGACCTTACTGTTGAAATTGAGAAAAAACAATTAAAACCAGGAGATTTTGTTTCAGTAAACTATCCTGGAATAGACGGGCAAACAAAAGGACATACTGCAGTATATGTTGGTAAAGGTAAAGTTTCTGATCCTGCTGATTTTTGGGTTGCAAGATGTTTTAAAGAGTTTATTGCTGATGAGTCTGGAGAGCATATTTTTGCTAGTTCAATTGGATGGTTGGACTATGACCCACCTCCTCCACACGAACTCGTAGGAAGATCATGCTTTACTCCAGACAGTATGTTTTTTAGTTTTTATAATAGCCCTCATTTCTGTAGGCTTACTACTTGCAACAAAAACAATTTAATCAGACAAGCAGGACCTAAAAGCATAGGAGAGATTCCAAAACAGGCCAAAGGAGTTTACTCAATTTATCCGAGCATAAACATTAAACAGGAATATGATTTTGAAGAATATAATATTATTACGGATCAATTTGAAGAGTACATTACAAATGTTGAGAATTGCAGGAACCTGGTTGGTGATCCAGGAGAACCACCTACTTTTTTTGCATGTATTATTTCAAGAAAGCCAGACAACTGGCAACTAGTCGACTCAGAAGATGAAAAATACTTGTTTAGTGTTGAAAGTGAACATGAGTCAGATTATTCAGACCCCTCAGGCATTTTAGTTAACAATAAAAAAGTAGAGTATATGTTTGCACTTCATTTTCCTAACTGAAAATTTTTCAGCTGCAAAATCTAAAAATATATAAACCATGATTTATTTCTTTTAATTGAGGGGATTTAATGATAAAACTTGGGTATGATCAAATAATAGAAAAAATAACTGAAAAATCTGACTTAGAAGAAGTAGAGATTGAACAGAAAATATCAACAAAGTTAAAACAACTTTCTGGATTAATTAGCAAAGAAGGTGCAGCACATATTGTGGCCAATCAACTCGGAATTAAACTGGTAGAACAAGTATCAGGAAAATTACAAATAAAAAACATTGTTACAGGTATGAGAGATGTTGAAACTGCTGCCAAAGTTCTCAGGGTATTTCCACTGCGAGAATTTGAAGTTAATGGTAGATCAGGAAAAGTAGCAAATTTAGTCATTGCAGATGAAACCGGTAGTACTAGACTTGTTCTCTGGGGAGATCATGCTGAAAAAGTAAACAACATTAAACAAGGATCTATTGTAAAAATTATGGGAAGTTATGTTAAAGAAAATAATAATCAAAAAGAATTGCACCTAGGTAATAAAGGCAGCATTGCTATTAATCCAAAAGGGATTTCTATTAAGGGAGTTAAACAAACTTCTAACAGGAAAAAGATTAATGAACTTAAGGAAAACATGAATAATGTTGAGCTATTGGCTACAATTGTTCAGATTTTTGAGCCTAGATATTATGAAACTTGTCCTGAATGTAACCGAAAAGTGCAGCTTAACGAAGGTACTTTTTCTTGTAATACCCATGGTACTGTTAACCCAAAGCTAGGTTATGTAATAAATGCTTTTTTGGATGATGGCACAGACAATATCCGAGCTGTGTTTTTTAGAAACCAAGCAAGAGACCTGCTTGGAGCAGATGAAGAATTAATGCTAAAATTTAAAGATAATCCAGAAGAGTTTGAGGATGCAAAAATGGAGATTCTTGGAAACATTGTGAAGATTAATGGTAGAATTGCTAAAAATCAAATGTTTGACAGACTTGAAATAATCTCAAGGCACATTGATCCAAATCCTGACCCAAAAGAAGAATTAAAGAAATTAGATCAGGAAAAAGAATCCAAAGAATCTAATAAAACACAAGACAAGAATATAAAAAAGGAATCTAACCCAGATTCCTCAGATCCTAAACAAGAAGATTCTGAATAAAAATCTCACTGGACATTTGCACGTAAGCTATTTAAATCAGTTAGAGATTATATTCCTTAAGGCAAAAAGCCTAACCAATCTGTCCCTGGGGCTCAGACACCTGATGCCCATAATATAAGGGGATTGAAATAAAAAGCGATAAGCAAGGAGGGTTGGTAAATATGGAAGAAAAAAACATACCTGAAAAAAGGTTTTCAACAGGTGTAATAAATGCAACTGTTTGGAAAAATACAGCAACAAAAAAATCTGGAGAAACTGCTGAATATAATACAGTTTCTTTGCAAAGACGTTACCAGGACAAAGAGGGGAATTGGCAGTCCACTAATTCTTTGAGAATTAATGACTTACCTAAGGCAGCACTAGTGTTAAATAAAGCCTATGAGTACATTGTTCTTAGAGATACTGAAAGTAAGGACTAAAAGCCCAATTTTTTTTATTTTTTTATTTTTCCGGTAAATTATGAGTAAAGATAATAAATAGATAAATAAAAATAACATAAAAGGTGATTAAATGTCAGAAAAAAAAGTCAAATCAATACAAGATTTACCAGGAGTAGGTGCAGCCACATCTGAAAAATTAAGAAATACGGGATATGCAACTATTATGAGTATTGCTGTTGCTAGTTCTGGAGAGTTAGTGGAAGCTACAGGCATGGGTGAAAGTGTTTCAAGAAAAGCAATTAACGCTGCAAGAGATTCATTAGAAATGGGTTTTGAAACAGGAGACCAATTACTCAAAAAAAGGAAAGACGTGCAAAAAATAAGCACAGGTTCAAAATCATTTGATAAGCTGCTTGGAGGAGGAGTTGAATCAGGAGCAATTACTGAATGTTATGGAGAGTTTGGATCTGGAAAAACTCAGATGGCACATATTTTAGCAGTTAACTTACAAAAACAATATCCTGGCTGTGAAGTTGTGTATATTGATACTGAACATACATTTAGACCTGAAAGAATTGTTGACCTTGCTAAAGGAGTTAAACTTGACCCAAATAAAGTGTTAAAAAATATCAAGGTTGCTAGAGCATTTAATTCTGATCACCAAATGCTACTTGCAGAAAAAGCACAAGAACTAATAATAAATGGTGCAAATATCAGACTAGTTATAGTAGATTCTCTTACAGGCCATTTTAGAGCAGAATTTGTTGGGAGAGGTCAGCTTGCGGAAAGACAGCAAAAACTAAACAGACACATGAGAACCCTATTAAATATGTCTGGAAACTACAATGTTTGTGTTTATGTAACTAACCAAGTATTGTCCAGACCAGATATGTTTTTTGGAGACCCAACAAAAGCCATAGGTGGACACATTGTTGCTCATGCATCTACATTTAGAATTTATCTTAGAAAAGGTAAAAAAGGCAGCAGAGTTGGAAAACTTGTTGACAGTCCAAATTTACCTGAGGGAGAATGTTCATTTATGATTGTGCAAAAGGGATTAGCAGATCTTTAATTTTGCATTAAATTTATAAATGTATAATATTTTCAATATATACAAGTTAGATTAGCTAGTAGCTATTTCTAATTAAAATATATATAAGGTGGAAAAATATATGTACGGAAATGAATTTGGAAGAATGGCTCCTGTTAAAGAGGGCCAAGAACTAGATGTAAAAATAGAAGGTGTTGGAGAAAAAGGAGATGGTATTGCTAAAGTTGACGGATTTGTCTTATTTGTGCCTGGCACCAAAGAAGGAGATGAGTTAAGAATCAAAGTAACCAGGGTACTACGAAGAGTAGGCTTTGCAGAAGCTATTGAAGGTACTCAAAAACAAGTGTCAGAGGAATCTGCAAGCGAAGAATCTCAAACAGATTCCCAAGAAGATCAAGAACCTATTGAAGATACAGAAGATTTTGGACAGGATCTAGAAGAGTAACTCTTAAATATTAGTTTTTTTTATTTTATTATATGAGACTATTTATAGCAGTGCAAACTCCATTTAAGGAGAGATTAAGAAGTTTACAGAATAAATTAGAAGGAGCAAAATTTAAACTTGTCTCCAAATTTCATATTACACTAAAATTCTTAGGAAACATTACAATCAATCAAAAAAGCAAGCTAGTAAATTCTCTTAAACACGTGAGATATGACAGTTTCCAAATTACATTAACCCAGATAGGCACATTTCCAAAAAAAGGAAAACCCAGAGTTATCTGGCTCGGAGTTCAATCTAGAGATATTTATTCTTTACAACAAAAAATTGAGGCTGCCTGCAAATTTCTAAATCTCAAAAAACAAAGACCCTTTCATCCACATATTACTCTTGCAAGAGTAAAGAACATTACAGACTCAAAAATGCTGAAAAATTCCTTAAACATAAAATTTGATCCTATAAAATATACAGTTGAAGATTTTCAATTAATAAAAAGCAGATTATCCCAAAAAGGTGCTATTTACAATACATTAAAAAGATTCCAAAGCAAAACTTTATAAATATGGATAAACTCCTTTACTGTATTGCCTATGTACAAGGTTTTTGTACAGCACTGCTGGGCGATAATAAAGCAGTCATTTCTACTGCTTATTATTAATAGCTATAAAATCAGAGAAGAAAATAAAATGGGAGAAAAAGGAAAATTATTAGTTGCACAAAATCAATACTTAAAAGTGGGAATACACATCGGTACTAAATTTAAAACTAATTATATGGATAGATTTATTTACAAAACTAGACCTGATGGACTTTCTGTTCTTAACTTACAAAAAATAGATGAAAGATTGAAAATCTTAGCTAATTTCTTAGCAAATTATGAACCAGAAGATATTATGGTAGTATGTAGAAGAGAAAATGGATGGAAAGCAGTAAAAAAATTAGGAGAACTTACTGGGATGAATGTTATCCCAGGTAGATATCCCCCAGGTATTTTAACAAATCCTAAATTAGATAAATATACTGAAGCTAAAGTTATTTTAATTACAGATGCTTGGCCAGATAGAAATGCTGTTAATGATGGAATTACAGCAGGAATCCCTATTGTTGCTCTTTGTGATACAAATAACCAAGCAAATAATATTGATTTGGTAATTCCGTGTAATAATAAAGGAAAAAAGAGTTTGGGACTAATATTTTGGATTCTTACTAACCAATATTTGAAAAATAAGGGATTAATCCCTGATAACGAAGATATTGATACTCCTTTGTCAGATTTTACTGAGGAATAATTTGTTCAAATATTTTCAAATCCGTTATTAGTTATTATGAAATCCACAGAGGTTTTTTTAATATCTGGGTGTTTTCTCAGATAGATTGTTCTTTTTCCGTCTTGATAATCTAACTGAATCATGCATTTACTTCTATTTACCAATGACTTGCCTCCCACAGGTTTAACCTTATTTTGTTCTAAACTTGAATATACTGGATTGGTCAGCAGGATTATACAATTATTTACCTTATATATACCTCTTAATATATCAAGCTGCCTGCCAAATAACCTATTCTTCAGCTTAAGATCCTGTTTTCCAGTTCTATAATTTGAACCTATTGTATCTACTATTAACAATCCCACTCTTTGATTTGATGCTAAGTCTTTTAACCTTGAAAATATTTTTGATTGCTCTTTAAAGGAATTAGCTTTGATCAAAAATATCTTATCTAAAACTTTTTCATAATCTTTTGTTAATTGTTTTAATCTATCAACAGGAAAACCACTCTCTGTATCTACATAGATTACTTTTTTTCCTTTTTTGGCACATTCTATTGCAGCCAACAAACATGCGGTTGTTTTACCTGATGCAGCAACACCATATATTGTGTTTATCATTTGTGTCTGATATCCTCCATTAAGAATAGAGTCAATCACTTTTGAACCTGAAGATAATTTCATTATTAAAGCTAAGTCTTTCAAATATAAAAAGCTTTTTAGATTGCAAAAAGATTCTGTGATTAACCATAGATATTCAATAAATTACCAAAACCTTTTTAAAACCAACTTACCTCCTATTAGTTAATAGAGTGGCACTCAACTTTCGCAAACAGTTAAATTGTTTGTGAGGAAAGTCCACCCACTATAAAGGTCACTCCTTTTAGGAGTTTTGTAATGGAAGGCAACCACTCAGAAACGATACAGCCTTAATTCAGAATGACGCAGCAAACAGATTTGGTGACAAAGCTGGAATCTGCAGACAGTTTTTAAGGAATTGGTGAAACGGTGAGCCCTGACCAGTGCAAGCATATGCGCTAAGTTGAATGTTGAGGAAAACCTTTCCTTTAAATAGGAGGTTTTACAAAAGGTGGCTTATAGCCACTCTATTTTATTAAGGTGAAAAAATGGCAAAACAAAAAATAAGCATGCCGTCTTCAATGGGCGGACTGACAAGATATTTTGATGAGTACAAAAGCAAGATTAAAATCTCTCCAGGATTAGTAATTATTGCTAGTGTGATTGTTATAATTCTTGTTATAATTCTTCAAATATTTGGTAAAAGGTGGTTAGGTTGATGCCTGGAATGAATTCAAGACAGATGAAAAAGATGATGAAACAAATGGGCATTAAGCAAGTAGATATTCCTTGTGAGAAAGTTGTGATTAGTTCTAATGAAAAAGATATTGTGATTACTAATCCCAAAGTTATCAAAGTCAAAATGCAGGGGCAGGAAACATTTCAGATAACAGGAACTGTATCAGAACAAGAAAAAGCGCTAGAGATTAGCCAAGATGATGTTAAAACAGTTATGGAAAAGGCAAATGTTGACAAAGAAACTGCCCAGGAAACACTTAGAAATAATGAGGGAGATCTTGCTAAATCAATAATCCAGCTCACAGATAGCAAGATTTAAATATAATTTTTTAAATATATACATTATGGAGAAGTTCCAGGCTGCTAGAAATAAGGCTAGTAAGCGACTAAAGATAGCAGACCACATGATGGTTATGACCTATCCTTTAGTTAAAGATAGCAAGTTATTACTAGCTGTTTTAGAAAATCTGTTTTTAGCATTGACAAATTCTGTTGCATCAGTACTATACTATGAAAGATTATTTAAAAGAATTCCTCCTTTCCATGATACATTTGAGTCTAAGTTCAATCGATTTAGGTCAAAGATTGTACCAAAATACAATATTGATATGAAGTACGTAAAAATGATCAAAGAAATAAAGGATATAATTGTTATGCACAAAAAAAGCCCGGTTGAATTTACTAGAAAAGATAAGTTTGTGATTGCTTCAAAAAATTATAAAATCAAAACAATTTCTGTTGAACAAATCAAAGAATATATCAAAGATACCAAAAGCTTTGTTGCACAGATGGAGGAGATAGTGAGTAAAAATGAACAAATATTTAAGTAATGCAGAAGATGAATTAAAAAGAGTTTACCATTTAATCCATGTGAGTCTGAAATATACTCGAACAGTGGACGTGTTAAAAAATGTATTAATGCGGATTATTAATTGTTTTGACTCTTGCTTTTTAGCTCTTTTAACCCAAGAAAAAGATCCAGAAAATATGCCTAAAAGTCCTGGTCTTAGAACCAAAATGTTAAGAGACCAATACAAAGAGGATATAGAAATCTTAGAATTTATTGACTTTTATCACCATCTAAGAAAGTTGAGCAGAGCAGAATTTAAAAGAAGCAGAGAATTTAGAAGACATGTCACTATGACTGCTCAATTAGAAGAAGGGCCTGTTGAAATAACTATAGATGTTGTAACTTCTTTTTACAGAACATTAAGGATATTTTTCAAATTAGTAAGTAAAATTATTGGAGAAGATGATAGAACAATCAGAGAAATGTTAACTTCTGCTGAAGCAGAAGTAGATTTTGAGGGGAAGTAAATTGGCAGAACAATTCAAGATAGATACTAAGTATGATAAAGAAAAATATACTAAATATTCTAAACAATCTAAACGTGTGGTTTACTGGCTTGCACTTTTAGTCATGGTTGTGTGTAATTTTTTAATATTCTTGGTATTAATTCCTTTAATAAGAATTATTAATTATATTCAATTATTTGTTATTGTAGGAGCAATAGGTCTAATTTTTGGATTTATTTTTAATTTTCTAATTAGAGATATAGAACACTTAGAACCTAAACACCATTTGTTTGCAGGAATATTTATCCCAGTAATCTCTATTATTAATATTTATCTTCTAATTTCAATCTTTAACTCAGTACATACTACTCCAGGTTCTAATACAGGTCAAAGAACTCTTATTACCAGTATAATCTATGTATTGATGTTTGCTGGGCCCTATATCTTCTCTTTTATAAAGAAAAAGAAATATTTTTTAAATAGTAACCTTTAAATACACGCCTATGTTCCCTTATATAATAAGCCCGAGTTCATGTGAGCGAGTATAGGGTTTTTGCAAGTTCTCGCTATATGTAACTCAAAAAATTAGCCTAAAAGAATATGAGCAAAGAAGATTTCAAACACATTGTAAGGATTGCTAATGCTGATCTAAAAGGAGATTGGCTAATAGAAATAGCTTTAAGTAAAATTAAAGGCATTAGTTATTCTTTAGCTAAGATTATCTGTCAAAAAGCTAAAATAAGTGAAACTACAAAAACAGGAGATTTAACTAAAGCTCAAATAGAAAAATTAAGTGAGATTATTAAAAAACCTAAAAAATACAAAATTCCTTCTTGGACACTAAACCAAAGAAAAGACTTTGAAACAGGAGAGGATATTCATCTAGTTGGAACTAATTTAACTTTAAATAAAAATACTAATATTAAAAGATTACAAAAAATCAGATCCTACAGAGGATTTAGGCATGCTTGGGGCCTGCCAGTTAGAGGTCAAAGGACAAGATCAAACTTTAGAAAAAATAAAGGAAAAGTTGTAGGAGTTAAACGTAAGAAACCAAGTAAAAAATCAGGAAGAGTTTAAAAAAATGAAAAAATCACATTTTTTCAATTGTCAAATTCGAGGAATTTAACAAAATGGGAGATCCAAGAAAACAAAGAAAAAAATACAGTACACCGATTCATCCTTGGCAAAAAAACAGGATAGATGAAGAAAAAACACTTACTAGAATTTATGGTCTAAAAAATAAAAAAGAGATCTGGAAAATGGTCTCAAAACTAAGAAGCTTTTCCAAACAAGCAAAAAATCTGATTGCAAGTACTACTCCCCAAGGTATTAAAGAAAAAAATCAGCTTTTATCAAAACTTTATTCTATTGGTCTGCTTCCAAAAGGCGCAGATTTAGATGATGTATTAAGTCTTTCAACCAGAGATATTATGGAGCGACGTCTTCAAACATTTGTTTATAGAAAAAATCTTGCTAAATCTGTAAAACAAGCAAGACAATTTATTGTTCATGGTCATATTATGGTAGATCAGAAAATGATTACCTGGCCATCATATTTAGTTAAAAGAGAAGAAGAAGATAAGATAAGAATTGTATCTACTTCAAAAGTAGCTAAATTGCTTAAAAAAGAAAAAGTTATTGGAAAATGACAAAAAGAAAATCAAGAAGAAAGAGAAGAATGAGATGGGGAGTTGCACATATTTACGCATCCTATAATAATACTATAGTTCATATTACTGATATAACTGGAACTCAAACAATTGCCAGATGTTCTGGTGGAATGGTTGTTAAAGCAGATAGACTACAAAGTTCTCCTACTGCAGCTATGGCAGCAGCAAAAAAGGCTGCAGAAATTGCTGTTGAAAGAGGCATCAGAGGATTACATGTAAAGATTAAAGCACCTGGAGGACATAATGGCCCATATAATCCTGGTCCAGGAGCTCAAGCAGCAATAAAAGCTTTATCCAGAATAGGTATGAGAATAGGTACAATCCAAGAAGTTACTCCTGTTGCACATGATGGTTGCAGAAAAAAAGGAGGAAGAAGAGGGAGGAGAGTATAATGCAAGTCAAACTCTTAGAAAAAAACAAAAACAAACTTTCTTTTACATTAAAAGGTGCAAAAGTATCTTTTGCAAATGCATTACGTAGAAGTGCAATTGAAGAAGTACCAACCTTAGCAGTCAAAACTGTTGAATTTAGAAAAAATACATCTGTACTTTATGATGAAATGATCGCACACCGCCTTGGACTTGTTCCAATTAAAACAGACTTAAAATCCTATAACCTACCAGAAAAATGCCCTTGTAAAGGAAAGGGTTGTGCTCAATGTCAACTAATATTAACTATTAAAGAAAAAGGACCTAAAACTGTTTATACTTCAGATATCAAAAGTAAAGATCCAAAAGCAAAGCCAGTTTATCCAAAAATGCCTATTGTTAAATTATTAAAAGGTCAGAACCTTGAAGCAGAGATGATTGCAGTTCTTGGTCAAGGAAAAGAGCATAGCAAATGGAATCCTGGCTCAATTTTTTATAAGTATGTTCCTGATATAAAGATATCAAAAAAAGGAGAATCTATGTTAGAGTGCATTGATGCATGTCCTAAAAAAGTATTTGTAGAAAAATCAAAAAAATTAGCAATAGATAAGAAAACTTTAATGGATTGTCATCTTTGTGGAGCTTGTGAAGAGATTTCAAAGGGAGAAGTTAAATTAAACAAAGATGTAGATGAATTTGTGTTTTTTGTAGAATCCTGGGGACAATTAGAGCCAAAAGAAATCATGCTCAAGGCCTCAGAATATCTTGAGGAAAAAATAGGAGAATTCAACAAAGCTTTCAAATAATAGGGAGGATAAAATAGCGGGGGTGTCGGAGCCTGGTCAATTTAAAACAAAAAAATTGTTTTAAGATGAAACGACTACGGTTGAGGGCCGTAGGCCTTAGTGGCTGCGCGGGTTCAAAGTTTGCTGGCTATTGACTGTTAGTCTTTAGCTGTTGGCAACTAATAGCAAAGAGCCAATAAATAGAAAGTCCCGTCCTCCGCATTGATTAAATTTAAAAAAATGACAACAACAAACGTTAACTTGCAAAAACTGATTCAAAAGTTAAAAACTGAATCAATAAAGAACAACCAATCTATTTGGAAAAGGATTGCTAGTGATCTAGAAAAACCTAGCAGAAAAAGAAGGGTTGTTAATTTATCCAGAATAAACAGGTTTACTCAAGAAGGAGAGATAATTGTTGTACCTGGAAAAGTACTGGGATCTGGAGATTTAAATCATAAATTAACTATTGCAGCCTGGAGGTTTTCAGATACTGCAAAAGATAAAATTTCAAAAAACAAATCAAAAGCAATCTCTATCTTTCAGTTAATGAAATCAGACATAAAAGGTAAAAAGGTAAGAATAATTGGTTAAAATGGTAGTTATTGACGCTGAAAATATGATATTAGGAAGATTGGCAGGAAAAGCTGCTAAATTAGCCCTGCTAGGACAAAGAGTGGATATTGTTAATTGTGAAAAAGCAGTTGTAACTGGTAATAAGAACCAGATTCTAGCAAAGTATAAGCAAAGAAGAGCTAGAGGAATCCCAACAAGTGGGCCATTTTATCGCAGAAGCCCGGATAGGATTGTAAGAAGAACTATTAGAGGTATGCTTCCCCACAGAAGGAAGAGAGGAAAAAACGCTTACAAAAGAATAAGGTGTTATACTGGACTGCCTGAAGAACTAGAAAAAGAAAAATTTACAAAAATTCCAAACGCAGATATTTCAAAATTAACCAAATTAAAATACATTACTGTTGAACAAATAAGCAAATCAATAGGTGGAAAAGTATGAAACACACACATACATCAGGAAAAAGAAAAGAAGCTATTGCAAGAGCAACTATTAAAAAAGGATCAGGTAAGGTCAGAATTAATAAAAAATTACTTGAAACAATAAAACCAGAGCCAATTAGGCTTAAGATTAAAGAACCCTTAATGCTTGCATCAAAATTAGGATCAAAAATTGATGTAGATGTTACAGTTATTGGAGGAGGTCAAACTTCTCAAGCAGATGCTGCCAGATTAGCTATTGCACGGGGAATGGTAGAGTTTTCTAAAGATAAAAAAATTGAGAAAACATTTCTTTCATATGACAGGAACATGCTTGTTGCAGATGTGAGAAGAAAAGAAGTAAATAAACCAAACAGAAGTAAAGCTCGCGCAAAGCGCCAGAAGAGTTACCGTTAAAGCTTCGAAATATTTATATAAACTAATGAGGATTTTAAATAAAAAATGATTATACCAATAAGATGCTGGAGTTGTGGAAAACCTATTGCTCATCTTTGGGAAGAATTTAAGGAAAAAGTTGAGAATGGTCAAGATCGGAAAAAAGTTCTTGATGACCTAGATGTTGAGAGATACTGCTGTAGAGCAATGTTTTTAGGTCAAGTTGATTTAATTGATACAACTGCACATTTCAAAAAGGTCTAAAATGAATTTTGAAAGATTTAAACCTTTACTGAAGTAAATATTTAAGTAGTTCTACTTTTTTTCTTTATTTAATAATAATTTAAGGTGAATCTAATGGAAAAAAAATGGATAAAAAAATGGGAAGAATCAAAAGTATTTGAACCTGAAATAGATAAGAATAAAAAGAAATTTTTTGCTACTTTTCCCTACCCATACATAAATCTGTTTCCTCATATTGGTCATTTCTATTCTTTAATGCGAGACGAAGCATATGTTAGATACAAGAGAATGCAAGGATTTAATGTTTTATTTCCTCAAGCCTGGCACTGCACAGGTTCACCAATGGTTAATGCTGCTTTAAGAGTACAGGAGGGTGAGGAAAATCAAATTAATACTCTTAAAAAAATGGGTTTTTCTGATAAAGAAATCAAAAAATTTACAGAACCAAAACACTGGATAGATGTGTTTTCAAAAGGATGGCAAGAAGATCTTACAAAAGCAGGGATTTCTATTGATTGGAGGAGGAATTTTATTACAACCAGCCTCAACCCACATTATAATAAATTTATTGAGTGGCAGTTTAGAAAACTAAAACAAAAAGGATGTGTTAAAAAAGGGAAAAAACCAGTTATATGGTGCGAGAGATGTAACCAGGCTATTGGAGATCACGCAAGAGTCAAAGGAGAAGGGGAAACTCCCCAAGAATATACAATTATCAAGCTTAAAAAAGATGACTTGTATGTGTGTTGTGCTTCTCTTAGACCAGAAACAATTTATGGGCAAACAAATGTTTGGATTGACCCTGACACAGAATATTCTGTAATTAAAGTAAATAATAAAGAAGAATGGATAGTAAGCAAACCTTGCGTGGAAAAACTCAAATTACAAGACTACAAAATAAAACAAGTTGGGAAAACTCATGGTAAAGATTTAATTGGTGAATATTGTCGTGCTCCTGGTGTTGATAGAGAGGTAATTATCTTACCGTCTAATTTTTGTGATCCTAATGTTGGAACTGGAATTGTAACAAGTGTTCCAAGCGATGCACCAGATGATTATATTGGATTAAAAGACCTTTGGGAAAATAAACAAGAATGTGCAAAATATGGTCTTGATCCTGATGAAATTAGAAAAATCAATATTATTCCTATTATTAAAACCAAAGAGTGGGGAGATAAAGGAGCAGTAAAGATTGTTCAGCAGATGAAAATTGAAAATCAGAACCAAAGAAAAAAGCTTGAAAAAGCCAGAAAAATCATCTACAAAGCAGGTTATCATACAGGTGTTATGAATAATAATTGTGGACCATATGCTGGATTAAAAGTAGAAGAAGCTAAAGAAAAGATGAAACAAAGCCTGCTAGAATCCAATAATGCTAACTTAATGTATGAACCTACTGGGACAATCGTGTGTAGATGTATGAATCAAGCTAAGGTTAAAATTGTATCTAATCAATGGTTTTTAACATATGGTGATGAAAAATGGAAAACCAAAGCTTATGATTGCCTTAACCAGATGACTTTATATCCGGAAAAGAGCAGAACCCAGTTTAATTATGTGATTGACTGGTTAAATGATTGGGCATGCACACATGAATCCAAAACAGAACTTGGAACTCCTCTTCCTTGGGATAAAAAATGGGTTGTTGAGTCTCTAAGTGATTCTACTATGTATATGGCATATTATACAATTGCCCACAAAATTAAAGATATTAACCCTAAAAAAATAAATGATTCATTTTTTGACTACATTTTTCAAGGAAAGGATGTTGAATGTAAAATCAGTAAAAAGTTAATGCAGGAACTAAGACAAGAATTTGAATACTGGTATCCACTAGACTTTAGGGGCTCTGGAAAGGATTTGATTCAGAATCACATGACTTTTCTTATTTTTATTCATACAGCAATGTTTCCAAAAAAACATTGGCCTAAATCTTTTGGTGTTAATGGATGGGTTACTGTTGATGGAAATAAAATGTCTAAGTCTTTAGGAAATGTTATTCCTGTCAGAAAGATGGTTAATAAGTTTGGAGCAGACGCATCAAGGTTCACAGTATTAAATGGTGGAGAAGGACTAGATGATGCTAATTGGGATAGTGACCTTGCAAAGAGTATGAAAATTAAGATTCAGGCTTTACTAGAGTTTTGCACAAAACATTACAATAAAGGTACTGATCAACAGAGAGAAATAGATGAATGGATGGAATCTACTCTTAATAGAATAATTAAACAAACTACTCAAGCAATGGAAAAAACCTTTTTTAGAAGTGCTCTTCAATTAAGTTACTTTGAACTGCAAAGATCTGTTAAATGGTATTTGCAAAGATGTACCGCTCCAAATAAAAAAGTCATGAACCATGTAATTGAAACACAAATTTTATTGTTAGCACCAATTACTCCATTTTTTGCAGAAGAAGCATGGGAAAAGATTGGGAAAAAACCTTTTGTTTCAACTGCAAAATGGCCAGAGTTTGATAAATCTAAGATTAATAAAGATGTAGAGCTTGCTGAAGATATAATAAAATCAACAAGAGAAGATATTTTTGCTGTATTAAAACTTGCACACATATCTAAACCAAAAAAAATCCAACTTTTTGTGGCTGAATCCTGGAAATTTAAGTTGTTTAGCCAATTAAAAACGATTTTGGAAAAAACAAGAGATATGAAAGAGATAATGAGCAAGGTTATGCAGGACAGTGAACTTAAAAAGCATGGAAAACATATTGCTAAACTTGTTTCACATACTTTAAGAAAAGGAGTGGATGATTTGCTAAGTCAAAAAGTTGAATTAAAAGCTATTAATGAAAGCTCAAAGTTTTTTGAAAATGAGTTTAAATGTGAAATTGAGATTATGTCTGCAGATGAATCGAAAGAAAACAAGGCAAGGAAAGCAATGCCTGGAAAACCTGCTATTTTAGTTGAATAAATTAGCTAAAAAAATGTAGAATAAAGAGTAAGCACGCTTGAGAATGGAAAACCAATCAAAAAGTTGGCTACCTTAGTTCTTTCTTGGTTCTGCAACCCCATTAGCACCTGTGAATATAATTAATGCTGCTTCATTCCTGACCTGACATGGTTCTTACAAACAAAAGTCCAACAGGACAGAACTTCATTGTCCAAACCAAGACCAACAACTTGAAAAGATACCTCTTCTCAAGCTTCGGTTCCATCGTGAAGCCGATTTATGGTAACAAGAGACGGCTAACCCCCCAACCTAGCTTACAATAGTACATTAATCAAAATATTCTTTTAAATCTTTCTAAAAAGCGGCAATGTCAAGTTAACAAACTGGTCAGGTTACATGGGGCACCCCCTCCATGTTACCGTCGACAAGATTTGCATACTCAAATGCTTGTCATTATGACGGGTGACACTTGTCCCCTTAACTTTACAATGTCAAAAAAAGGGTTAAGTCAACTTAATAGTGGTTAGCCCCATAATACCGGTTCAGTCGTCAGTTTGCTAAACCATTATTCATATTGTATTGAGTCTTATTTGATACAATCATTCCATTGGTGTGCTTTGAATCACTTCACTCTGTTTCGCACAAAACTTGCAAGATCCTTGCAAGCACCAGAGGTTCACAGAGTAGTTGACTTTGCCCAAAAAAAGCAAAGTATATAAAGCATTCCAGACTAATTATTTAATAATATGGCAGGCAAAAACAAAGAAAAGAAAGAAAAAACAAAGAAAAAATCAAAAAATAAACGAAGAAGAAAGCAATTAGTTAAAGGTATTTTTTCTAAAGAAAGAGTTATCACAGAAGATAGTGATGCTGCCAGGGAATTTTATAATCAAAGTTGTTTTGGAAAAATTTTAGATAATGGTAAAGTTCAACTTTCTTTATGTGAAGGACTTTACTTAATGGAAAAAGGAAAACTTGACTTGCGTGGATATAGAAAAAAGAAAATTACTTCTAGAGGCTATATAATGCGGGCAAGAAAGGTTGAGCCAAATTTCTGGATAAGATATTGTGTTTACAAAAATATGAGAAACAGAGGTTATGTAGTTAAAACTGCATTAAAATTTGGTGCTGATTTCAGAGTATATGACAGAGGGATCAAACCTGGTGAAGATCATGCAAGATGGATAATATATCCTGTTCATGAAGGAAATACTCTTACCTGGTATGAATTTGCAGCCAAAAACAGGGTTGCACACTCCACAAAAAAACGTTTATTAATAGGTGTTGTAGATGATGAAGGAGATGTAACCTATTATGAAATAAGGTGGATGAGGCCATAGCCCAAAAGTATTTAAACATTCTTAGCTTTTATTATTTTATGGATAAAAGACAAAAGATTTTACATTTTATTCGTATGAGAGGTCCGTCTCTTCCTGTTCATGTTTCAAAGCAAATTGATACAAATATTCTAATGGCCTCTGCAATTATTTCTGAGATGGTTTCTAGAGGAGAATTAAAGGTTTCAAATTTAAAAGTGGGAGGCTCACCTCTTTACTATATTAAAGGTCAGGAAAAACAACTTGAAAAATTTAAAGATAAACTTAATCCTAAAGATAGAAGAACCTTAGAGATGTTAAAAGAAAAGAAAGTTGTACGAGATTCTGCTCTGCAACCTATTGAAAGGGTTTCTCTTAGACGTATAAAAGATTTTGCTAAACCATTAAATGTTAGGGTTGGTGAAAACAAAGAGATTTTTTGGAAATGGCATCTTATTTCACACAGCCAGGCCCAAGACATTATTCAGTCTATGTTTAAAAAAGCTCCACAAATAAAAAAACCTATAGCAAAAAAAGTCAATAAAGAACCTGAAACACAAGCCCAAGAGACAGCTAGAAAAGACGTGGAAGAAAAAAAGCCAGAACCTAAAAAAGAAGAACAAGAAAAAGCCGAAGAAGAACAACCAGAGGCAGAAAAAAAAGAACAGTCAGAAACCAAAAAAGACATCAAAAAATCAAAAAAAGAACTAAAAAAACAAGATGATACTGAAAAAGACAGCTTTTTTGGACAAATCAGTAAATTCTTTGCTAAAAAAGATATTGAAATATTAAAGTCAGAAATAATCAGAAAAGGATCTGAGGTTGATCTGATTATTAAGATTCCTTCTAATCTGGGAGATCTAAAATATTATTGTAAAGCTAAAAGCAAGAAAAGAAACAATGGCACAGATTTAGCTGCTGCTCTTGTGCAGGGTCAGACCAGAAAACTCCCTGTTGTTTATTTAACAAAAGGAAGATTAACTAGAAAAGCAAAGGACAAACTGGAAGAAGAATTTAATGCTCTAAAATTAATAAAAATGGAGTAAATATGGGCACAAATCTTAAAGATCTTATAGAATTCAAAGAGATTTCTTTTCAAGAGCTTCAAAATAAAAAAGTAGTAATTGATACATATAACATGCTCTACCAATTTTTGAGCAATATTAGACAAAGAGATGGAAGCTTACTTCGAGATTCTAAAGGAAATGTTACAAGCCATTTAACAGGATTATTGAGTAGAACAATCAAGTTTTTAGAACTTGGACTAAAACCTGCTTTTGTATTTGATGGAGAACCTCCAGAATTAAAACAAAAAGAAAGAAATCGTAGAAAAAAATTAAAACTTCAAGCTAAAGCAGACTATGAAAATGCTAAAGCTAAAGGAGATATTAAAGCCATGAGAAAATATGCTTCAAGAACATCTAGATTAACTGCTGAGATGGTTGATGAATCTAAAGAATTGATTCGTGCCCTTGGCTGTCCAGTTATTCAAGCACCATGCGAAGGAGAGGCTCAGGCAGCACACATTGTAAATAACAGGGATGCTTTTGCAGTAGTTAGTCAAGATTATGATACTTTGCTTTATGGTGCTAAAAAAATCATTAAAAACTTATCAATTTCAAAAAGAAAGAAACAAAGAAACAAATTAGTATATGATAAACAAGGAATTTTAATAATAGATTTTGAAGATAACTTAAGTAAACTTGGAATTAGTAGAGAGCAGTTAATTGTGCTTGCTATACTTATTGGTACTGATTTTAATATTGGTGGGGTGAAGGGAATTGGTCCAAAAAGAGGATTTAAACTAGTTAAAAAATCTAGCCCAGAGCAAATATTCAAACAAGTAGATTGGGAGTTTGAACCTAGTTGGAAAGAAATTTTTGAAATATTTACAAAAATGCCTGTAACAGATGATTATGACCTTATATGGCAAGAACTAGATTATGAAAACTTGAAAAAAATATTATCCAAACATGATTTTTCAAAACAAAGAATAGATAAGACAATTAAAAGGTTGAATAAGATTTCAAAGAAAAAACAACAAACAGGGTTAGGAGAGTTTTTATGAAATGTGTTAAAGTCAAGAAAAAAAAAGCTCAAACAATGTTAAATATATTAAGGAAAAAAGATTTACTGAACAATAATTATAAAAATGAGTCTGATAAAAACTATGTGTATATTCCGGTTATAGAAGATACTAAAAAAAAGTTTCCTGATCTTAATTTTATTGATAAAAACTTAGTTAAAGTTGAAACTAAGGATAACCTAAAACAAATGCTTGAAAATAAGTTATCCAAAAAAGAGCTAGATAAGCTAATTACTAGTTTTGATGTTATTGGAAATATTGCTATAATTCAGGTTCCAGATGAACTTATTAAAAAACAAAAAGTAATTGCACAATGTCTGCTTAAACTGAATAAAAATATTAAAACTGTTTTAAAAAGAGCAGGAATCCATAAGGGAGAGTTTAGAACACTTAATCTAGAACATATTGCAGGTATTGATACAAAACAGACTATTCATAAAGAAAATGGTGTGAAAATCAAGCTTGATGTTGAAAAAGTTTATTTTTCCCCTCGATCCTCTACTGAGCGAAAAAGGATATCTGGACTAGTTAAAGATGAAGAAAAGATTCTTGTGATGTTTTCTGGATGTGCTCCTTTTCCATTAGTATTAGCAAAAAACACTAATGCACAAAAAATAACTGGAGTAGAGCTTAACCCAATTGCTCACAAATATGCTAAGGAAAATCTTACTCTAAATAAAATTAATAATATTGAATTATATTTAGGAGATGTTAGAAAAATTGTACCAACACTTGCAGAATTTGATAGGATTCTTATGCCTCTGCCAAAGACAGGAGAGGATTTTTTAGATATTGCCTTGAATGCTTCTAAAAACAAATCTATAATTCATTTTTATGATTTTTCTGATGAAAAAGATTTTCCTGATTTATCTATTAATAAAATTAAAAAAGCTGCAGAAAAATTCAATTTAAGTTTCAAAGTACTTGATTCTGTTAAATGTGGAGATTATTCTCCAGGAGTACACAGGGTTTGTATTGATTTTCAGATAACGAAAATCTGCGGTGAGGAGCAATCCCAATAATAAATTACGGGGTTTTTAACGCTCCTCACTTTTACATGCAGATTTTCTGACTGAAAACACGCACTAAAGCTTTCAGCTAAGCTGAAAGTTAGGAACGTAAGTGATATTATGCGGGGTATTATACCAAGTAGAAAATCCCACAATGCGTGATTTTCAATAAATTAATTTCTGTTCTTACAAAAACAAATCTAAAACAAATGCATTTATATAATAAGCTTGATTAATTATTATTGCGTGCGATGAGGAAGTGAACACCCAGTGAGCTAACGCAATGAACTACGGTAGTAACTACCGAGCACGCACCTTATTTCTCAAACAAACCTTTTTCTTCACACTTTTCTCTAGACCAATAATGTCTGAAACACTTTTAACTAAGGAAAGATTAATTGATAAATCAACAAAAGATAGTGAAATTGTTAGAAATTTTCTGTTTTTGTAAATCTAACCAAACATCTTTAGATAATCTTGATCTGTTTCTTCTCTTTGCTTGACTTTATCAATAGCTTTAGTAAAATCATTTAAACCTACTTTTTTTCTGTCAGATCTTATTGCAAAATAACCTGCCTCAGTACACATTGCTTTTATTTCCGCACCTGAAAAACCATCTAACTTAGGAAGAAGTTTATCAATTTTAAATTTCTTAATTTTCATATCTTTTGTATGAATCATAAAAATTTCTTTTTGAGCTTCTTTATCTGGTATTGGCACATTTATCTGTCTGTCCAGCCTACCTGGCCGTAATATTGCAGGATCTAAAACATCTCTTCTATTAGTACAACCTATCACTTTGACATCATCTAAAGGTTTGAACCCATCAATTTCTGCTAATAATTGCATAAATGTTCTCTGCACTTCTCTTTCTCCTGAAGTTCCCACTTCTATCCTTGTTGCAGCAATAGCATCAAGCTCATCAATAAAAATTATAGAGGGGGATTTATTTCTGGCTAGCTCAAATATTTCCTTGACTAGCTTTGCACCTTCTCCAATAAACTTTTGCACTAATTCTGAACCTACTATCTCGATAAAAGTTGAATCTGTTGATTTTGCAACTGCTTTTGCCAATAAAGTTTTCCCTGTTCCAGGAGGTCCATGAAGAAGTATAGCTTTTGGAGGAGTGATTCCAATTTCTTCAAACAATCCAGGCTTTTTAAGAGGGAGTTCAATTACCTCTTTTATCTCCTCAATTGCATTATCTAAACCCCCAATCTGCTCCCATCCAATTTTAGGTTTATTAATTATTACAAATTTTTCTACATTAAATTTCCTTGTAATAGGCATCTTATTTACCAAAGTTAGACTTTTTTGTTCTGCAAGTGCAAAATCTCCTGATTTCAATTTTCCACAAGAATCACTAATGTCTACAAAAAACATATTCCCATTAGGAAGCCTAACCAAAGCACTATCCTCTTTTGTTTCTTTTACTTCTGTTACAAGTAATGGTTTTGTACGAAATTTTTTTAATTCATTTCTCTGCCTAGATAAAGTTTGTTTCAATACCCTATTTTCTTCCTCTAAAGAGTTTTTAGGTGTGGAAAAAGTGTAAAAAGCATCTTCCAAGTTTTTTGATTTATCTTTCATTTTATTACCTTTGATATTATTTTATTGTATTTAATTTATAAGTGTTATTTTTCTGATTTTGTTACATTCACATCATTAACAATAGCCATAGGAGTTATAACTGGTGTTTCAACTTCCCATCCAAAAATTTGTTTTCTTTTTTTACCCAGCCTAGAAACAGACTTCATTATATTAATTAAATTATCAGTTATTCTAATATCTTTAACTGGTTTGACAATCTTACCATCTTCAACCAAAAATGCTCCATCTCTTGGAATTGTTGAAAAATCTCCTGTATGATAATTTTGAAATCTGGTATACCAAATATTTGTTATGTAAATTCCTTTTTTAAGGGAACTTAACATTTGTTCTTTTGATGAATTTCCTGCTTTTAAAACCAAGTTGTGTGCACTTGGAGAAACAATTCCTGCATTTGCTGTGGTTGTTGTATCATACCTTATTGCACTTGAAGTGTTATGAAGATATGTTTTTAAAACTCCTTTATCAATAATTTTAGTGTTTTTTGTTGGAACTCCTTCTTCATCAAACTTAGTTGAGTTAAATCCATTTGTCAAAGTTCCATTATCACTTAAATCAAATTTTTCATTTGCTACGTTTTTTCCAATTTTCCCTTCTAAACAGGATAAACCTGCTTCTACTGTAAACACAGACATTGCATTCCCAAAATAATCTAAAAGATTTGCAAAGGGTAAGTGATCAAATAAAATATCATATTTGCCTGATTCTACTGGTTTTGGATTTAATGAATCTTTAGCTATCTGCACTGCTTTTTTTACAGCATCCAGATAATCAAATTTATTTAATAATCTTGAAACTGCTACCATATGTCCTGATGCATTTTTTGATGCAAATCCTCTAACTGAAAAATAAACTCCTGTTTCTTTCTGTTCTACATCTACATTATTTGAGGTTAGTACAAAAGATTTAGAAAAAAAAGATTCAAACACACCTGCTGCTCTTTTTGCATCAAGTTGTTCAGCTTGATTTAAAGCATTTTCTACTATTTTTATTGCCCCTTCTCCTAAATTTTCAATCTCTGGATCATACATCTGCTTAATATCTGGATACTTAAATGGCCCTTTTGCAATTCCTCTATAAGATTCATTCTTAGGTGCTGCTTTTACAAATTTCATTAATTTTAAAGCAGTTTTTTTTGCAGAATCTTCTGAAAGATCTCTTAGAGTAGTTGAAACCAAACAGTTATCTTTTGCAACAAAGATATTAATTAAATCCAACTCCCAATTTTTTGTTGCATTAATTTTACTATTTGAGTATTTAATTTGAGAAGCAGTACTTGCCTGACCTTGAATAGCAACATCATCTGCTCCACTTTTTATCAAATTTTTTAGGATTAGTTTTGCTTCTTGCTTCATTTTATCCACAACCCTCTAAGTCTAATTGAAGGTCCACCAAACCAAACAGGAATTGCCTGCATTGGCTCACCCTTACCACAATTACCTGCGTGAAACTCAGTATTATTTGCCACTGCATCAACAGCTTTGTACAAATCAAAAGTAGAAACCTCCATTATTGGACTCTTAACAGGCATACCTAACTGTCCATTTTCAATTAAATATGCTTCAGCTCCAACATATTTTTGGTTTACTCTTTTGTCATCAATGTTCCACTCCATAAAATTCTTAATATACACTCCTCTTTTAATATCTTCAATAAGTTCTTCTTCTTTTTTCTTGGAAGGCAACATAAAAGTATTTGACATTCTAACTATGCTTTCCTTATCATAATCAACAGACCTTGATGAACCATTACTTTTAATACCCATTAATGCAGCAGTCTGTCTATTATGCAGAAAATCATTAATTTTTCCGTTTTTCATTAAATATTTTCTTTTTGCTTTAACTCCTTCATTATCATATAAATAAAAACCATAACTATTTTCAACAGTAGGATCATCAACAACTGTAACCACATCACTACCAATTTTCTGGCCAATCATATCTTGACTTACAAAAGACTCTCCTGCTTGTGCACCTTCTCTACCTAGTATTCTATCTGCTTCATAAGGGTGGCCCACACTTTCATGAACCATTATACCCACTACTTGAGGAGCAGCTATCACATCTAACTTTTCTTTTTTAAGCTTCCTGCCATTTTTAAGATTATTGTAACAAGCCTTAACTTCATTTACAAGCAATTCACTAATATTCCAGGATTTAACAAATTCAAATCCTCCAGCATTCCCATATTGCCAATATCTTTGAACAGATTGATTTCCTTCTTTTATTGTTAAAAAATACATAAATGCCACTTTAGGGACTGTTGCAAGCACCTGTGTTCCTTCAGAATTAACTAAATATTCTGTTGTAGTATGATCTGATAAGGTAAAATATCTTCCCGGAGTTTTAATTCCTGTTGCTTTGATTGCTTTTTCTGCATCTAACAGTAATTGAATTTTTTCAGATGGATCCACATTTGCAAGTTTAATTTTTTGTTTTACCTTATACTCTTTTTTATTTACATTATCTTCTGCAAGATTTACTTCTTCCCTGTGTTCTGAAGATTTGGCTGATTTTATAGCTATCTTAATAAGTGATTTAATTTTAGTTTTTTCTAATTTGTTTGTTGAAACAAAACCCAAACCTTTATTACAAATTAATCTTATTCCTAACCCACTAATATCTGAAAATCCAGATGAATCCAAATTCCCGTTTTTAAGCAGAAAAGAGTTACTTTTAGAACTTTCTAGTCTTGCTTCTGCATAACTTGCACCAAGTTTCTGAGCATAATTTACTGCAAAATCAGCTAAGTCTTTTTCCATAGAATTGGCAAACAAAGAATATTATATAAATCTATCTCTTAATAATAATTTTAAACAAGATATTTAAGCTAGAATTGGCCTCTACTCATATTATGAAATGTAAAAGGTGCACTAAGCCTCAGATTTACAATGAGTTTTGCCAGGATCATTTTGTAGAGTATTTTGAAAACTTATTTTATAAAACAGTAAAAAAATATCAACTAGTAAAACATTCTGAGAAAATTGCTGTTGCCTGTAGTGGAGGTAAAGACTCAACTGTGGTCCTTCATTTGTTAAATAAAAAATACAAAAATGTGACTGCCCTATTAATTGATGAGGGAATTAAAGGATATAGAGCTAAAACCTTAGATGACCTAAAAAAATTTTGTAATGCTAATAATATTAAACTCACAGTAGTATCTTTCAAAGAAGAATTTGGTTTTGATTTAGACCAAGTTAACAAAAAAAGATTATGTACTGTGTGTGGCACATTCAGAAGATATTTATTAAATAAATATGCAAGAGGATATGATAAAATTGTTACTGGACACAACCTTGATGATGAAGCTCAGAATATATTAATGAATTTACTAAAAAAAAATATTAATTCACTAATAAGACTTGGACCTGTTTCAGGGATTATTCAGGATGAAATGTTTGTTCCAAGAGTCAAACCTCTTTATTTTATTAGTGAAAAAGAAGTTAAATTATATACTTATATTAAACAGTTTGATATTAGACATATTGAGTGCCCTTATGCTTCAAGCTCAATGAGAAACAAGGTAAGAGATATATTAAATAACTACGAATTGAACAATCCTAGTAGCAAACTTAACCTGGTAAAAAACTTCTTAGATTTAGATTTAAAACAAGAAACAAATTTAAGCACTTCAACACTTAATCACTGTGAAAAATGTGGTGAACCCTGCACTGGACAAATTTGCAGTTGCTGTAATTTAATACAACAAATTAAGCCAACAATTATAAATAATAAAGGATAAAAAATTAGAGAGTAAATATGTTTATTGATATTGTTTTTCCAAAAAATAATGAGAATGACTTAATTAAAACAGCACAAAAGTTAAGAATAATGGGTTTGTGTATGGTTTATGATTATGATTCCTCCAAAATTAAACAGATTAGGAAGAACCTACAAAAATATAGAAAAAAATACAATCTTGAAATTAATCTTGGTTTAAGTGCAAACCTTAAACAAATAAGAAAAGCTAAAAAATTAGCTGAATTAGTTATTACAAAATCCACCACCAATAGTTCTAATAACAGAAAGAACTTTGAAAAGTATAAACCTGATTTAATTTACGACTTAGAGTTAGATAAAAGACCTGACAAGATACATTATAAAAGATCAGGATTAAATCAAGTATTGTGTAAACTTGCCAATAAAAATGAAATAATGTTAGGGATTTCATTTAAATCAATATTAAATGCTAAAAGTAAAAACAGAATTAGATTAATTGGCAGGATTAATCAAAATTTAAAATATTACAGAAAATATAAAGTAAAAATAATAATAGCTTCCTTTGCATCAAATAAGTGGGAGATGAGACATTCTAGTGATCTTAGAAGTGTTGCCACAGTATTAGGAATGGATTCATATCAATCTAAAAATTCAATAAATAACTGTTACCTGAAAATTAAAGATAATAGAAAATATTTACAAAAAACTAAAATAACCAATGGGATTGAATTAACCCCCAGAAATAACTGAAAGTATTTTTAAACTATCTTTGTTTGATAATTGTTCTTTTTTTGAAATTAATTTATTGTTTTTCACTAAAATAACTGTAATAGGGTTTATATTTAATTGTTTTAAGAGATCTTCTGCTACTCCATTGAATTTGATCTCTTTTTCTTCTTCTTGTTCTTCAAAATATACCTTCATAGTGACCTATAATTTAAGTTCTGTTTTAAATTTTTCCTCATATAGATGAAGTCAAGTTTGATGAGTAAAGGCAAAAGTCAATTTTGGAATTGACTGCGGAATGATTTAATGACTGCATAAATGCCTGATTGATGAGCAAGACTTTAATCATTGTGAAATGCCAAAAGGAACAGTTTGTCTTCCTGAAATATATATTGCATATCTGTTGTATATATGCTAACAAACAGCGAATGGCATATTCTGGCAAACACATTAAACTTGACTCAACCCACATATACAAAAACAAAAATTGAAAAAATTACGAAAGTTTTTTAAACTACATCTCTTTTTTAGGATGTATGTTAACACACGCAGATACTAAAATGACATTTCTACTAGATTCATGTCTGTGCGTGGATACTATTGTTTGTTCAAAAAATATCAAAGATAAGTGAGCTCGTTTGGTTGCCTGGGCTTGCAAAAATCTTTGATTGCTGTTCTTATGTTTTTTTAATGCCCAGGTGCTGTAGAGCTGTGAGGGAAAAAATGAAAGAAAATCACCAAAATTGGGAGACAAATTGTTTGAGTTGTGAGGATTCTATTACTAATCCTCTATGCGTAGACTGCCTAAAAAAACAATTATTAGTGTGGACATATGAAAAAGCACCTAAATTAACCAGTTTAGTTGACAATATCATGGATCAACATATCCAAGAAACCCAAACACTGTGTATTTTTTGTGGACAGCAGGTAAAAGTGTGTAGTTTTTGTGTTACCACAGAAATGCTTAGTTTAATTAAACAAAAGAATCCAGACCTAGTTGAAAACTTTGTAAACCACTTTGGATTTTATATTGAAGAAGTCCCAGACCTATTGGCTATGTAGTTTATTTAAGTTGTCCAGAATCAAATATTTTTAAGGCTTGGCTAAATGCAGCCATCTCTTGCTTTAAAATCAACTTACTTGCCACATTTTCTTTGGCTGTCCATAGATAGTTATCATAATCAGGAGAATTACTAATATCCACAACTACATTCATATTTGCTTCTATAAGAAATATAGTAAATTTGTCCAAATTATCAACTAAATTCCATTCCAAAACAAGATTACCTTTAACTTCAAAATTTTTTAATCCAACTTTTTCTCTAACTACTCTGGAAACTGCATCAATTGGCTCTTCATCCAGACCCATTTTTCCTTTAATAAATTCAAATTCTTTTCTACTATTTGCTCTTCTAAGGATTAAAAAGTAATAATTACTTCCCCTATTATCATAAACAATTGCTGCTACTCCTTTTTTTGTTTCTTTATTTTCTTCCATATATAAGGGGTGAACTGTAATCATATTTAAGTTTTATTAAAAATTGATATATTAAAGATAAAATTATCATTTAATGATTATGATCTGGAAAATCCTTTGCACTGTATCCTGGTTTTAATGGACTAATCTTTCTTAGCTTTAAAACAACCTCTTTTACTTTATCAATAGTATAATCTATTTCCTTTTTTGTTGTATACTTACTTAATGTAAAACGTATAGACCCATGAGCTACATCATGAGATAGTCCAATTGCTTTTAGTACATGACTCACTTTTAATTCATGTGATGAACATGCTGAGCCTGTGGAGACAGCGATCCCATTCATATCAAGATGAATAAGCATGGCTTCTCCTTCAATAAGATTAAATCTTAAATTTGCATTATTACATAATCTTTTTTGTTTACTTCCATTTAATTGAACATGAGGAATTTTTAATAATTCATTTATTAACTCATCTCTAAGAGTAGTCATCTTTTCTAGGTGATCTTTATTCAATATTGATGCTGCTTTTGCAAAGCCCACAATTCCAGCAACATTCTCTGTTCCGGCTCTTTTACCAAATTCATGAGCTCCTCCTGTTACAAGAGAGTTTACTTTAGTTCCTTTTTTTATGTAAATAGCACCTACTCCTTTTGGACCATGAATTTTATGTGAGGAAAAAGAAGCTAAATCAATATTCATTTTTTTAACATCAATCTTTACTTTTGTAAAACTTTGCACAGCATCTGTATGAAAGTAAACACCTTTTTCTCTGCAAATTGCTGCAATCTCTGAAATCGGCTGGATAGTTCCTATTTCATTATTTGCATGCATTATACTAACCAAAATTGTGTTTTTTGTTATTGCTGCCTCAACATCTTTAGGATCAACAAATCCTTTTTCTGATACATCTAAATATGTAACTTTAAATCCTTGTTTTTCCAAGTCCTGACAAGTTCTGATTATTGCATGATGCTCTATTTTACTGGTAATAATATGATTACCTTTTTTTTTATTAGCATCTGCTAATCCTCTTAGTGCAATATTGTCTGATTCCGTACCTCCAGAAGTAAAGATTATCTCTTCTGGGTCTGCATTAATTATTTTTGCAATAACCTTCCTGGAATTATTTAATGCTTTTTTTGCTTGTTGTCCATAACTATGTAAAGATGATGCATTTCCATATTTTTCAAGAAAATAAAGTTTCATTGCATTTACAACTTCTGGATCCACTTTTGTGGTTGCACCATTATCAAGGTAAACTTTCATACTAATTAACAATTGTTAACCTTTATATAAATCTTTGGTTTATCTAAAATCATACTAATAATTAGTTATCAAATAAATATTATATTTACAAATAGTTCCACTTGAAATCAAGGTGTTTTGTTCTATAAAAAAGCTAAAACCCAAATATTATAGTATTTAAGAGACTAAAAACACAAATCTCCACTTGAAATCAAGGGGGCAAACATATTTAAATATATATATTATTTTAGTATTATTTAAAAATAAAAGTATTTATAAAGGAAAATTCATTTATAAATGTAAAATTGGCTTTAGCCAAAAACACGGGGGTATAAAACATGACAGATAAAAAGAAAGACATCAGAGTTGTAAATATTGTTGTTAGCACATCTCTGGAACAAAGGATTCCACTAGAAAAAATGGCTGCAACTCTTCCAAACACAGAATACAATCCAGAACAATTTCCTGGGCTTGTAATTAGAATAAGAGAGCCTAAAACATCAGCTTTGATTTTTAGCTCTGGAAAGGTAGTTTGTACTGGTGCAAAATCTATGGATAAGGTTGAGGAATCTATTAAAAAGATTATAAGCAGCTTAAAAAAGATCAATGTAGATATAAAAATTAAACCTGAAATTCAGATACAAAACATTGTAGCTTCTGGCTCAGTAGGTATGCATCTTAACCTAAATACCTTAGCAATTAAAATGAAAAATACTGAATATGAACCAGAACAATTTCCTGGGCTTGTATTTAAATTAATAGACGCAAAGGCAACATTTTTGTTGTTTACAAACGGAAAAGTTGTTTGTACAGGGACAAAAAGTGAAGAAGAAGTACATTCTGCATTAGATAAATTAATAGAAAACCTAAAACAAGTTATCTAAAAGAGTAAACAAGGAGTATGGATGCTTCAGAACAGATTAAAAGATTTGAGGAATTCCTTGATATTAATTATAAAAGTGAAATCCTACAAAATGTACAGTCTGATAAGAGTTTCTTAATAATAGACTTTAATGAACTCTTAAAATTTGACCCTAATTTAGCTGAAGAATTATTAGAACAACCTGAAGAAATAATTAAAGCCGCTGAACTTGCAGTGGAAAACTTTGATTTGCAGGATATAGACAGATTCAAAGTAAGATTCAATAATATACCTAATTCTCAGAAAGTAAGAATAAGAGATATTAGAGCAAAACATTTAGGTATATTTGTTTCTCTAGAAGGATTAGTAAGACAAAAATCTGATGTTAGACCTCAAGTTGTTGCAAGTCAGTTTGAATGTCCAAGCTGTGGAAATATTATAAATGTTCTTCAAGTGGACACCAAATTTAAAGAACCCTCTAGGTGTGGTTGTGGTAGAAAGGGCAAATTTAGATTAATGAAAAAAGAGCTAGTAGATGCTCAGAGAATAGTTCTTGAAGAATCTCCTGAAAACTTAGAAGGTAGTGAACAACCAAAAAGAATCAGTGTTTTTCTAAAACAAGATCTTGTAAGCCCGATTTCAGAGAAAAAAACCAACCCAGGTTCAAAAATCCAAGTGATTGGTATAATCAGAGAGGTTCCGATTGTACTTAGAACTGGTGGAACTTCCACAAGATATGATCTTGTTTTTGATTCCAATTTTGTTGTAGCCTTGGAAGAGGACTTTACTGAAATTAATATATCTAAAGAAGATGAGGAAAAAATCAAAACCTTAGCACAAGATCCTAAAATCTTTGACAAATTTCTCCAATCAGTAGCTCCTTCTATATATGGTCATGACAGAGTTAAAGAAGCACTGATTTTACAGCTTTTTTCAGGGGTTCAAAAAGAAAGAACAGATGGGGTTGTTACCAGAGGAGACATACATGTTTTATTAATTGGTGACCCTGGAGCAGGTAAATCTCAACTTCTAAGAAGAATACAAGTAATAGCTCCAAAAGGAATGTATGTTTCTGGTAAAGGGGCAACAGGAGTAGGTCTAACTGCAAGTGTTGTTAAAGATGAATTTATGAGAGGTTATGCTCTGGAAGCTGGAGCATTAGTTCTTGCAAACAAAGGTATTTGTTGTATTGATGAGCTTGATAAGATGAGCTCTGAAGATAGAAGTGCAATGCACGAGGCTCTTGAACAACAAACAGTTACTGTATCTAAAGCTAATATTCAAGCCACATTACTTGCAAAGACCACAGTTCTTGCTGCTGCAAACCCTAAGTTTGGTAGATTTGATCCCTATGAAATGCTAGCAAAACAAATAGAACTGCCTCCTACACTTATTAACAGATTTGATCTTATTTTCCCTATAAGAGACCTACCTGATGAGAAAAAAGATAATAAAATGGCTTCTTTTATTTTAAACATTCATAAAAATTTAGAAGCTGTGCAGCCTGCAATTGATACAGAGCTAATTAAAAAATACATTGCTTATTCAAAACAAAACACAAGACCTGTTCTATCCAGTGCTGCTCTAGAAGAGATTAAAAAATATTATGTAGACTTGAGAAATAAAGGATCTTCTGAAGAAGAGGTAATTAGATCCATCCCAATTAGTCCAAGACAGTTAGAAGCACTAGTTAGATTATCCGAATCCAGCGCAAAAATAAGATTAGCCAAAAAAGTCACAAAAGCAGACGCCAAAAAAGCCATATCTTTACTACATTACTGTTTAACTAAAGTAGGAGTAGATAAAGAAACAGGCAAGATAGACATAGATAGAATTGCAACTGGAGTTGGGGCAACTCAAAGAAGCAAGATTATCATAGTAAGGGAGATTATAACAGATATGGAAAATAAAGGTATTAAAACAATACCTATTGAAGATATTTTAAGGGAAGCAGAAGAAAAAGGAATATCTGAAAGTGATGTTGAAGAATCTATTGAAAAACTAAAGAGATCAGGTGATTTATTTGAGCCAAGAAGAGGATACATCCAGAAAATTTAGTAAAAATAATAATATGCAAAAGCGACTTGTTGCACATATTATAAAAATTAACACTCTTCTAAAAGGAGAATATGTAAGACAAGAAGGTTGGCAACCTAACTTTGTCAGAACAAACAATAAAACTGTTTCTAGAGTAAATCTTATAGGTGTTGTTATAGACATTAACTCAGATAAAAAAAGTTTTTCTATAGATGATGGTTCAGCAAATATTCAAATCATGTCTTTTGAAGAAATCAAACAAATTTCTCAAATTAAAATAGGAGATATAATAAAAGTTATTGGCAGACCAAGAGAGTTTAATAATAACAAATATGTTGTTCCTGAGATTATCAAGAAAATAGAAAACAAAAAATGGATAGAATATAGGAATAAAAAACTAAAATTAATTCAAAATAAATCCTCTTCTAAATTAAATCACCCTAAACCCCTCTCTAAAAATAAAGATGAAAATCCACAAAACAAAAAACCCACAAAAGAGAATAATGATACAAATGCAACAAAATCTGGAGAAAAGATTCAAAAAATATACAAATTAGTCAAAGAACTAGACAAAGGAGATGGCGCAGATATTGATGATGTTATTGAAAAGTTTGGCTCTGGCTCTGCTGAAGAAATAGTAAATAATTTGCTTAGAGAAGGAGAAATTTTTGAAATAAAAACAGGTAGGCTTAAAGTCCTAGAATAAAAAACTTAAAAGCTGGTGTGATATACACTTCAATTAATGCTGCAATTATTAATATACCTATTGCAATTAATATCAAATCAGTAGAATCAACTAAAATATTCTCAAATTTTTCAGTACCAAAATCATGATTAATTACAGCAATAGATATAATCGCACCAGCCATTCCTCCTGTAAAATATGCTAATATCTCCGGGATTCCATGCAAAGTATATTGTAAAAATCCAGTTCCTATAATTCTAAAATAATCTGATACTGCAGTAAAATGTAATTTTCTTGCAATCATACTAACTTCTCTTCTGATAAAATCTCCAATAGCTATTCCAATAACTGATGCATTCCAAACTAAAATAAAAATTGCACCTACTCCATATAAAAAAGCAAATAATATGCAAAATATTAAGACTTTAATATTATTTAAAAAAACTCTCAAAAAGTCTTCCATTCCTAAAAAAGCATTTCCAGACACATTAGAATTTAAACCTTGCCATACATTTATTTGTATAGCAAAAGATTCTGTAATTAAGGAAGTAGGAAGAGTACTGTACCAAAACACAAAACCTATTGTAAACCCAAAAAATAGAAACATTAGTGACTTTAAAGCTTTGTAATGCTCCTTAAGCAATTTTTTTTCTTCATATATTTCCTTATCTTTTTGTTCTTCTTGTTTAAGTAAGTTATACACAAAAGGCATTGATGCCATAACTGTTAGAAAAACCAAAACTAAACTTGACTGAGATGGCCACGCTAATAATCCTACAAATAAACCTACAGAAGCATATAAAAAACCTAAGGCAATAAGATTTAATTTATTATGTTCAAGATTTTTTGGTTGCAAAAGGTTTTCAAGCACCATATTAATTAAAAATAAAACTGCAGATATATATAATTTACTACATTAATTCAACCAAAATTTAATTCAAACTAAAAAACTGTCATAATCTTTAAAAATAGGAGCATATTACTTGTTTATATGAATTATGAAAAATTATTAAAAAAAGCAAAGGAAGAACTACCTGAAACTACAAAATCTCAAGAACGATTTGAAGTTCCAAATGTTAGAGGTCATATCCAAGGCAATAAAACAATAATTAGTAACTTTAACCTGATTGCTTCAACTTTAAGAAGAGAACCTAAACATATTTTAAAATTCATTCTTAAAGAACTAGCTACTCCTGGAGATATTAAAAAGAAAGGGCTTATACTTGGAAGAAAAGTATCTGCACGTATGATTAACAAAAAAATTGCAAAATATGTTAAAGAATATGTAACATGTAAGGAATGTGGGAAACCAGATACTAAACTAGTTACAGAAGATAGAATTGACTTTATTAAATGTACTGCCTGTGGAGCAATACATCCTATTAAAACAAGAATATGATAATTAAAAAACATTTTACTTCTGATAATAGATTAATTTTAGCTATATGTGATAAAGAAATTCTCGGTAAAAAATTTGAAGATTCAGATAGAATAATAGACACTACTTCTGAATTTTACCAAGGCTCAGAGAGCAGTCCCGAAATTATTTTGGAATTAATAAAAACAGCATATACTATTAATGTTGTGGGAAAAAAATCTGTTAATCTTTGTATAAAAAATAAAATAATTAACTCTGAAAATGTAATTAATATTAAAGGAGTTCCACTTGCAAGCATGGTTAGAATGTAGATTATTAACCAAACCATTTACCCAGTTCTTCTTGTTTTTCTTTATCTTTACCAAAAATAGATTCAATTCTTCTTTTGGTTAGTTCAAGAGTTTGCTTTAGATAATCTGAAACCTCGTATTTTTTAGCCAGACTAATACTTGGCTCAAGATATTTTACAATAGATCCTTCTGAAATTGTAAATATTATCTTACCTCCACATCTACACTTACCAGACAAAGGAGGTCTTCTATATTTTGAATTACACTTTACACATCTAAATTGTTGCATAGAAAATTTTCTTAAATTTCCTTTAATATCCTTTATAAAATGTTTATTAATAACTAAATCTGCAACATGTCTTTGGTCAACTGCTCTGATTATTTTTGCTATCTCCATCTGACCTTTTAATTTTTCCTGCATGCTTGGAAGAGTCTTATAAGCAGAACAAGTAATCCCCATATTAATGTCAGAAGTATGGTGTGTAAAACCCATTGATTCATATTGACCAGGTGTATCTAATCTATCTGCAATTTGTTCAATATCTACCTCATAAGGATATTTATATTCCAAACATGCATTATAAAACTCTAAAGGGTAACTCCAAACTACATCTACTCCATGAACCATATCATCCACTTCTGAAGGTATGAGTTTGGAACTAAGTACAAGTGGAGCATCCATTGTTCTTCCTCCTCTTTTGTCTGGAAGAAATTGTCTTGAAAAATTCAAAAGTGAATCCATTAACAAAATCACACAACTTTCATCCCCATCACAGTCTCTTCTAAGTGCAGCATGCCACAGAGGATGTGCAAAACATCCTTGTACTTTAGAAAAACCAATTATTCTGCCAATCATACCTGCTGAAATATGAGGAGCTAGTCCAATTACTAAATGTCCAACAATATCTCTTGGTTTTTTAAGATTATAATATTTTTTTTCTCCATACAATTTAACCAATAATTCATCAATAAACTTAGACACCCTATATAAAACAACATCTGCTGGTTCATCTGTAGTATTTCTATTGCCAGGAAGAATAATATCTTGAGGTTTTATCTCCAATAATTGATCATCTCTTTCTAAAGGTTGACCAGTTATGTCTTTGGTGTAACCTAGTTTTCTTAATTTCTCAATACTTGTTCCTATCTCCTTTGGTTTAAAATGAGATATAGCTAATTCAGACATATCATATCTTGTTGTTCCATCTTTATTTACATAAATCTCATGCTTTGCCCTTAATATACCTTTAATTAAGTGCTCAGGAATATGATCTTTATTAGATGTCCCTCTTACTCCTTTTATTAAATCTGGAACAGCCCTAAATTTAATTTTTTTAAGAGATGCATTAAGAAATCTATTAATATCTATTTTTCTTCTAGTATATGTTGATGCTTGGCCATGCTCACATTCTTGTTTTTCAATAATTCCGCACTCTGGACAATAGTATCTTTTTAATGTTTTTTTATCACAAACTTCACATACACTAAAAACTGTCTCAGATTCACAATCCTTACAATAAAAAATTGGAAAATCAGCAGTAATTTTTCCTTCATCTCTTGCTGCCAAAATAGACCTTAATCTTCCACCTTCTTTTCCCACTGGGAAAAGTACATGAGGAGAACCTTTTAGTTTCCTCATTTTTGATTTTTCTGGCCTCCCCATTCTTGCACCAATAAAAGTTCCCCCTTTATCTCTTATTTTAATAGAACTGATAATATTAATTATTTCCAAAGAACTTTTGTCTAAATTTTCTTTAACAACTTTTATACAAGAATCAATATTTGTATCATTTAAGTTTAATACATTTAATAAAGTTATACCTTTATCTGATTTTAAAACTACAAATTCTTTGGAGGCTACTTTGTGAGGAACTCCTAACTTTTCTAAAATTAATTTTTCTTGTTGTAAAGGTAATACAAACTTTTTAATTTTATTCTCATCCTTAATTATTTTAACTTTCTTAAACCACTTTAATAAGGGGATTAATTCTTGTGTTGAAATACTATTCCAATAAAATGTGAATTTTGGGTGTAATGGAACTTTTGTTTTATTACTAATTTTAAAACATAAATCTACATCAAACTCTTTAAGTTTTAATAGAGAATCTAATTTATCTCTTGATATTTCCAACAAATTACATAGTTTATCATAATCCAATGTTCCAAAAAGATCCACTACTTCTTTTTCAATTTCTTTTTGCCACCATTCCTCACAATATCCTGGAGGAACTAAAACATGATTATTTTCACTAAAATCTCCATAATTACAAAGATAATCTCCTAAATAAATTATTTCAGATATTTTATTTTTGTAAATTCTTGCTTTTTTTGCTGAATTTAATTGTATAACACTCTCATCCTCAAGCTTTACAATTGGACCTTCAATAGAGTCACATGCTGTCACTGCTGCTGCTTTTCCTGGTCTCTCTGTTTTTAATTGAGTACCTAATGCAATATATCCATCTAACACATATTGTGTAGCCGGATGTATTGATGAACTAGACATACCATTTACTCTACTATGTCCATACCTAAGCCTAAATCCACCCTTTCTCAAAGGATGTGTTAAAACAGGTCTTCCAGCAACAAGATCTTTAATATATGTATGGTCAGGAGATATTTTTTTAGAATATTTTTTTTTAACTTCTCCTCGTGCTTTTATTTTTTTTTGTAAATCTAAAAAATCAGATAAGAATCCCCATTCCAATCCTACTTCATCTCCCCACTTTGAAAGCCTTTTCCATAATTTAGGTGCCTTTTGTGCTAAACCTTCTCCCACAACTAAACATACTCCTCCTCTTATTCTTTCTGTACCAATTCTTTCAATATCTTTGTGCTGAGATACTTCTATTCTTTCAGTGGGATTTCCTCCAACTTCTACAGGAATATGTTTTATTAAAAATTTAATCTCTTGTTCAGAAGGGTAATATTGTAAGTTGGTTACTCTTTCATGATAATCTCTTATTTCTACAGCAAATCGCTCTATTTCTTGTGGAGTAGGATCATAAGACTCATATCCCATCTTTTTTCTTACATAATCTGTTAAAATAACTGAAAAAGCAGCAGCAGTACCTCCTGCTCCTCTAATAGGTCCTGCATACATTGGAGAAAGATATTCTTTTCCATCCTTTCTTTTTTTAATCTCTAACTCAATAAATCCTTCTAACGGAGCTGCAACTATTCCTAATGTATGATATGCAAAACCAGTTCTAATTCCTATTTCTAATGCCTGTTTTTTAGAATCAAAGTTACAAAACTTTTCCTGGGCAACTTCCACGGCAATAATTAAAGCTACTCTCCAATCCAAAATACAATATTTTTCTTCTAATTCATGTATCCTTTCAATCATACCTGATCCAACAAGCTGAGGAGCTACAATGGATATAAGACCTTCTACTCTTTCCTGCATATTTTTTGCTAAAGGTATATCTACTCTTTCTTCAGGATCATATCCTTTTTTTCTAGCAGACTCAGCCAGATCATAGGCTTTTTTAATCTCTTTTTCTACATTGTTAAAATATTTTTTCATTGCTGGACTAGCTGCAGTCATTTTTCAAACCTCAGTATTTTTACTTTTCTTGTTTTCAAATTTACTATTGGAACTCTTGCTGGTTCTCCCTTTACTCCCATTTTCTTCATGTAACTTGTATCAGACTCCCAACAACTACCTGATATCATTGTAGTGTTTTTATAATTTGCAGCAATACATTTATGCAAATGTCCTGTTAAAAAAAAATCAGGAGATTTACTTATTAAAAGAGGATCATTATCTGTATGAGGGATATACATATTTGAAGAATGAGTTGGAGCAAGATGTCTTTTTTGTAGTAAAAATTTCATAATCAAATCTACCCTATCTAAACCTCCTTTCTGTCTTATTGAATCCACATTTTCTGCATAATAAATAAAACTATAACCATGATACAACAAAAGATCAAATCCTGGAAATTTATCTGTAGACATTATATTAATAAAAGCAGGATTTCCAAGATTAATTGCATTTGGTAATTCCCAAATAGGTTTTGCTAAATCTTTAAACAATGGAGGTTGAGGTTCTGCTAATCTCACTGCATCGTGATTCCCTGGAATAATTAGTAATTTAATATTTTTAGGGATTTTTGCCAATAATTCAGCACAATTTTTGTATTGATCAACTATATCAACTATTTCTAGTTCTTTTTCCTGACCAGGATAAATTCCTACTCCTTCTACTAAATCACCTAAAATAATAATATGGGTAATTTTACTAGCCAATTCTTTTTGATCCTTATTTCCTACTTTTCCATTAATCCATTTTAAGAATCTATTAAATTCTTCTTTCATAAAATTTCCGGAACCAACATGTAGATCTGAGAGAATTAAAAGATAAGACTCTTCAGGAGACCTTTTCAGTTCACTATATGAAGGTAAATCTGGGAATAATACATTATCTGCAAAAATTATGTTTCTTCCACTTGTCCCTGTTATACCCATTATTTCATCTAAAACAATATCCTGACCAATAGAACTTAAATCAGACCTATTCTTATTAATTAATACATTTATTTCTCCAGTAGGATCTTCTAATCTTAACATAAGGTGTTTATTCTTTGTTAATCTTTTAGAAGTAACCATACCAATAATTGCTACTGATTGTCTATCTGATTTATTTTGCAATCTGCTAATAGAATTTACTCCCTGAAGTTCCCTTCTATTTAAAAGAATTCTTTTAATATTATTATATCTCTCATTAAATATGTTAATAAAGTCCTGAATGTCTCTTTTTTTAATACTTTCTGTGTATTTGTTTATATAAGAAATATCTTCTGGTATTTTTTCCTTTTCAACTAATAAACTCTTTTCATGTTGATTGTTTAAAAAATCTAAAAAATTAGTATAGATATCTTTCTTTTTTTGTTTTTCATATAATGCTTTAGATTTCTCCATTTCTAACCAATTAAAATTATTTATATTCTCTTTTATTAGAAATTTATCCACATAATTAGAAAATACCAAGAGATCTTTTTTTTTACTTAATTTTATTAAAATATTTTCAAAACTATTATCCCAATTTTTTTTCTTAATTATATCTGGACTAATTAAAAATCCTTTTTCAATAAACTTTTCAATATAATATTGGCTCTTTTTATTGCTTTTTTCCATTTTAAATTTAATTATAAATCTAAGTCTTGCTGCAATATCTTCTTAATCTTAGGAATTGTAGAATATGGTACTGCTAAGCTTATCTCTCTTGTTCTTCCATATCTTCCTTTAGAAATAACTTTAGCATTGATTATTCCCAACATATCTAATTCTGCAATAATATCTGATATTCTTCTTTGAGTTAAAGGCCTCATCCCTACCTTTAAACAAATTGACTTATAGTATTCATATACTTCACCAGTTAACATATTCTTATCTTTTTTAGAACATCTTAAAATAATACTATACAAAGTTGCCTGAAATTGCTTTGGTTGAGTTTTTACCAAATCTAATATTCTATCTCTTTCAATTTTTTCCTCTGCTTTATCAATATGTTCAAGTGATACTTTATCTAAATTTTTTCTTTCTGCAATCTCTGCTGCAACTCTTATCAATTCTAAAGCTCTTCTTGCATCACCATGTTCTCTAGCTGCATACGCAGAACATTTTTCTATAACTCCTGGTCCAATCACTCCAGGTTTAAATGCAACCTCTTTTCTTTGATTAAGTATATCTTGAATTTGAAGGGCATTATAAGGAGGAAAAACTATTTCTTCTTCACTTAGTGAGGATTTAATCCTAGGATCTAAATGATCAGTAAAAGTAAGATCATTAGATATACCTATAACTGAAATTTGTGAATCTTTTAATTCTGAGTTTAATCTTGTAAGATTATACAATATTCCATCACCTGCTTTTTTAACTAACTGATCTATCTCATCTAACATAAGAATAACTAAACTCTTTACTTCTTCTATTGCATTAAAAAATATTTTATATACTTCATCTGTTGGTAAACCAGTAGGAGGGATGGATTTCCCTAATTCTCTTGCTAATTGAGCTATTAATCTATATTCTGTATCTGCTACTCTTTTAAGTTTACAATTAATATATATAAATTTTACATCAATTTTTTTTTTCTTTGCAATATTTTCCAACTTATTTCTTATATACTTAACACTAACAGTTTTACCAGTACCTGTTTTACCATAAATAAACATATTGCTGGGTTTTTCTAATTTCAAACACGGTGCCATTATTTCTGCCATGTTCTGAATATGTTCATCTCTATGAGGGATATTATCTGGAGTATAAGCACTTTGTAGAGCTTTTTTCTCTATAAAAAAAGATTCTTTTTTAAGATAATTTTCAAAAAAGTTATCTAGATTTTTTTGAGTCATATTTTTCCAAATGAAACATAGGTATATAAGCCTTTTTATAATTCAAAATATAGTTTAGTGAAGTTGTATCCCTACTCCCTTATTTCAGGTGGAAAAATTATTTTTACAAAAATGATGTATGTTTTTTTTTGTTTTTTACTATGTAGTTAATAATTTTAGATATTTTTTATTGTTTTTTTGTTTTATATATATATATAATATTATTTTTCAATATAGAAATAAATAATAATTATAATAAATAATTATAATAATTAAATAAAAATAACAATAATTACAAAAAATAATACCTCAAATTTTTATTTTATTATTCTCCATATGAAACCAAGGTGTTACTCTACTTTTGCTACTACAAAATAATAAAAATGAAAACATTTATATACTATTTATTGTATCCTATTCTATAATATCTTGTTTTAAAAAAAATGGTGTTCAAATTGGTATTAAAACTAATAGTTAGACTAATAGGAGGTTAAAAAATGATAGTAGAATCAGATTTTTTGAATAGATTAAGAGACTTTGGATTAAATAGTTACGAAGCTAAATTATGGGCAGCACTTTTATCTAGAGGAGTTTCAACAGCGGGAGAGTTAAGTGATATAGCTAATGTACCTAGATCTAGAAGTTATGATGTTTTAGAAAGTCTAGAAAAAAAAGGATTTATTGTAATAAAAATAGATAAACCTATTAAATATATTGCTGTGCCTCCAGAAGAAGTATTAGAAAGAGTTAAGAAAAAAATAAAAAGGGATGCTGAAAAAGAGACTAAAGTTCTTGATGATTTTAAGAGTAGTGAATTATTAGAAGAATTAAATATTTTACATAAAACAGGAATAGATATGGTTGAACCAACAGATTTATCTGGTGCATTTAAAGGAAGAAAAAGATTATATGCACATTTGGAATCATTAATTAAGAATGCAGAGAAATCTATTGTTTTAGTTACAACAAAAGAAGGAATATTAAGAAAACATAAAGAATTCAAAAAAGTATTGAAAAAAGCAAGCAAAAATGGAGTTAAAATAAGAATTGCTGCTGATTTTAATAAAAAACATGAACATATTATTAAAGAATTATCAGAATATGCTCAGGTAAAGAAAAGTAATTTAGACTCTAGATTTTTACTTGTAGATGGGGAAGATATTTCTTTTATGGTAATGGATGATGAAGAAGTTCATCCAAGTTATGATGTAGGAGTTTGGGTAAAAACTAAGTATTTTGCATCTACGTTTGAGAAAATGTTTAATTCTCAGTGGAAAAATATGAAATCTGCTTAATTCTTAACTAATTTTTTTTATTTAATTATTCCAAATACTATCTTTTATTCAAATTGATTACTACTTTTTTTAAATATAAAAATTTATTAAATAAATATTATTTAATTAGTAATTGGTGCTTGAAATAAAAACTTTAGATAATTTATTTGGAACTACTGAAGGATTAATTGGTCCAATGGGAGGTGGTAAAACTAATGAGTTTATTAGACGATGTAAAAGATTAGTAAACTTTGCAGATTCAAAAAGATATGTAGTAAGAATAGTTAAATCTCCAATAGATGACAGGATTGTACAAGTATTAAGAGAAGTATTTGAAGGAGATCCAACAAAGACTATTCAATCAAGAGATGGTTTAATTATTTCCAAAGGAGTTTATTCTATTAAAGATTCTTATGAATTATTTCATTTATTAGATGAGGCAAGGATTGAGGCAGAGGAAAGATTTGGATTGTCAAGAGTAGTAATTGCAATATCTGAAACTCAGTTTTTAGATAGTGGTGTTGTAGATTTTGTAGATAGTCTGGATAATAACACTTATCTACTATGGGAAGGTTTGGATAAGAGTTTTAGAGGAGAACCATTTTTATTTAGTGATTACAAAGCAACTATTTTTGATTTAATGGATTTAAGTGATGAATTATTTAATTTACCTGCAATTTGTGAACACCCAGATTGTACTAGACGTAATGTTAATTATACTCAAAGGATTAATGAAGAGGAATTACCTTCTCATTATGGTGAAGAATTAATAGTTGTGGGCGAATTACAATACCAAGCAAGATGTAGGGAACATCACATTGTGCCAGGAAGACGAAAAGCAAACATATTAAGATCTACAGTACGCATAAAAGGAAATCAAGGTATAAAATTTAATGAACTATTTGATTTAGGTGAGATGGTAGGTATACCTGTTGATGAGACTAAGCAATTGTTGGATTGTTTTATTAGAGAAAAACAATTTCAATTAAAAGATAATTACTTAATTTATACTGGGACTAAAAATCATTTTTAATCAAAAACTATTTAAATGAGCATATTCTATAGTAGTTTAATAATCCAAAGAGGTGGAAAAATGGTAATGACTACTCTTAGTATGGAAGGAGTTATTCTTGCTGTAATAATGGGAACTTTAGCAGGAATTGTGTATTGTTTAAGAATTCTTGTTTTGGTTGAAAGGAGAATATCTAGGATAGATTCAAATATCCAAAGATTAACAAAAAGAGTTTTAAAAGAAGAATTAAAGATTGAAGCAGAGGAGAAAAAGATTGAGTCTGCTCTCAAAAAAGTATCTCAAAAAAGTAAGAAAAAGTCCAAAAAGAAAAGAAAGAAAAAATCAAAGAAAAAAAAGAAATAATTTTTTAAATTTTTTTATATTATATGTTTTGTAATGTAAATACTCTTAATAAAAATATATTGGAAATAGTTTGAATATTTAATTTATAATTTTATCCTAACAAAATATAATCATAATTATTTGATATCAGTTTTTAATTTTTTAATTTTAGATTTTAAATCACAAATATATTCTTCTCTGTTTACTTTATTTTTCATTACTAATCCACATTCAGGACACCTAAAATTAAAATTAGTAGCAGAATCAAAATCTATTCTAATACATCCACTCTCACATTTAAAATGAATTGTATTATTTTCTTTATTTAGTTTATTTTCAAGTAATTCAATTTCTTTTTCTTTTATTGAATTAATTAATTGATTTACTCTATTTTTTTTAAAAGACCAATAGTAAACATACCATCCTGTCTCTTTATCTCTTTTCTTAATTGAACTAACTAAATCTTGTTTATGTAATTTATATAATAAGCTTCTTGTTGAATTAATTTCTTGATTAATGTGTTCAGCAATTTTGAATTCAGAAACAGAATCTTTTTTTCTTAGAAAACTCACAAGGTCAAGAACCTCTTCACCCACAGTTTTTTTAATAACATATTTTATCTGCTTAATTGTAGTCATTGTATTTTTCCTCTGTTATCATTATTTTAATGTTTTTAAAGTTATTAAATCTTTTGGTAGAATAAATTTCAAAAATTATTTAACTGGTTAGGTCTTGTTGAATTATTATGGGTATAAAGGCAAAAGGAACAAATGCAGAAAGAGAATTAATTCATATGTTTTGGAATAATAATTGGGCTGCTATAAGAGTTGCTGGGTCAGGTAGTTCAAGATATCCATGTCCTGATGTTTTGGCAGGTGATGGGATAAGAACACTTGCAATAGAATGTAAATCAATAAAAGGATCTAGAAAATATATACCTTTGGATGAAATAAATAATTTAATGGAATTTGCAAAAAAATTTGGAGCAGAACCTTGGATAGGAGTTAGATTTGATAATGTAGATTGGTTTTTCTTAAGTAAGGAAGATATGATTAAAACTGAAAAATCACTTAAATTTTCGTTAAAAAATGCTAAAAGGTTAGGTTTACTATTTGAAGAACTTATACAATAGATTGTTTAATTATCTCTCATTATTTGCTTTTTTATTCAAAAAATTTAAATAAAAGAGAGTTTAATTTGATATCTAATGAGTTAAAATGGCAAAAAGATTACTCCCTTTGGCAGCAATGGAAAAGATTATGAAACGAGCTGGGGCAGAAAGAGTAGCAGAAGATGCTAAATCAGCTTTAAAATTAATAATAGAAGATATTGCTGATGATATTGCTACAGACGCAGTAAAATTAGCAATGCATGCAGGAAGAAAAACAATAAAACCAGAAGATATCAAGCTTGCAGTTAAGTAATATTAATTTTCATGAAGTCTTTTGCACAGATAATATTGTCAAAAACAGTTCTAGCATCTTCTTCAATTGATTGTGTGTTTTTGTATCTTTGAGAAAAATGAGTTAACACTAATTTTTTAACACCTGCTTGGTTAGCAATCAATCCTGCTTGTCTTGAAGTAAGATGTTTGTATTCTCTGGCTTTATCTTTATGAGTTGAATCATAAACAGATTCACTAATTAATATATCTGCATTTTCAGCTAATTTAATACAATTATCACATAATTCAGTATCAGCAATATATGTTATTTTTTTACCTTGAATAATTCTGCTAACTTGATTAGATTTGATTATTTTTCCTTTATGTTTTATTGAGTCTCCTCTTTGTAGTTTTCCTATTTTAGGACCTTGTTTTATACCTAATTTTTTTATTTTTGACATTATTATTTTTCTTACATCTTTTTGTACAAAATTAAAACCTAAACAAGGCAGACCATGGTTTAAATTTAAAGCCTCTAATCTAAATTCTTTATTTTCAAAAAATATTTCTTTAGATATATCTTTAATATCATAATCTATGGTGATTTCAATATCTAAGTTTTCAAATAAATTTCTGAATTTTTTTTCTGTTCCTTTAGGTCCAAATATTTTCAGTTTTCCACTGTACTCTGATGCACCCAGTGTTTGGATAAGACCAGGTAGTCCAAAAACATGATCTCCATGCCAGTGACTAATTAATATTTTTGTAATTTTAGTAGGTTTAATTCCAGCGATTATTAATTGTCTTTGTGTGCCCTCTCCACAATCAAGTAAAATATTTTCATTTTTATAAGTAATTAAAACTCCTGCTGTGTTCCTTTCTTTTGTTGGAACCATGCATCCTGTTCCTAAAAAAGTTATTATCATGATAAAACGAAGTCTAATTGATTATATAATGTTTTTGATATTTATTAATTAAGACCTATACTATTAGAGAAACTAGCTAAAAGCGAAAGATTTAAATAAATTCAAAAGCAAATTTAAATCCTATAATGACAACTAAAAAACTATATTTTGCAGCAATTATATTCTTATTAATTTTATCTGGATGTAATGGAGGTGGAGGAGGAGGAGGTTCCACACCAAAATACCATTATGGGACAGAAGGAATATTATTTAATTTTATGAAAAATAGTCCTCCTTCTGAAGCATTTCAAGGAGATAGAATTCCTTTTGCAGTTGAAATTAAAAATCAAGGAACATATTCAACTTCTCCAAATCTTTGGTTAAGTGGTCATGATGAGAATATAATTAAAATAAGATGGAGAGGTGCAAGACCTAGCCCTAACAGATTAGATGCAAAGGATGAAAATAACCCTCTTGGAGGTTATTCTGTTTTAGAATCTTATGCTAATGTTAATCTACCTAATAAAGTAGATGATTATTCTACTAATATGAAACTGACTGCATGTTATCCTTATGTTACTAATGCAAATGCTCAAGTTTGTATAGATCCTGATCCTACAAGTAATCAGGATGATGCTTGTACTGCAAAGGACATTAGTCTTAGTGGAGGTCAAGGTGGACCAGTTGCAATAACTCATATTGATGAAGGTTCTTCAAAAGACACTATTAGATTTGCAGTTACAGTAGAAAATGTAGGAACAGGAACAATAATTGATAAGTCTAAAATTGGGACTTGTACAAATTTAAGATTAAATGATATTGATATAGTAAGTATAAGTGCAGATCCTTTATCTGGAAGAAGAGTTACGTGTAAACCAAATCCCATTAGATTAAAAGATGGAAATGGTATGGTATATTGCTCTGCACCAATGGGAAATCTGGGGCCAAATGCTTTTACAGGATTTTTAATTATTAACTTAAATTATGGATATAAACAAACAATTTCAAAATCAATAAGTGTGAGGAGGATATAAAATGAATAAAAAAATAATATTTGTTTTTTTGATATTAATTATATTTGTTGTAGGATGTGGAAAAGGAGAAGAAGAAACATCTGGAGGAAATACTTATCTTGGAGGAACCACTGGATTATTGTTAAGTTTTTTAGAGGATGCACCTCCTAAAGAAGTATATGATGGAGGAGTCTATCCTTTTGAAGTAGTAGTTAAGTTAAAAAATGATGGAGAATGGGATATACTAGCAGAAGATGCACTTATTACAATAAGTGGAGTTGCTGCTTCTGATTTTAGTTTAACACATGAGGATTTACAAAAAAATCCAGATGAAGATTTAGGAAGGTCTTATCTTGATTCAGAAGGAAACATAGTGGATGGTACTACCACATTTGTTAATTTCCCTGGATTTAATTATAATGGTGTTACAAGTGGAAATCTACCTCCTTTTACACTGAGAGCAGATGCGTGTTATAAGTATGGGACTAGATCCATGTCTCAGCTCTGTTTTAAGGAAGATCTTTATGATACAAGTGAAGAAAGCTTATGTATTGTAAATGAAGAAAAAGAGATATTTAGTTCAAGAGCACCTCTGCAGATAATAAGTCTTAAAGAAAGTGCTAGAGGAAAGGAGAAAATAGGATTTACTTTTAAAATTGCTCACATGGGAAATGGAGGAATTTTTGAAAAAGAGTCTCAATGTAATACAAAAGGGATAATCTATGAAAACAAAATATGGGTAGATGTAAATCTTGTTGGAGGAAATACTGCTGCAGAAGGTCTGGTTTGCACAGGTCTTCAAGATGGTGCAGGAAATAAAGGATATGTTACAATGTATAGTGGAGAGAGAGCTGTAACATGTACAATGCCTACTTCAGAAAGTGGAGATTACACAAAACCTGTTGAGATTACTTTGGAATATGATTACAAAGAGGATATTTCAACCCAATTATTGCTAAAACATACAGTAGCATAATTTTTTTTATTTTATTCCTAATAAAGAGAAATAGGCTAGTAAAGCTTCTAATTGAACATACTCATCAGAACCTTCAACAATTCTAAATTCAATTTCACCACATTTGCTGATTAGCTGTAATTTTTTAGAATCCTCAATTTCTAAATTAAAAATTTCTTTTTGAATTTGTTTAACCATATCTAATCCAGAAAGACCATAATTTAACATAATATCCAAAAGTTTTTTTCTGGCTTTGATAAATTTGTTCTTAATAGCTAAATTAAGTATTTCCAATACTTCCTTTGGTTTTGCCAAAGCTGCAAGAGAAAATACTGTGTCTTCAGTAATTTTACTATCTAAAACTGTGCAGCTTTGAAGAATATTTTCCAGTCTTCTGCAGTCCCCATTACTAACCTGAAATAAGGCTTGTTTTGCTTTTTCATCAATATCTAAATCTTCTGCCTTTGCAATTTTTTCAATTAGTTTAAAAATATCTTTTTTAGATAATAGCCTAAACCTAAAAATTGCACATCTGCTTTGGATAGGATCAATTATTTTTGAAGAATAATTACAACTTAATATAAACCTACATGTTTTGGTGTAGTTTTCCATAGTCCTTCTTAAAGCTTGCTGAGCTTCCTTTGTCAGTGCATCACTCTCGTCCAGATAAATTATTTTAAAAGGAACATTTCCTATTGCTTTAGTTCTGGCAAAATCTTTAACTTTATTTCTAATTATATCTATTCCTCTTTCATCAGAGGCATTTAACTCCAAAAGATTTGCTTTCCATTCATCTTTAAATAGTTTTTTAGCCACAACTATGGCAAGACTAGTTTTACCAGTACCTGCAGGACCAGAAAATAACATGTGTGGCATATTTTTCTGTTTAACAAAAGCTTTAACTCTATTAGTAACATGATCTTGACCTAATACCTCAGAAAATTCCTTTGGCCGGTATTTTTCAGTCCAAATAATATGCTCTTCCATAGTTTAACTATAATTAAAGGTTAAATAAAAATCTTTGCATAGAATCTATATAATATCTTCTTCTGCAACAACCAAAAAGTCTCCTATTGCAATAACAGCGCTAAATGGAATCAAGGCATTTCCTTTCTTGTCTCTTTCAAGCTCAAGTTTTTCAGTATAGCCTGTAGGGCGCTTTAGTACCATATGAATTAATTCACCTGATTTAGTCTCAAATATAATATCTCCTACTTCTCCAAATCGCTTTCCTGTTTTGCTAACTACAGTTTTTCCAAGAAGATCTTTTGAAAATTGTTTGTCCTCCTCTTCCATTTACTCACCTAGATTTTATTTAATCCTTGTAATATATAAATCTTTTGAATCTATTCAAATTTATTTGATTTCTTAATAGATTCCAAAACTATTATAAATCAGTAGTTACTACCCTTCTAATATGGTAAGGGGTTTTATTGATAAAGCTCAAACAGAGTATTGGATTAGTAAGTTATTTATGACAGATACTGAGATTCCAATTACTCGTGAAGCTAGAAGACAATTTATTATTAAAGCACCCATCTTTATGTTTTTGGTATTTTTATTAAGATTTTTTGTTATGGACAAATTTCCAAACTTATTTTTCTTTTTTGCAATAATTTTATTTTTATATCCTATAACTTATATTTTTACTAAATATTTGTGGTTTTTTAATAAAAAAACAAAGTCCTTGAGTATGGTAACCATACTTTTGGGTTCTATTCCTTTGTTTATATTAATATTAACATTGTAAAATGATTGTTAAATTACTTAGTTTAGGAGATCTAATTGCAGCTCTGGTTGCTTTTACAGTATCTTTAAATCCAGAACTAATACCAGGTAAACTTGTATTCTATGTAATTGCTTATCTTATTGTTAAAGGGGGTTTATTTGCTCTTATGGGCAACTTTATTAGTTATTTTGATATTGCTAGTGGAATATATATAATAGCCTTAACAAAGGGCTTTTCTGTGCCTCTACTGACTTTTATAGTTGTTTTATTCTTGGTTCAAAAGAATATATTTGCATTCATATAATTTCTCAAATTCATCAATATGTCTGAAGACTAGAAAGGCTAAAATCTTCATTTTCATTGTCTTTATTGTTATCTGAATCAGAAGAAACATTATTATTAGAATCAAACATACTAAACATTCCTTCTTGTGAAGGTAATTCTTCTTGAGAGTTAAACTGATTATGGCTAGTATGAATAAACTTTGACAAAAAATTAATTGCTTTTTGGATATCTTCTTTAGAGTCGCTTCTTGTATCAATTGTTATTTTCATAATACTTATTTTATTATGTTCATATAAAAAACTTGTGAAAATCTGGAATTATTTGTTTTTAAAGCTTCCCATATTTATTTAAATCTATAAGTATATATTTAGTTTATGAGATCAGCAAATTTTGATAGTCCAAGGTTAACATTTCAAAGACTTATGCCTCATCAAATGATAAGGGCAGCGTTAATTAATGGTCTTTCGCAGCAAAATCCGTATTCTGATTATTATAGGAGATTAGTAAAAGAATTGATAAATCCTTTAAAAGAGGGAAAAACTGGATTTGAGCTTGAGAAGCATATCTCTGCTTGTGGTGATATTTTAGGCGAGCACAGCAGAACTACAAAACAACAAAAATATCTAGATTCACTTCTAATGGATTTTAGTTTTATTAGTGATATGTGGGAAGATATTCCTTATAAAGAATTAGAACAAGTACAGATTATTAAAAAGGTAGATTCACTTTCAGCACTAGTTCAAGCAGTTAAGATAGGTAATATTAATCAGGTTTATGAAATTCCAGAAGATATGTTTCCTCCAGATAGAGATTTTCTAAAGCATGTAACCTTAACAAATAGACTGGATCTATTGAGTCGAGAAAATATTTCTGCATTTGCTAGAGCTAATGGAATAGATTTGCCTGACAAATTCCTTGAACATGGATATATTTCTAATGATTTCTGGGTAGAATTAAATGAAAGAGGATTTGCATATAAAGCAGCTTTGACCAATGCTATTGGTGTATTGAAAAATAATTATCCTTATAAATTAATTTCTGCAATTTCACATAGAAATCCTACAACAGGTGATCAGATAAGAGGATCACTTCATGATGTAATAGAAGGTTTTGAAAGATTTGTGCACAGGCATAAAGTTGGAGATGAAATTGTATTTGGATTAGAAGCAGGAAAATATGAAGGAACTGAATTTGCATATGTACCAAAAAGAATACCTACTAGATTACATGGAGATTTTGATACAGTTGAGTTACATTATATGCCTGATTTTCTTTCTGATTCTAGTTCTTTAACCTGGTTACATACAATGCCTTACTGTAACTGTCCTTATAGTCTTAATTTAAGAAACCATAATGAACAAACTCAACAAGCTAAAAGAATAGTATATAATTGGTGTCCTCATTCAATTGATACAGTATTAGAGATTATACATAAGCAGAAAGGAGTTAGAGGTTTTGCACTTCCAGAAAATTTTGTTCCAATACCTGCCAAATTATTAATCAAGTTTAGTGATTATCTAAGATATAATTGTTATGTTAAAACAGAAAACCAAAGAAGACCTTTGCGTGAAACAGAAATTGAATTAACTTTGTTTGAGTTTGCCAAAACTAAGCATTTTGATTGGCTATTTCATTCAGAAAATACTATGCCAGAATATTTAGATAGACTTAGCTATGCTTTAAGACCATTATACTTTACTCAAGATAGATTAGATTAGATTTCGTCTTCTTCAGGTCCATAACTTGGAATTGCTGCTTTGCTAATAATCATTACATCTCCCACGCTTTTTACAAGCTGGTGTGGAACAATTACTCCTTTAGCACTTCCCAAAATTTTACTTAAAAAAGAATTTCTTGAAGCTTTAACTCTCCACCCAAATACTTTATTTTTAGTTAAAATTGCTTCTTCAATGTCCCCAAAATAATCTCCACCATCAGTAAAAACCTTCATATTATAACTTTCTGACACTTTTTTCATCTTTAACATATAAATCCCTCCTAAAGTATGATATATATTACAATATGTTCAAGCTATATTTAAATTTTTCCTAATAAAACCTATTGCATTTGTTAAGTTATTCAATAGCTTTTACTAAAGTAGGCTTTAAACTTGGCAGGTTTACTGCAATGCACACATTTTCCTTTAATTTTTTCTTGTCCAAACGGAATGTTTAAACTTTTAGCTCCTCCAGATTTATCTTTAATCCAGTCTTCACACTCAACTTCACCACACCATTGACCAAAAGCAATCTTTTCTTTTTTAATTACTGATTTAAATTGCTTGAAATCCTTTACTTCTATGATACTCTCGTCTAAGAATTTCTTAGCATTTTCAAACAAATTATTTTGAATATCTTCAAGCATTTGATTAATTTTTTGTTTTAAATCAGCTAATTTCACGTTTTTCTTTTTACCTGTGTCTCGTCTGACTAACACCACTTGATTATTTTCTATATCTCTTGGACCTAATTCTAGTCTAATTGGAATTCCTTTGAGCTCCCACTCATTAAATTTCCAGCCTGCACTATAGCCTTCTCTATCATCAAAGATAGGATTGAACTTTTTCAATTCTTTTTTTAGCTCCTTAGCTTTCTTGAACACTTCATCTTTTGATTTCTTGAAAATAATAGGTACAATTACAATCTTGTTAATTGTTGCTTTTGGAGGAATTACTAGTCCCTTATCATCTCCATGAACAATAATCATCATGCCTATTGCTCTCATTGAAAGACCCCATGAGTTTTGCCACACATATTGTTTTTCCTCATTTTCATCTTTAAATGATATATCAAAGGCTTTAGCAAAGTTTTGGCCTAAAAGATGAGATGTTGCTGCTTGTGCTGCTTTACCCATAGGTAAAAATACCTCAACACTAGTTGTAAAATCTGCTCCTGCAAATTTCTCTTTTTCTGATTTTCTACCTTTTAAAACTGGTACAGCTAACAAGTCATGATATACAGATTCATAATAATCCAAAATCTGTAAAACCTCTTCTTTGGCTTCTTTTCTTGTAGCAAAAGCAGTATGTCCTTCTTGCCATAGTATTTCCCTGCCCCTAACAAAAGGCATTGGATCCTTAAACTCCCATCTAACTATGTTATTCCATTGGTTTAGTCTTAAAGGTAAATCTCTATGACTTTTTATCCACTTACTATATGAATCATACATAATAGTCTCTGATGTAGGTCGCACTGCTAATTTCTCATTCAATTTTGAACTACCTCCATGTGTAACCCATGCAACTTCTGGAGCAAATCCTTCTACATGTTCAGCTTCCTTATTTAGTAAGGATTCTGGGATGAGGAGAGGAAAATATGCATTTTTAACTCCAAGAGATTTTATTTTCTTATTGAAAAAGTCCTGAATTTTTTCCCAAATCTCATAAGATTTAGGTCTGTAAACCATACATCCAGAGACTTTAGAGTAGTCTGCTAATTCTGATTTAAGTACTACTTGCTGATACCATTCACTAAAATCTTCTGATTTTTTAACAGTAATCCCAACTTCTGCTTGTTTTTCTTTCATCTTATATTCCTCCAATCCTTTGTTTTATTTAAAGTTTTTGTGAATCCAGGCGTCTTTTTAGATAAGCCTGATTAAAACTAAAAGGCACATAAATCCCAGCATTAAATTGATTTGAATTGTTTAAAACAAATCTTTGCTCTAATATGTAATCATATCCCTGAAGTAATTGTATCTCAAGACCCCTATAGGCTGCAGGGTATATTCTATCTAAAACAAAAGTTCATACTGCAGATTTTAATCCGTCTTGTTTGTAATGTATATGGGTCAGCTCGATTAAGGTATGAAAGTCTTTGTTTGTTTTTGACCAAAACTTTTAAATAATCCTAAGAATAAAAACAATTTTATGGAGCAAAAGTGGGTAAATAGTATTTTAATTGTATGTATTCTTCTGGTTGTTTTTCAAGTATTGTCCACATATATGCATTATTCAAATAAAAGAGAGTTAGAAAAAGGATTAGAACCTGAAAGCGTTATTAAACCACAAGTAGAAAATCCTGAGGCAGTAGAAAATTTAAAGAGTGAAGAATCTCAAATTAACTCTCCTAAAACATTTGAAATATTTTTATATGAAAGATCTGTTAAGCCTAAAACACTTGTTATTATGCAGGGAGACAAAGTTAAATGGACAAATAAAGGTAAAAACAGAAGAAGGTTTTGGATAAATGAAGAGATTTATTCTGATTTGCTTGAGCCTGAGCAGAGTTATGAATATGTTTTTGACAAAAAAGGAACCTATAGTTACAGAGATGTATTTAATGGATTGGTTAGAGGAAATGTAACAGTGAAAAAAAGAGAGATTAATCCTTTAACTGGAAATATCCTAAAAAATGTTCCTACAAAATATAAAACCATAGTGGGAGCACAAATTGTGTTATTAGCAATAGGTGTAGCTTTATTTTTGTATCCTTATAAGTCTAAAAAACATAAGAAAACAAAAAAGAAATAATAGTTTTACTTTTTCTTTATCCCTTGAAATTAGATATAAAAAGATTTTGAAAGTGAGCCTGCAGGGATTCGAACCCTGGTCAACTGGTCCGAAGCCAGTCGCACTATTTGTCCCAGATTAAATGTCCAGACTATGCTACAGGCTCATATAACAGAATAAATTACAATCTATTTAAATTTAATTGAAAAGAGTAATAATGTTAAACAAAATTACTTTTTATTTAGAGTAATCTCAATAGAAGATACTCTGACATTTTTACCATCTTTATTTTCAAATTCTTCAGAATCAATCTCTATATCATTAATCTCTACTTGTTCTTGTAAGAATCTTTTTGTTGCAACTTCTGCCACATCAACTGCCCGAGATATAAATTTTCCTCGTGCTTTGATTATAACTTCTTTTGCATTTTGAACAGTAAACTGCATAACCACAGCAGTTACATAGTTCATGAAAGGTTTACTTCCAACAAAAATTGAGTTGTCTGCAGCCATTTCTAATCCCTCCTTAGTTCTTTGTTTTTACTAATCTAGTTACATAACCTGCAATTATGTTTCTAAGTTTTTTAGATGTAATATCAGTAAACTTTGTAACCAATTGTTTATTATCTTCAAAGTTCTTTTTAAACTCACTGCCATGCTTGTCTACTAACTCATTAGATATTCTCTTAATCAACTTTGTTTTTATTCTTCCCATGTTTTCATAATGAAGGAGTTAATTTTTGTTTATAAAGCTTTCGTAACAATTTATGAAAAAATGATTAGACAGTACTCATATTCTGGATTGTGGAAGTTTTAGAGCTTTTAGACAAAAGAATACCGAAAGATATTTATATATGAACTCATTACGCAGTAGTAAATTTAAAAGTATTGGTTAGAGGAGGTTTACTATGAAATTTAAGATAATCCTGGTTTTTGTGTTATTGCTGTTATTAAGTACTGGAGCAAAAGCAGTTGGAACATATCAAGTAGTGGAAAAAACACTCTCCTCATGTTCTTGTGATATTATATCTAATCCTATTTATATAGAAAATAATGGGGTTAAAACAGAATTTTATTCTGTAACTCAACAAGGATCAGCAGCAGACTGGTCAAAAGTGTTTCCAGCAACAGTTAGTGTAAAACCAGGAGAGACTTTGCAGGTAAGTAACTTAATAAATCCTCCTTGTGGAAAATATGGAGAATTTACTTTGAATACAAATATTGTATCTACCACAGATCAAAAAGTTTTAAATCAGGTTATTGAACTAGAACATTGTGCAAATTTTAAGGTCTCACCAGTTTCAACAACTAACAAAGGATGCAGTTGTTCCTCTCATGAATTTAGTTTTTTAATAACAAATACAGGCAAATATAGTGAGTCTTTTGATATTAATATGGGGGATTGGTCACAATATTCAACAGTTACATCTCTTATTGAATTAGATCCAGGAAAGTCCAGTCAGGTAGTAGTTTATGTAAATCCTTGTAAAAAATATGGTAATTATTCATTATCAGCTAATGTTTTATCAAAAAAATCAGAATTCAAAGCACAAGTTCCTTTAAAACTAGAACTTACAAACTGTCAAGATACAAATTCTACACAAGTTGATAGAACAGGTATAGTTGCAAAGGGAACAAAAATTATGTTGTGGATATTATCTGTCCTTGTGTTTGTTTTATTAGTTGTATTTGCTATTTTTGTTGTAAGGTCAAAACAAAAGACATATTATAAAAAGGTAAAAATCAAACAAATTAAAGGTAAAAGATCTTTTTCATGGAAAAAACTGATATTGGTCTTATTGGTTATTTTTGGTATTGGTATGCTTATATTTACTCTAGTAAAATTAACCTTTTTATTATTTAATATAATTAAACCTATAGTACCTCCTTTTCCCACAAATTCCACAGATATTAACTCTTCAACCAGTACAATAACAAATATCTCAGTTAATTCAAATATTACAAACACATCAGCAGATATGCCTAAATTTGGTTTTAATATTCTTGGAAAAATTATAAAATCAATAAATTCCAGTGCAAAATCCTTTATTGTAAGCTATTACCCATACATTATGTTAGGATTTATAGTCTTGGCTTTAATTATTCTTGTTTTAACATTAATTAAAAAGAAAAAATAACCTGTGAATTATTCCCATAGTAAGTAATATTATTATGATTGTTCTGACAACTAATAATGGTTTAATAGAATACTCTGGTTTAATTTTTGATATTAACTGGGCTCTTTTATGCATTAATACAATTAATATTCCATTTATGCCCCCAACAATAACTCCAGAGATACCTATTATCTGTATAAAATTTGTCAAACTAGTGACTGAAACAATAAACGGTATACTAAGAGTAAGTATGAATGATTTACTTTTTGACATATCTAAGTCAAACATAAACATTTCCATTAAAGCAACTGCAATAACAATAAAAGAAGCAGCCATAGCAAAGATGGCAAATACATTTCCAAAAATAAACATATGTTGACCTACATGATGTCCTAATGCAAGTGTAGCTATCCTTTGTTGTGGTTCTAGTAGACTAAAACCTTGCATACCAATAATTCCTACAACAATTATTGTAAATATCAAATAAATAAGGATTGGGATACTCATACCCCAGATAATTGATTTTTTCAATTCTTTTTTGTTTTTCTTTAGCTCTTCTCTTATTTCAGGAATTGCAGAAGTACCCATATAAGCAAATAAAATAACCCCGTAGGGAACAAATAACTTCTTAATATTAAATCCAGATAAATTATTGGGATTTAAGTTTTTTAATCCAAAACTGCAGATAATAAGAACAGATAAAACAATTAATATAGTAAGAACTAATTCTGATTTTTTAACACCTTTAATTCCTGAATATACAATAAAAGAACCAATTATAAAAAAGCCTATGCTAAATCCCAAACTTGAGCCACCAAATATTGCCTGCATAGAAGCTCCCACTCCCATTAAGTATGCGATTAAAGCCCCATAAGACCCAATGCTCATAGATACAGCAGCTAGTATTTTAGCTTTTTTTCCAAGATACTGTTCTGCATAACCTGCAAGTTGGTGGGTTTTTTTTGTTCTTAGTGTAACTTCACCATAAAGCAAATACAAAAATAGTACTAGGATTCCAATTAGCAGTAGATCAACAACACCAGTTAAAAGTCCAACTTGAGAGACAACATAGGGAATACCCAATACACCTGCTCCTATTACTGCTCCTGCTAAAGTAGATACTGCAGATATTACCTCTTTTTTTACCATTTTAAAAAATGGGGACGCAGGGACTTTCAAGTTATTGGCTTTTAGCTTTTGGTTTTTTGCTATTAGTCAAAGGCCAATGACCAACTGCTAATAGCTAACCAATAGCCAATAAATTTTGAACCCCGATCTATTGGTGTCTTCATCCGCTGATACACCAGTAGTTCTTCATCGCTAAAAGCTCAGCGCTCCTCTGGAGCCAATGATGATAGTTCCCCTAAGGCAAAGCCTTAACCAGGTTACACCACGTCCCCCTGGTGCCAAGTAATTCCAGACAATATATAAATCTTATTAATAAGGATATATACTGTAATATCCTAATCAAAAAATTAGAATTTGACCAGCCATAATTTGTGGTTTACATTGCAATATTAAAAACATAATCTACCTTTGGATCAGAAGTGTATTTGTGGATAAGTTCTTTTAATTCTTTTTTGTGTCCTGCTCCAACAATTGCAAGTATTTCTTTATCTGGTTCTTTTAGTAAGATCTGAGAAATCTTTTTAGCCATATACTTGTTTCTATCTTCAACCAAAACTTTGTATATTGTGGGATATCTTTTTTTGAGCTCTTTCATTAATTTGTCAACAATTTCTTCTTTTGGTACTTTTGTCAGGTCTATTTTTTTAATATCATCAAAAAGAGGATCTTTGCGAAGAATTCCAGTAATAATATCCTTAAATATCCTGTATTTTTCTCGCCAATTCAAAGCTTTTGAAAAATTCTTTAAAGTAACTTCTATATCTTGATCAACAAGAGCAAGAATAATATTATTCTCCTTAGCAAGTTTTGCTGCAGTAAGCATTTCTGCTCCTGGCTTGATACCTACTTTTCTGCCGAGTTTTTTTTGTACATAGCTTCCAATAATGGAAAATAAAAAACCATTTATCCCTACTTTTGGTAGAGCAAGAAGGTTTATATTTCTTTTTTTTTGATGAAGAGCCACAAACCTTTGTTTGTCAAGCTCAAGAGCAATAATATCTGGCTTTATCTCTTTAATACTCTTTTTAATCTCATTAATACTTTGTGATGCAATATGAGATGTTCCAATTATTGTTAGATTTTCCATTTAGGCTAGGTAATCAGAATAAGATTATAAATATTAGGGAAAGATCTAAGAATTTTTAAAATAATCAATTGTCTTTCTTAACCCATCTTCTAGTGAAATTTCCGGCTCCCAACCAAGTTTTTCTTTTGCTAAAGATATATCTGGTTGTCTTCTCAATGGATCATCTTTTGGAAGATCTTTAAACACAAATTCAGATTTAGATCCTATTAATTCTTGGATTTTATTAGCTAATTCAAGTACAGTAACTTCTTTAGGGTTACCTAAGTTCACAGGACCCATATGTTTTGAATTCATTAACAAAAATATGCCGCTGATTAAATCATTAACATAGCAAAAAGATCTCGTCTGCTTTCCATCACCGTAAATAGTAATTGGCTTTTTTAAAAGAGCTTGGTTAATAAAATTTGAAACAACTCTTCCATCATTTTTTTGCATAAAAGGACCGTATGTATTAAATATTCTTACAATCTTTATGTTTGCATTATGTTTTCTGTAATATGACATACACAAAGCCTCTCCAAAACGTTTACTTTCATCATAACAGCTCCTGATTCCTGTTGGGTTCACATTGCCCCAATAATCTTCTGTTTGTGGATGAACTTTTGGGTCACCATAAACTTCTGATGTGCTAGTGTATAAAAAAACAGCGTTTTTATCAAGTGCAAGCTTTAATAGATTATTTGTGCCTATTGCATTAGTAAGCATAGTGTGGATAGGAGCAGATTGATAATCTGGTGGGCTGGCTCTTGATGCTAAATGATATATCTGATCTACCTCTCCTTCAAATTCCAGTGGTTTGATTATATTATGACTAATAAATTTAAAGTTGTCGTGTTCTAGTTTTATATTGGATTCACTTCCAGAACTTAAATCATCAACACAAATAACATAATCTCCTTTTTCCAATAAATATCTACAAAGATTACTACCTAAAAAGCCTGCACCACCTGTAACAATTATTTTTTTCATTTGAACCACTCCACTGTTTTTTCTAATCCTGTTTTTAAATTAATACTTGGTTCCCAGTTTATTTTTTCTTTTGCTAAACTATTTTCTAAAACAATTTTTTTAACTTCTCCTTTAATCTCAGGTTTATACTCTTCTTTCTTTTTGTATTTTGTAAGTTCTTTTATTTGTGTGAATAGATTTAGAATACTGGTTTGTTTTCCCATCCCAATATTAACAGCACAATTTTCATTTGAACTCAAAGCAAGTAAATTGGCCCTAGCAACATCTTTAACAAAAACAAAGTCTCGAGTCTGTTTTCCATCTCCATTAATAAAACATTTTTTATCTTTAAGCATTTGCTTGATAAAAATAGAAACAACTCCTGCTTCCCCTCCTTTTTGACGTGGCCCATAAACATTTGAATACCTTAAAATAAAGTACTTTATTTTATGAGCAGTAAAATAGTAGTTGAGCATTAGTTCAACAGCATATTTTGAAGCACCATATGGACTTAATGGTTTGATAGGATGTTTTTCATCACAAGGAAGATACTTTGGTTCACCATATATTGCTCCACCAGAACTTGCATAAATAACTTTTTTAACATTATTGTTTTTGCAGCATTCAAGTAAATTTATACTTCCTTTAACATTAACATCAGCATCAAAAACAGGATTCTCAATAGAGTCTCGCACATTAATCTGGGCAGCATGATGACAAACCACATCAGGATTTTCTTGTTTAAAGATTTGGTTTAATCCTTCAGATCTAATATCTTTAATGTAAAGTGTAGCCTTTTTATTTACATTTTTTTTCTTTCCTGTAGACAAATTGTCCACAACAATCACTTCATGCCCATTTTCAATAAATAAATCTACAATATGGCTGCCTATAAAACCTGCTCCACCAGTTACTAGTATTTTCATTTTGTTTTGAATTCTTTTCTTGCTTTTTCTAGGGCAGAATGATATCCAATGTCAAACCAATCTCCTTTATATACAAATCCTTTTAAAGTGTCATTTTCAAGCAACCATTCCATAAAATATCCCATCTTATCAGGTTTATTTCCTTGCTCTAGATACCTTGAGATCATACTTACTTTTTCTTTAGGAATAACATAAATTCCCATTGAAGCAAGGGTTGAGTTTGGAGACTCTGGTTTTTCTTGAAATTGTACAACTGTATTATCTTTGTCTATTGTGGCAATTCCTAGTTGTTTTGCATCTTGAATAGATTCAACATCAAACAATCCATTTACAATAACATTGTTCTTCCTGAAAAATTCATATACTGCATCAAGCTGAAAATCAAAAAGATTATCTCCTGCAATAACCAAAAGATCATCTTCAATATTAGCCTGATCTATTACAAAATGAATATCTCCTATTTGTCCTAATCTATCTTCATTAGAAGTGGTTTTATCATTGAATATTTTCACTGGAACACTACATGAGTAATCCCTTGCCCACTCTTGAAAATTAGAATAAAACTTTTCATTTGTCACAATAAGAATCTCATCCACACCTTCTAGATCCAAAGTTTTTTCAATAACATGTTCAATTATAGGTTTTCCTTTTACATCAAGTAGGTGTTTAGGTCTATTTTTTGTTAAAGGATATAACCTAGTAGCATAGCCTGCTGCTGGAATTAAAACTTTCATAGTCTCACCTCCCCACACTATGATATTCAAATCCTAGCTCTTTCATCTTGTTTGGCTCAAAAACATTTCTTCCATCAAAGATTACAGGAGACTTCATATGATTTCTTACCTTTTTTAAATCAGCATTCTTGAAATGATCCCATTCAGTAACCAAAACAAGTGCTTCACAATCCTTGACTGTCTCATATGGACAATCCTTGAAATCTACGTTACTTAGTAATTCACCTGCGTTTTCCATTCCTCCTGGGCAATGTGCTTTGACTTTTGCACCTTCTTTTTGAAGTGCATTTATTATATCAAGTGAAGGTGCTTCTCTCATATCATCTGTATTTGGTTTAAATGAAAGTCCCCAAACACCAATTTTTTTATCTTTGAGTATCCACATCTTGTCCTGTATTTTTTTAACAAAACTACTTCTTTTATGTTTGTTTATCTTTTGAACTTCTTTTAAAAGTTTAAAATCATACCCTACCTTATCAGAAATATGAACAAATGCGTCTACGTCTTTAGGAAAGCAGCTCCCACCATAACCAATTCCTGCTCTGAGAAATCTCGGGCCTATTCTTGTGTCAAGCCCCATTCCTTTTGCAACAAGGTTAACATCAGCGCCTGTTTTTTCACAAATTTCTGCAACAGCGTTAATAAAACTTATCTTTGTTGCCAAAAATGAATTGGATGCATGTTTTATTATCTCTGCACTTTTTATATCTGTAACAACAATAGGGGAGTCTATTGGAGAATATAATTTTTTCATAATTAATTCAGCTTTTTTGCTGCTCACACCAATAACAATCCTGTCTGGATTTAAGAAATCTTTAATAGCAGATCCTTCTCTTAAAAACTCAGGATTGGATACAACATCAAACTCTACTCCTGTTTTTCCATATTTTTGCAATGTTTTTTTAACCCATTCTCCTGTCTGAACAGGTACAGTACTTTTTTCAACAATGACTTTGTATGTGTCCATGTGTTCTGCAATCTCTCTTGCAACATTTTCTACATAGACTAGATCTGCACTGCCATCATCTCTTGGAGGAGTTCCAACAGCTATAAAGATTACCTCAGAATTATCAATTCCTTGTTTTATTTTTGTACTAAAACTTATTCTTCCTTCTTTTACATTTTTATTTACTTTCTTTTTAAGTCCAGGTTCATAAATTGGGATCTCTCCTTTTTTTAGTGTATTAATTTTTTCCTCATTATTATCAATACAAATAACCTCATGACCAATATCTGCTAAACAAGTACCAGTCACTAATCCTACATATCCAGAACCAATTATCGCTACTTTCATTGTAATCATCACCTTACAACCAGAAAAAACAATAGATCATATAAATATCTTACCAACATCCTACTTTATGCGATAAATATAAATACTTATGTAGATTAAATAAATTTATGAAGAAAAAAATTTCAATAACAATTGATGAAACAGTGTTAAAAGAAATAGACAATACTGTTGATAATGTATATATCAGAAATAGAAGTCAGGCAATAGAAACACTTGTGAGAGAATCTCTTGGTGGTCAAAAAACTGCAGTCATTTTAGCAGGAGGGCCAGAAAAAAGACTAGAAAGAAATGGAGATTTTATGATAGGTGTAAAAATTAGTCAAAAAACACTTCTTGAGCATACTGTAAACAAACTAAGAAGAAGTGGGTTTAAGAATCTTTTAATTGTTGGAAGAAATAAAATACTTACCCGGGCGTTTGAAATCCTAAGAGATGGTGCTTCTTTTGGAGTAAATGTAACTTATATTGAAGAAAAAGTATCAAAAGGAACTGCAACAACATTAAGATTAGTTAAAGGTAAAGTTCACTCAAGTTTTTTAGTAGTGTATGGAGATTTATATTTTTCACAGGTAAATATAGGTAGTTTGTGGGATTCTCATATCAAATATAAGCCAGTTTCAACACTGATGATAACTACTTCAGCCAAACCTAGTGAAAAAGGAACAGTAACAATGGAGGGAAGTAAAGTGCTCCAATTTGTTCAAAAACCAAAAAAGTCAGAGGTTTATCTGGTTTTCTCGCCTATTTTTGCAGCTGAGCCAGAATTACTAGATTATACAGGAAAGAGTTTGGAAAAGAAGATATTTCCTAAACTTGCAGAAAAAGGCTTTTTAAGAGGATTTGTAAGTGCAGAAAAAGAAGTACATATACACAAGATAGAAGATGTTAAGAATATTAAGTTATAAGGGTTAATTCTGGTTGTGCTACAATATTTACAGTAATATTTAAATATAGCACTAATTTACCATTATTTGATGAACGGCCATAGTGGTTTGGTCCTACCCGATCTCATCCCGAACTCGGAAGTAAAACAGACCTACGTTTTGGACGTTACTGTACTTTGTACGGGAAATCCAAAAAGCTGTTCATCATTTTTTAATCATCCAGTTCTATAACAACTTCTTTGGTTTTAGGATTAACAGATTTGATATTAGAACCAAATTTCTCTTTTAGTTTGTCAGGAGATTTATTAAATTCCTTTTTTAGAGCAGTTAAAATCTTATTAATTTTGGAATAATTTTTGTAAATATAATCTGCTTTATTAGAATTTTCAACAATCGATTTTTTCAAACCTTTAACTCGTTTAGTTTGAATATCTATTATCTTATTTAACTTATGCTTTTTTTTCTTGCGCCTATTGATAGGTTTAGTTTTTTTAATTATCTTTTTAGAAAAAGTTTCATCAATAGCTTGACTTAAATTCTCAAATTCTTCAAACTTTTCAGGTTTTAAGCTTTTCATCTCAAAAGCAGAGATTATTTTTTCATATTTTCTAGCCTGAATTTTTTTACTGAATAGTTCTTTAACACTAGCTACAACAGACCTAGCCTGTTTTTCATTAAGGTCTGCAGACATTTTATCAATGCCAGCTAAAAAACAAACCTCTTCAGCATATGTGCCACCTAAACCATAATCTGATGCAAGAACTTTAACAATAGCTTTTTTATTCTCTAGAATATTCTCAGCCTTAATATCAAAAATGTCTGATTTTTTTTCAGGAAACTTGTATTTAACATTAGGTTTAATCTCTCTATCCTTCCACTTTTCATTTTGAAGAGGAGAAATTATTTCATAATCCTCTTTACACAGGATTAGATTGCCTTTACTAAATAATTCTAAAATCAGCCGGAAGGTTTGCTTTTTTACAAGAGTAAACTCAACAACTCTTTCAAATTCATGCTGTTTAATTTCTTGAACCCAGGCATTTTCTAGCCTTTTTCTCAAAAAAGTGCAAAAATTTGGTGGGTTTTCTGGATGATGATGTTTATACTGCGAGAAATACATTAGCCCAGGGAGCATAATAATTAAGACTTTTTTGCCCTTGTTTGGAACATAGAATCTAATTTCAAATTCTTTTTTTCCCATCTGGTAAATCTTGTCAACTTTACCCTCCACAACTTCTTGCATTTCCTGGATTAGATAAAATATGTCTAATGCAGTTAATTTTGATTTCATTTTATTTCCTCAACCAATTTATCAATATCATATTCATTAGTAGTATCCACAATTTTAATCTTGTGATTTTTTTCCTGGGCTTGCATAAGACAATTGTCAAATATTTCGCAATCAAGGTTTTCTCTTATCTTGTTTTTGTCATATCCTCTTTTTTCAAGCCGCTTTTTTAGTATTGAAATATCACATTTAGTAACAATGCATAAATCTACTTTTTTAGCAGGCAAATAATGACTCAAATGAGAGTCAATTATTAAATTCTTTTTTTCTGTATTTAATAATATTTTATTTAGTTTATCAATATCAATTATTTTGCAATCTCTTTTTTTATCATAGCCATCACTAAGTTTATGTTCATCAATTATCTTATTGACATCAATATAATCATAATTTAATTCTTTAGCTAACCTCTTTGATAGATGTGTTTTTCCAGTTCCTGGTGAGCCTGTAACAATAATTATCATAAATATTGATAAAAAAGAGTATTATTTATTTCTTTTCAATTAGAAATTCTTCACTTTCAGTTTCTTCCTGATAAACATAATCTACAACAATATGTAGGGGGGTTGTTTCTTCAGCATTATAATTATAATTAAAATAGCACTTGGTTGTTGCAGAGTTCTCTTCGAATGAAAGTTCAGAGTCACAATCAATCTGCTGTCCAGAAATAAAACCCTTAAGTATAGCTTTATTACTGTTTTCCAGGTTATTGCTGCCTTTGAAAATTTTTCCATTTCTTAAATTTTTAACTTCAATATCTAATTCAATTTCACCTGAGTTTTCAGAGCTAGGATAATAAGTGGAGATGATTTTTGAAACAGATACAGGTGCTCCTTGACCAGACAAGCTTATTGTTTCTTGAGCAGTACATGATTTTTCTCCTACTTTTTCATCATATTGATCAGGATCAATACAGTAATCAATAAAAGCATTAGTCTGATACTTGTATGTAACAATAAAACTTAATTGAGAGGTAATATCCTCTTGAACATCAGAAACATCAGCTTCCCAAAAAATGGTTTTTCCTTCTCCTTTTTCTCTTATTTTAGATTTTCCTTCAAGATTTAAAGATTGAGAAGGGTTGTTAATTGATAAATCTGCAATATTGTAAATTATTGAGGCTTTTCCATCAGTTACATCAAATGCGCCTTCATTTTGTATCATGATTCCTGTTCTCAAATAACCTCCATCTTTTACACTTTCAGGAGGAGAATTTGCTAATAGCTCAATTTTCAAGCCATAAGTTCCAGTATGTGGATCAAAAACCTGTATACCATTTCCTCCTCCGCCCATTCCATCGCAGCCCGAGAACATTATTAGGATTAACAGAATAATAAAAACTCTTTTCAAGTTGGCTCACCTGTTGTTTCTTCTTCTTGATTTTGTTCAACATTATCTGTAGGCTCAACACCAGCAACACCCAGACCAACATATTTTTTGCATTCATCTGGCAGCTTATCCAACAAATCTTGTCTTTCTTCTGGTGTAAGATCATCTAATTCAACTTCAGTATTAGTTAGCAAATCCTTACAAGTTTGAGTTTTGATAAGTTTCCTTTTAGCAATAACATAATTATAATCTGCCGTAATATCTACTCTTGATGTTGAGAATTGTTTATTCGCAATTACATTGTTCATAGCTGTGACTTCTATAGGTATGAAAAAATAAACTTCCTTTTCTTTCTTAATTTTTAATCCTTCTCTGATTTCTCCCATGGATCCAGATTCAATCACCTCACCTAGTTGGTCAGATGTTCCTCTATAAATTCTATCCTGAATATATTGATTATCAATCCTAAATTCTTGTGGAACATCAATTTTCAAATCTTTTAGATAAGCAGTTCCCTCTCCTCTGTTCTTTAAAGTTACTATCAATTTGTATTCTCGCCCTTTTTGGATAGGCTGTACTCCAGATAATTTTGCTTTAGCAAGTATTGGGGTTAGCTTTGATTCAGCGTAGAGATCATGATCTATTCCTGTTTCTTTCAAAAAATAAGTTTGTAGATCATCTTGGTTTTCAATATTGTATTGGCTATTGATGGCATTATATAATTCTTTATAATCTTGTTCACTCATATAACTAATCTGCATAGAGCTAAATGATGTAAATGGATAAGCTAAAGTAACAATAATTGGTTCTGTGGGTTTATTACTTATGGTATGTGGAAAAGTGCAAGCTGCAAAATGTGTAACATCATTTCGTATATGGAACTTACCATTTTCAGGAACAACATCAACATCATCATCTTCAAGCTTACAAAAAGTCATTGCTTGTGTATCCTCAACATTTTCTATGTCTAGTAATTTTGGTTTAACAATAATATCTACTGAAATATCTTCATTTCCTTGAAACTCAATCCTGTCACTAATCACATTAAATTTTAAGCCATACTCAGTTGTATCTTTATTTTCAGTTGGAGTATATGTACCCATTACTCTTGCTTCAACAGAATCTCCAATTGTTTCAAGTTTAGTAATCCCATTTTTGACACTGCTTTTTATATAAACCCCTCCAACTTTCCTCCAATTCACTTTTCCATTTTCCTTTAACAGAGCTTTACTTCCAAGAGTATTTTCAGCCATTGCATAAGCTGAACCTCGAAAAGTGAAAAAAAGAGTAACTAATATCATTCCAATAAAGGTAATAATTAATAAAGGTTTTATCAAGTGAGTAAACCATGTTGTAACCCATGAATGAGCTTGTTGAGCTTTGCTGACTACTGTATTGTGAACTTTCACAGCTGGATGGATATTCTGTTTAATTGTTGTTTGTTGTTTTTTTGGAAGTTTGGCTTTTACTCTATGAGTAAAATCATGGAATTTGTCTTTCACAAGTGTACCAAAATCATGCATAGCTTGAGCCATTTCTGCAAATGGATCTGGTCTAGGTATTGCTCCTACTCTTGGTTGTGCCATATTCTTCTCCTAATCCAATAAAACAAGAACTTGTACAATATCTAGTTTGGATCTTGGGACTATTTTGAGAGAATTACCCTCCTCTTGCATAAAGTGGTTAATTTTTCTAGAATAGATTCTATCCTTAGTATACAATCCAGTTTCTTTGCCATTAATAATAAACCTTCCCTCTTTTAGTTCTCCTTTTTCAACAAACTCTACTGTCAAGTTCACATCATACTCATTATCATCAATAGCCTTCCATTGATCATCATTTACATTAAAGTAATACACGAGCTCTGGAGCAGGTTTTAATTTTGTTTTAATCATAAGTCTATCTATTAGGTAATCTCCCTCATCAGTTTTGAAAACAACTCTGTTAGTTCCTTTTTCAAGTTTATCTGGACTAATCTCATATACATTTAATATTCCACAATCTGGAATTCCATTAAATACTTCTTGAAAATTCACAAGAACCTGTAAGTTACCAACTCTGGAAGGTCTACATTCAGGTAAGAATTTAAGTTGGACACGCTCCAGATTATTATACTCAACCTCTGTTAGATAAAAAACATTTTTTGACTCTTGCCTGCTTACATCAGTAACATCTCCAATAAGCCTAATATTTTCAAGATTATATTCATTTGTTTTCCAAAACTGCCACCCCACACCAGAGACTGAAAATTCTAAAACATTTATTTCTTTCAAAAGCTCTTGTGGTAGCGACACAGGATTAGGATTATATACTCTAATATCATCAACTAAAATTTCATAACCATTTAATCTAATAGTTAGTAATCCTTTATGTGTTTTTGCCTGAAATGATAAAATAACTTTTTTTGTGTTTTCTAAGTCATTAATTTTAAAAGTTATATTCTTGGTTTTACTATCAAAAGATGTTTTTTTAATATAAAATGGATTAATTTTTTTAAGCTCTTCAGAGTCAGTAGTCTTGTACAGATAAAAAGAAGGAATAGTATGTTCATATTCATCCTCGCTTAAGTAATCTATTCTTCCAGGTTCTTCTTTAAGCAATACTTTTACAATATCTGTATCATTATTGTCTCCTGAACCATTACTCTCTGTTTCATTATCATTTAACAGGTCTTCTCTTATATCTGGTGGAACCAAGAGTACATAAAGTAAGATAGCACCAATAATAACTAAAACCACTAAAGAAGCATCACCTGCATTAACAACATTGGCTTGAGCTCTTTTTTTCCTTTTCATTAAATCAAATTTAGACAACCTAATATATAAATGTTTTTCTATATAATATAGACTTTGAATAAAAAAACCAAATTATGCAAAAGAAAATTTAATTATATTAAGAAAACCTTAAATATACTGCAGAATAATTTAAAATTATGCAAATCCTAAAAAAACAATTAAAATATGGAAAAATTAAGCTTAAGATAACTAGTTTAGATGATCTGTGGTACCTAAGTCAAATAATTGAGCCAGATGATGTTGTAGAAGGAAAAACTGAAAGAAAAATTAAACTTAAAGGCAGGGATGATCAAACAAAATCAATAATAAAAAAGACTATTTGGCTGAAGCTTAAAGTAGAAAAAACACAGCTTCATGAATACTCTGATATTCTTAAAGTGCAAGGAATAGTAATAGAAGGATCAGAAAATGTTCCCAATGGAAGCCACCATAGTTTTAATTTAAAAGTTGGAAAGCAAATTACTATAATTAAAGAAAAATGGTTAAAATACCATTTAAAACAATTAAAGGATTCTTCTTCAGATAATCTTTCGAATATTTTGATATGTGTACTAGATAGGGAAAATGCATTCTTTGCAATATTGAGAAAAAAAGGATATAAGATCTTGTCTAAAATAAAGGGTGATGTGTCAAAGAAAATTGATAAATCAATTAATACAGGAGATTTTTATAAAGAGATAATTACTGTTTTAGAAAAATACTACAAAAGATTTGACTTAAGGTCAATAATAATTGCCAGTCCAGCTTTTTGGAAGGACGAGTTATTTAAAAGAATAAAAAACAAAAATATGAGAAAGAAGATTGTTTTAGCAACATGTAATACTGCAAAAAAACCAGCTATCCAGGAAATACTAAATAGAGATGAGATAAAAAAAGTTCTTGATGACCAAAGAATGTCACAGGAAGTGCAGTTAGTAGAGGAATTATTAGAGGAAGTTTCAAAAAATAATAAAGCAGTATATGGACTAAAACAAACAGGATATGCAATAAAAGCAGGTGCTGTAGAAAAATTTATGATAAGTACAGGATTTATACATAAAAAACGACAAAAAAAATCTTTTTCTGAAGTTAATTCTTTAATGCAAAAAGTAGAGCAAATGGGAGGGGAAATTTCAATAATTAATTCAGAAAATACTGCCGGAAAGAAACTAGATTCTTTAGGTGGGATCGCTGCTATTCTTAGATATGGGCTAGTACAATAAAGTTTAAATACTTGCAAGGGTTAATAAAAATTAATAACTCTTTTGTTATGTGGTTGTTATGATTTATTAACAGATTTTGAGCAAAACAATCTACACTGAGAGATGACACAAAAAACCATAACATATTAATATGAGTTGTATTTATTATTGAATGTTAATTAATTGGAGGGGAACAAATGATAGTCAAAGAAGAATTTTTAAGTAAGCTACGTCTTTATTTCTCTTTGAATCTATATGAAGTAAAAATATGGACTGCATTGCTTTCAAGGGGAGTCTCAACAGCAGGCGAGTTGAGTGACATTGCAAATGTTCCAAGGTCTAGAAGTTATGATGTTTTAGAAAGCTTGGAAAAAAAAGGTTTTGTAGTAATGAAGTTTGGTAAGCCAATTAAATATCTGGCTGTACCACCAACAGAAGTTGTTGAACGTGTCAAGAAAAATATGAAGCGTGATGCAGACAAAAAAGTAAAAAGACTTGATGATTTGAAAAAAACAGAAGTACTAAAAGAATTAAAAGACTTACATTCTGAGGGTATTGAATTAGTAGAACCATCTGATCTTTCTGGCTCACTGAGAGGCAGACATAATCTTTATAACCATCTGGAATTGACAATAAAGGGTGCAGAAGAATCAGTTACCATTATGACAACTTCTCAAGGATTTATTAGGAAAATAGAAGGATTAAAACCTGTTTTGGAAAAAGTCAAAAAACGAGGAGTTAAAGTAAGAATTGCAGCACCACTTACAAAAGAATGTATAAATGCTGTAAAAGACATTTCTGAAGTTGCTGAGGTAAGGCATACAGATGCTAAAGCAAGATTTGTTCTTATAGATTCACAAGAACTTACATTCATGGTCTTAGAGGACAAAGAAGTTCATCCAACTTATGATGTAGGTATCTGGGTAAACACACCATTCTTTGCAGGAGCTCTTGAAGAATTTTTTGAGCTTGCTTGGAAGAATATGAAACCAGCAAAAAAAGTCCTTAAAATTTAATTTTTTTTCTTTTCTTCTTATATTTCTCACTTACTCAAAATGTCCGTGGGTTTAAATGTCAGGCTGTTCGTCCTGATCATGCTCAGGAAGCTACGCTTCCCATCAGCCCCTGGCTTATCTCACTAGCGTTCCTAACACATAAATCATAGATTTCTGAGTTTAACCAGTAGTATTATAATGCAGTCACTCCACACATTCGTGTTTTGTTCGGCATCCATAAGCTTCGCTTCTGGAGTCTGAAAAGCTATCGTAAGATAGCTGCCGAGTGAACAAAGTGAACGAATGCATCTGCTTATCAAAGTGAATAGCGTAAAAGCTCCCACCTGGAGTCACTGACGTTCGCCACTCATAACTTTTTCAAGTTCTGAGTTTAGGTGGGGAGATAATTTAAAAAGTGAAACCTTTTAAGCTAGGAACGAAGCAAAGCGGAATGAGTACGGTTGCCAGAGCAACTCAGGAACGAAGCAAAGCGAAGTGAGATTAGCTCTGAACAGCAGATTTTCTTTACATGATTTAATTTAGGTTTTGTTAGAACATAGTATTAGATTAGAATTTGGTTAATCTTTCTCTATTTCTTAGCATAATATGATTTAAACATAAATATACTTACAACTAATCCTAGACAAATATTTACTGCAGATTGTATTAAATAAATAATTACACTGATTATTGAGGATATAATTGAAAAGGCTGGTGTTGCACTAACACTTGCTACAGAAGAAAGAATGCTTATTGGCATTTTAATCATGGAAAAAATAATACTAACTCCAAAAGATAATGCAAACACTAAAGCAAAAGTGATTACTGTATGTAAAAGATTTCTTTTAGTATAGCTGAATGTTTTTTTAATTAATTCCCAAGCTTTACCCTTTTTACTGGCAATTACTGGCTCGGAAAAATAAAGGAATACAGATATACATATTAAATAAAGCACATAAATTATTAAAAATAGAAACCCAAAAATTGCTGCAACAAAATCTGAGAATTGGTAGAATACAAGAACAATTCCACCAAGAATAATTAATGGTGCTAATACAAACCCGAATCTTATTAGAGTAAATGTAAAATATGTTTTAAAAAACTTTTTCCCATATTTCATCATGTTCTTAGTTTTAGTTTTGCTTTTTTTTGCAACATCTTTTAGCATACCAAGTAGCATTGATCTGGAAAATAATGCAACGCACATCAAAGCGATCACATCAATAAATCCAAATAAAATTATAAATATTATAGCAATAGGGTTTTGAAAAAAAGCTGTGATATCGTCTGTAAAACCTATTCCTACTATACCTAGAACTGTTAATGTCTGAAAAAATACAAATATCATAAAAACAAAAACAAAACCTAAATAAATCAGTACAGGATACAATAAATTAAGATTCTTTTTAAATCCGTACCAACTTTCTCCAAGTAATTTAAGATAATCAACATCCATATATACTCTTTAAGATAAGGTATATTTATTTCTTTTTGTTTTTAGAACTAGATTCTAAAGATTTTTTTGGTCTTTTTTCTTTAGGTTCAACAATAATTTCTAATTTTTTTAATTCGCTAACAATTGTGCTGTGTGGTGCATCTTTTTTAATTTTGATTTTTTTGTTGATTGGTTCAAGATGCTTAACATTACACTTCTTACGTCTTGTTTGTCCATCAATCAAAACATAATTGTCATCAATCTTTTTAACAATAACACAGTATTTACCAGCGTCTCTACCTGCTATTTTCATGCAAACCCTTCCAATATCAATCATTGTCTCACCTGTTGTCTAAGTTTTTCTCTAGTGCATTTAGAGCATAAAACTCCCCCATAAGGTCTTGAAGGTCTTTTCTGTGTTTTTGACATTTTTTTGATTCGAAATCTTCTTTGAGCAGGTACTCCTGGTAAAACTGCTCCACATTTGCCGCATTTTGCTTTTTTAGGCTTTCTTCTAATAAAATGAAGTACTGTTTTCCCCCCAGGTGTCTTTTTAAATACTCTTCTTGAACTTCTAGACTTTTGTCTTCCTTGCATACAAAAGGGTAACAAGTATTCATTTATAAGGCTTTTGAAAATATTTTTTCAACAAGTTGGATTGCTTTGTGCTTTTTTTTGGGAAAAACAGCGAGAGACAGCCTTATATGAAAGCAATTTCCTTTTTGTGTTATCAAGAGTTTGTCTTCTTTAATTAATTTATTTTTATCAAACCTAATATATAAATCTAAGTCATCATCAATTTGTTTGTCAGCATTTCTGATTATTAGTTTTCTTTGGTCATTATTGAGATTTTCTACTAAATTTAAAATAACTTTTTTAGTTAGCTTTTTTTTGCTTAATAATACACTAAGAATAATAATCTGCTTTTCATTAAACCCAGTAACATTTCTCTTTTTAACTTTAATCTTCTGTTTATATAAATCAAAAGGCAGAAAAAAGAGTAACTTTTCATAGATTTTTTTAGGATCTTCTCCAGGTTTACAAAAAACTCGTATTTCAATTGTATGTGCAAGCATTATTTTAGAGTAAATACATAACTTTAAAAAAACTTGTCCTTTTACCCAATTACATGAAACATCCACTAAAGCCAACAATTTTTATTATTATTTTGTTTTTAGCTGCCCAGTTAATTGGTTTGGGTATTCTTAGCCAGTATTTAGATATGCCTTTAAGCCAATCAACAGGAAAAACAGTTACAAATAATGAAACTTACAGTGCAGCAGGAATGACTCCTCCTACTGAGCTAACTTGGTGGGAGATATTTATTGTTATTCCTGGTTCAATTCTTGTTGGAACCTCTGCAGTTCTTTTACTGATAAAATTCAAAAAAACAAATTTGTGGAAACTTTGGTATATGTTTGCAGTATTGTTTGGTTTATCATATGCACTTTCTCCTTGGCTTAGTAAAGCCATAGTCAAGTTAGGACTAGTCTCATCCACACCATATATTGTATATTTTATCTCAGGGATATTAAGCTATTTTAAAGTTTATAAACCAAATCCCTTCCTGCACAATTTAACTGAAATCCTATTGTATGGAGGGATTGCAGCGATTTTAGTTCCAATGATTCCATCTATTGCAGTTATAAGTGCAATCTTAATATTAATATCTTTATATGATGCTTATGCAGTTTGGAAAAGCAAACATATGGTAAAATTAGCAGAGTTTCAAAAAAAATCTAGAGTGTTTGCAGGGCTAGCTTTGCCATACAAACAGTTAAGAATTAAAACCAAAAAGAGGAAAAAACATAAAGAAAAAACAAAGCGAGCTAAAATAAAGTCAGCAATATTAGGTGGAGGAGATATTGCTTTTCCTTTATTATTTTCAGGAGTAGTAATGAAATCTATACAAAATTCTTATGCTCCGTTCATAACCACAATTACTGCAGGAATTGCTTTAGCAATACTATTGATGAAGACTAAGAAAAACAGATATTATCCTGCAATGCCGTTTATCTCTGCAGGATGTTTTACTGGGTTATTTATTGTATTAATAATATCTTAATTTCTGCTGTCGTTTTTTTGAGGAATATGTTCTTGGATTAAGAGTTAGACCGTCTTTAGCAGCAACAACTTGTCTTTTTGTGGCCCTATTTATGGATCTTGCCTGCATTAGAGGATCCTGGTTAAGCATTTGTTCAGAAAAATGAGTAATTACAGATAACCTTGGCTGTACTTCAGAAATAATTCTTATTGCATCCTCTGTATTTAGATTATATTTTGATTTTGAATTATCCGGATTTACAACATTCAAAATAAGAATATCTGAACCAAGGTGCTGTTTTCCAATCTCTGCACTGTAGGTTGTATCAGATAAATAAGATATTGCATATTCTGGAGTTACAAGTTTAAAACCCATACATTCAACAGAATGTTTTGCAAAAGTAGTATGGATTTCAACATTGTCTACAGCAGCTTTTTGATTAGGTTTGAGCACAATAAATCTCTCTAAACAGTTTTTGTGAAATTTTGTTAAATAAGGAGGTTTATTTTCAGACCCATTAACCAATGAGTTATTGCTAATCAAAATACCTTTTTTATCTAAGCCACCAAAAGTCATTGCATCAATTACAGTATTTACATCATTACAATGATTTAAGTGACTGTGAGAAACTAAAATTACGCTTGTAGCTCTGGGATTAATATAATATTTTTTTGCCATAGCCAGAGAGCTTGGACCAGGATCTATGTGTATCTGATGATCATATGCATTAACAACTATTCCTCCTGAGGCTCTAATCTGCTTTCCAATAACCATTGGACCCTGTCCAGTACCAAGAAAAGTGATTAAATGTTTCATAACAAGTACATAGTACTAGGGTTTTTTAAACTTTTTGAAAAACAGCAATTTTAATTGCTCTATCTTAGTATAAGTTAAGATACATAGAAAGAATTTACTCTACTTTAACTTTTCTACCAAGAATCTGACCAGGAAGACCTCTTTCAAATCTTGCTCTGACAGCACCACTATTCCCATGGGCTGAGCTTATCTCTCCATTAATCTTTTTTCCAGCAGGAGAAGTAAAAACAACCTTTTTACCAACATACTTTTCAGCTTTTTTCTTATCATCTGAGCCTTTTATTTGTAAAATAAGCTGGTTAGTTTTCTGTCTGTGTCTTCCTCTTCTAAAATTGACTACTACTGCATCCATATCAAAAAGTAATTTTAGATAGTATAAAAAGGTTTCTGTGTTTTGGCAAAGTTGTGCTATCACGTTTTTAGTTTATATATAAAAAACAAAAGAATCATTCATTCTTGGCACAGACCCATTTTTGTAGGTAGAAAAAATGCTATTCTCCGTACAGCAACCCTCCACTTCGCTACGCTTTATGGAGGAACGCTGTAAGTCTCATCTGGCCATGAATGATTCTTTTATAAAAAGAGGTCTGAAAAGCATATGTGTAAATCACTTTCGTGGTGTAGACCAGTTTCGGGATAACAGAGTGTTTTTGTGATTTAAAAAAACTCCTGAGGGTCTATAATCTAATTCATAACCCTTAAACTATACCTTTATAAATGAATTACTATGAATAAAATAAAATGGTATATGGAAAAAAAATAGAAAATCTAAAAATAGATGGAAAGCCAGCAAATTATGGTGTAGTTAATGAAAAAGATGCACGGGCTGGTGCTGGGATAATGCTCATTATTGGAATTATAACTTTTGTAATAACTTTATTTATGAGAGATTTTACTTTATTAACTATAACTATACTAGCATTTACTTTGGAATTTTTACTTAGAATTATTGATCCACATATTGCACCTTTTTATAAATTAGGTAGTTTAATTGTTAAGAAACAAAGACCAGAGTACACAGGAGCTATCCAGAAAAGATTTGCTTGGTCATTGGGACTAGCCATGGCAGCGGCAATGATATTTATATCAATTGTCTTTCAAATCAGAGGAGTAGTTCCATTTTCAATATGTAGCACATGTCTTTTATTGCTATGGCTAGAAACTTCTTTTGGAATATGTGTGGGCTGTAAAATATATTTCGGACTAATTAAATCGGGCATAATTAATAAACCAGAGGTAACTCCTGCCTGCCCAGGTGGTGTGTGTTCAATTGAGAAATAGTATTACTGGTTAGCTCGAATAATTGTTGTAAAACTGAAATATTTACGAGTAGATTCATCTTTCTTAGATTAAGGGATTGAGACTAATTGGATTAGTTATTCAAGAGGTTTTACTTTAGTTTTCAACAGTTTTTCACCATCAAAATACTCTTCCTGTTCAAGCAGCCACCCTTCTTCATTTCTTTTTTTATAGATAAAGTAATCAAGAGGATGCATTTTATTTTTTGAAATCTCCTCATCACTTAACCATCTGTTTTTCCCTTCTTTTACATCTTTTGCAAGTTCTCCTTTAAGGTTTGTTATCCTGTAACAATACATATGCACATGATAAGTTAATTCATCTTTATCATAAGATCTTGAAGAAACCATTCCAATAAATTTGCTATTTCCTTTTAGGTCGGTTTCTTCTAATAACTCTCTATCCACTGCTTGTTTGAAACTCTCACCAAATTCAATCTTACCTGCAATTAATAGCCAATAACCATACCAAGGTTCTTTAAGTCTCTTTTGTACTAATGTCTTGTCTTCTTTAACAGGAATAAGGCCAACAACACAAACAGGTTGCTTTCTGGTTTTAGCTGTTTTGTCTGTAAGAAAGTTCAATAATTTCTTCCCCTCTTTTGTTAGATAATATCTTGAGTTTTTGTTTTCAATAAGTTTAGATTTAACTAATTCTGAAAGATGATAAGATAATTTGTTTGAATCAACAGATTTTATACTTAAATCAGCGAATTTGGAGCCAGGATTATATCTTAAATTGTGAATTATTTTTCTTTGAATCTCATGCATATAGTTAGAAAATCAGTTTAAATATTTAAATTGGTAGGTCAAATCAATTTGAGTATTAAATTACTGAAATATTGCATTGCTCCTATCAAAACCCAGCGAAAATCAAAGATTTTCTGGGGTATTTAAAACCAAAGCTTTCAAAACCTTTTTAAACATATTCTGTTTTTAGTTTTATTATGCCGGAAAATCAAAAAATAATAGTAAAAGTAATAATTGAGATAGTTGGAAAGCCAAAAGAGCATGTTTCTAAGTCATTAGACATTGTTTTAGACAAAATTAAAGAAGAAAAACTAATTAAGATATTGGAGAAGGAAACTTTTGAGCCAAAAAAAGTAGAATCTTTTTTTAGTACTTTTGCAGAACTTGAGCTTCAATTCAATTCAACAAGTAAATTACTTGACTTTTGTTTTGATTACATGCCTTCTTCAGTTGAAATAACCAGTCCTGATAAGCTAAGTCTTCAGTCAACTGATCTTGTATCAGTTTTAAATGATCTATTGTCAAAGCTGCATGCAATAAGCAATAATGTTGCTAATCTTAATGCTGAAAACCAGTTATTGAAGAGAAATGGAGAAGCATTACTAAAAAATTTAATTACCTTATCTTTAGAAAACAAAATTCTTTCCTTAGAAGATTTGTCAAAAAAAATAGGAATTGTTCCAAAGCAGCTTAAACCTTTTTTAGATGTTTTTATCAAAAAAGGGAAAGTTGAAAAAACTAAAAAGGGGTATCAACTTGCAGGAAACACAAAAAAAGAAAATTGAAGCAGTTCTGTTTGCTGTTGGTGACAGAATAGAAGAACAAAAGTTAGCATCCCATGTTAATTTAGATTTAAATACAACTAGAAACTTACTAAAACAACTAAAAAAAGATTATGAACAAAAGAATTCTGCATTTATTTTAAGTAACCAAGCAAATACCTGGAAGCTTACTGTAGGAGAAAAATACATGGATACAGTTTTAAATATCATGCCTCACACAGAACTGAGCAGGGCAATAATGTCAAGCTTAGCAGTGATTGCCTGGAAAGCCCCGGTTTTACAATCAGATGTGGTGGATATTAGGGGGAATAAATGTTATAGTCATATTAAAGAGCTTGTTGAGATGGGATATATTACCAAAAAACCACATGGTAGATCTTACATGATTAAGCTTGCCCAAAGATTTTATGAGTACTTTGATCTAAATGGAAAACAAGAAGTAAAAGAAAAATTTGCAAATTTTGAAGAATTATCAGAAGATGATCTGATTATTGAAAATCTTGAAAAACAAGGTATAGAACCTTATGATGAAAAACTTGGAAATTTAGAAGTATATGAAGAAAAAGAAGAAAACCAAATCCAACCTGCATCAGAAACTCAAACTCAAATAAAAGTGGTAAATGAGGACAAAGAAGAGCCCCACATTAGTATTGTTGATATTCCAGAAGAGGAAGCTAGTAGTGAAGAGGATAAGGAAACCGATGACAACGAAGAAAAAGACAATGAACAAGAAGATGAAGGTGAGCAGGAAAAAAAACAAGAAGATCTAGATGATGAATCTAATGATCAAAACAATACTTCTGATCAAAACAATTCTAAAAAATCTAAACCAGATAAAGAAAGTGAAAACTTAAAAGATTAAAATGGCATTAATTCTTAGATGTCCTAAATGTAGGCAAACAATGAAGTATGTGCCTAGTAAAGGAAGCAAGAGCATTTACAAAAAGAGAAAAAGATGTGTGTACTGTGGTAGAAGTTTTTCTGTTAGAGAGCATCTAGTTAAAATAGAGAAATAGCTGAAACTATTAAATTTTATTACTGTGGGCCTTCTAGAGCAAACCCAATACCAAAAGCTTTATATATAACCAATTGTTTTTAATATATACTGAATTGGGCATGTTCTGAGCTCATTTTTTAATAATATGTCAGAAAAAATAGTTAAACGGATAATTGAACATGAGATGCAGCAAAGTTATCTAGATTATGCAATGAGTGTAATTGTTGGAAGAGCTTTGCCAGATGTTAAAGATGGTCTTAAACCTGTGCATAGAAGAGTCTTATTTGCTATGCAAAAAATGGGGATAGTCCATAACAAACCTTTTAGAAAATGTGCAAGAATTGTAGGTGAAGTTTTGGGTAAATACCACCCACATGGAGACTCAGCTGTTTATGATACTCTTGTAAGAATGGCTCAGGGTTTTTCATTAAGATATCCTTTAGTACAGGGTCAGGGTAATTTTGGTTCAGTTGATGGAGATTCAGCAGCAGCAATGAGGTATACTGAAGCAAGATTGTCCAAAATCTCAGAACCAATGCTGTTAGATATTCAAAAGGAAACTGTTGAGTTTAAGGATAACTTTGATAATTCTTTGAAAGAACCAGTTGTACTACCAGCAAAGGTTCCTAATTTACTAATAAATGGCTCATCAGGTATTGCAGTAGGAATGGCTACAAATATTCCTCCTCATAATTTATCCGAGGTCTCAGATGCAGTAATTGCTCAAATAGATAATTCTGAAATCACAATAGATCAGCTTAACAAAATAATTAAGGGACCTGATTTTCCAACTGCAGGAATTATTGTTGGACAAAAAGGAATAATAGAGGCATATAAAAAAGGGAAAGGAAGAATAAAAGTCAGAGCACGTTCTGAAATTACTGAGGTAAAGAAAAAACCAGTTATCTTAATCTCTGAAATTCCTTATATGGTAAACAAAGCAGGACTAATAAAACAAATTGCAGATTGTGTAAAATCAGATAGAGTAAAGGGAATAAGAGATCTAAGAGACGAATCTGATAGAAATGGGATGAGGATAGTAATCTTTCTAAAAAGAGATGCTAATGCAGAAGTTGTCCTAAATCAATTATACAAACACACCAGACTACAAACTACTTTTGGTGCTAATATGCTTGCATTAGTGAATAAAGAGCCTAAACAACTAACTCTTAAGCAGTTCATTTCACATTTTATTGACCATAGAAAAACAATTATTGTTAAAAGAACACAGTATGACCTTAGAAAAGCACAGGCAAGAATCCATATTGTAAAAGGTTTACTCATAGCTTTGAAAAATATTGATCCAATAATAAAATTAATTAAGGGTTCTGATGATGCGAATTTTGCAATTAAAGCTATTCAAGAAAATTATGAACTAAGTGAAAAGCAGGCAGAGTCTATTCTTAGAATGAGACTGCAGAGACTTACTGCACTTGAAATTGATAAATTAAAAGCAGAAAACAAGGGATTAGAAGAAAAGATCAAGGGATATAAGTCGATTCTTGCTTCAAATCAGAGAGTATTAGAGATAATAAAGCAGGAGACTATTGAAATAAAAAATGAATTTGGAGATGAGAGAATAACCAATATAATTGAAGATGAAGGAGAAATTCTTGATGAAGATATTATAAAAGAAGAGCAAATGGTTGTCACAATTACAAATTCAGGTTATATTAAAAGAACAAAACCAGAGTTATACAAAGTTCAGCATAGAGGAGGAAAAGGAATAATTGCTGCATCAACAAAAGAATCTGACTTTGTGGAACATGTGTTTACAGCAAGCACACATTCTTATATCCTATTTTTTACAGACAAAGGCAAGGTCTATTGGGTTAAAGTTTATCATCTGCCTCATGCTTCAAGACAGGCAAAAGGAAAGGCGATAGTTAATTTGTTGAGGTTAGAAAAAGATGAACAAATAACAGCTATGATACCAATTAGAGATTTTAAGAATCAAGAGTATCTAGTTATGGTAACCAAAAATGGTACTGTAAATAAAACAGAACTAGAAGCATATTCTAACCCAAGAAAAGGAGGAATAATAGCTATAAAACTACAATCAGATGATGAATTGGTAGATGTAGTTAAAACAGAGGGAAGTCAAGAATTAATAATTGGAACAGCTCAAGGTCAGGCAGTCAGATTCAGAGAAAGTGATGTACGGTCTACAGGTAGATCTACTCAAGGTGTAAAAGGAATAACTTTGGGAAGGCAAGATTATGTTGTTGGAATGGTATTAGGAGATAAAGAAAAAACTTTGCTTTCAATTACTGAAAATGGATATGGAAAAAGAACAAAAATATCAAAGTACAGACTCATAAGAAGAGGAGGCAAAGGAGTTATAAACATAAAATGCAGTAGAAGAAATGGAAAAGTTGTTGATATTAAAACAGTAAATGAAACTGATGAACTCATGTTAGTAAGCAAAAATGGAATTCTTATCAGGGTTCCAGTAAGTGGAGTTTCAGAAATTGGAAGAAACACTCAAGGAGTTAGAATAATGAGATTAAATGCAGGAGACAAAGTAATTAATGCTGCACAGATTGCTCAAAAAATTCAAGACTAAAAATTAACAAGATTTTTTTCTGCCATGCTTATGTAATCCTCTTCCCCAATTATAATATGATCCAGAACAGGTATTCCAACAACCTTGCCTGCACTTACTATTTTTTTTGTAATATAAATATCTTCCTTGCTGGGACTAGGATTTCCACTTGGGTGATTGTGGGCAATAATAACAGAATTCGCACTGCTTTGAATAGCTGCTTTAAATAATTCTCTTGGATGTATAACCGAGGAATTTAGATTTCCAACTGAGATAGTCTCAATTTTGATAACAGAATTCCTAGAGTCTAAGTAAATCCCCATAAATTTTTCTTTTTTTATGAACCTTAACTTTGGGAAAACAATAGATGCAACATCCTCACTTGATTCAATAAATTTTTTTTTAGCAGCAGATTGGACAGAAAGTCTCTTTGAAATTTCAAAACAAGCCAGGAGCTGACAAGCCTTTGCTTTACTTACTCCCTTAAATTGATTCATCTCTTCATATGTTGCTAAGGATAGTTCTCTTAAATTGTATTTTTTAAGTATTGACTTTGCTAGTTCAACTACATTTTGCTTTGCATAGCCTGTCCTAAGAATTATGGCAATTAGTTCAGATTCACTTAAAGATTCTACCCCTTGTTTAATAAGCCGTTCTCTTGGCCTTTCCTTATTTGGCCAGTCTTTAACTTTAAGATTCATAAATAAGTAGGAGAAAATAAGATTATTATTTGTTGAGGAGCAGAATCCGGAAATTTTTCGTATTAAAGTGATAAAGTTTACTCAATTCTTTCTTTTTCCTGGCCAAATGTTACCGGTAAGTCAATAACATACTTACCTTCTTCTAGTTTGTATACAAGTGGCTGTTTTTTAAACAAATGTACTAAATCAAGTTCATACTGCCCAGGTTTTAGAATACGGATAGATTCAAAATCCAAGATAACTGGTTGGTCCTGGTCAATTTTTTCTTTTCCAACTAGCTCAAGCACATCTTCTTCAATTTGTTTTTTATCTTTTTTTGTTAGTTTGGTTGTGGTTTCTTTTAATTCTTCTAATCTTTTCTTTTTAATATAGAAAAAAAGCTTTCCCCCACAATTACAACCTTTCAAAATCTCTTTAGCAGTATCATCATATATTGTGTTGCATCTAACGCATTGGTGTGGCATTGTTTATTTTTTCCTTTTTTTCTTTTGTTTTTCTTTTGTTAGTAAAGTGATCTGATCTGGATCTTTTTTAATTTTCTTTACAATTGTTGCAGGTCCAATTATTGTCATGCCTTGCCGCTCACCTAAAAGAAAGTTAATAACTTCATTTTTTGCTCTTGTAACTAAACTGTTTGACTCAGATTCAGGATAGATAACTGCAAGTTCAATACCTTTAAACTTTGTATTGATCTCTTCCATAGTTTGTTTGATTAGCTCAGTTTCTTCTTCTTTTCTTAATCTTCCCTCTAGTACAACAATCTTATTTTGCTTAGCTAATTTAAGGAGTTTTTTAATTCTCTGGTCAGAACTCAGTGACTCGATCTTATAATGTGGTACAAAGTGTAATGTTAACATTTTTATCCCGCCAGTTTAAATAATGATTTGTAAAATTCATCAATATTATCTCCATACTTAGCACTAATTGCAACAATCTCATATTGAGGGAAAGCAGCTTCTAATTTTTTCACATTTGACTTTTTAAGATCAACTTTATTTGCAACAACTAAAACAGGAATATTTCTAGCTTCCAGGTTCCCAATCATAGTAATATTTACTTGTGAATATGGATTTTTTGTAGAGTCTAATACAACAATTACAACCTCCATTTCATCAAGCCATTTGATAGCATCAATTACTCCTTTTGTTGCCTCTTTTGCTCTTTTCTTTGCTTTAGTTTCTTTCATTCCAGCGTTTATAAAATCTTCATAATCTATCTTTGTTGCAATTCCTGGAGTATCAACAAGATTAAAACTTAATTCTTTACCATCAGATTTAATATGAATCTCTTCCTTAATTTGAATTTCTCTGGTTTCATGAGCTATATTAGAAACAGAACCCATCTCTTCTCCCAGCCAGTCTTTACAAATACGGTTTGCTAGGGTAGTTTTTCCTCCATTTGGGGGTCCGTATAACCCAAGCTTTACATGACCTTTCTTTTTGAAGAAGTTTCTAAACAATCTATTTATTATTCTTTGTAACCAGTTTACCATCTTATCTCTTTTTACTAGTTTCTGGATTGTTTCAATGTATAAAAAACTTTCGCTTGTTTAGATATTCATTAAATTATAGATTCAAAGAAAGATTTATAAAAACATGCTTCAAATTTAAATGCATGAATGAAACAGTAAAAAAAGATTTGATTAATGCAGCTAAGAACGCTATAAAAATCCTAAAAAGAGGAGATTATTTTGAATTAAAAGAATTAAGTAATCATACTATTCATAATGCAAGCATATTTCAGGACCAGTATTCAATTTCAAATGCAGTAATAATGTATTCTTTGTCAAAGGTTTTAGAAAGAGGTAATTTGGATGGAAAAAAATACATAAAATTACTAGAAAACGGAATAAATTTTTTAAAAAGAGATGATGTTGCAAGCTATAAGGCAATTACCAAAAAAATTTTACAACATATTTCTAAATCAGATCTTAAGCTTAAGATGTATATTGAAAAAGTGATTAGGCAAGCTGAGATAAAAAAAGGGACAAAATTGTATGATCATGGGATATCTATTGGACAGGCAGCCAGTGTTTTGGGAATCTCTCAGTGGGAGTTGATGAATTATGTTGGTAAAACACAAATAACAGATCACAGCAAACCACCAGATATAAAAGAAAAAATTCAGTTCACAAGAGGTTTGTTTGAATGAAAGCTTTAGTATTTGATTCTGGCCCAATTATAACTTTTGCATTAAATAATCTACTGTGGGTTATGGATCCATTAAAACAAAGATTTAATGGAGAGTTTTACATACCATATGCAGTAAAAAAAGAATTAATTGATAAACCATTAAAGACAAAGCGTTATAAATTTGAAGCAATTCAAGTAATGAAGCACATTAGTAGTGGAGTTTTAAAAATATATGAGAAAAAGGATATTAGAAAAACAACAAATAATATTTTAAATCTTGCAAACAGATCACTGAAAGCTAAAGGTAATTATGTAAAAATTGTTCATAGAGGAGAGATAGAAGCAATAGCTCTTGCAAATCATCTTAATGCACCTGCATTGGTTACAGATGAAAGAACAACCAGGTATTTAATTGAAAAACCACATCAACTTGCAAAATATATGAGAAGAAAGCTGCACACAAAAGTGCATGTTGATCATGATAAAATAAAACAATTACAAGTGTACTGGAAAAACATAAAAGTTCTCAGAAGTGTGGAGCTGCTTACCATAGCATATGAAACAGGTTTACTTGATTTATACATCAGCAGATTTCAGGAAAAAATAATGAAAAATCCAAAAAGAACTTTGCTTGAATCTGTCTTATGGGGTGCAAAACTAAATGGTTGCGCAGTATCTTCTGATGAAATAAAAACAATACTTAAAATACAAAGTTCTAAGAAATAAAAACCTGTGGTTTTCAAAGTTTAGTTATTTGAAAATTTTACAGGTTTAATATGTATGAAAAACGTTGTTTTTCTGATCATCTCAGAAATCTTCAATTTCTAAGACCTCACATAATATCACTTACGTTCCTAACACATAAATCATAGATTTCTGAGTTTAGCCAGTAGCATTATGATGCAGTCACTCCACACATTCGTGCTTTGCTTGGCATCCATAAGCCTCGCTTCTGG